>NZ_PPPT01000195.1 GCF_006483445.1 Bradyrhizobium guangdongense | reverse complement strand
CGTGGATCAGCGCGGCGCCGACGCCCTTGCCGCGCGCGGCTTCCAGCGTGAACAGATCCTGCAGATAGCAGGACGGTTCGATCGCGGTGGTGCTGCGATGGTAGAGATAGTGCGTCAGCCCGAGCAGCTTGCCGTCGTCGTCGGCGACCAGCGCATGCACGGGTTCATAGGCATCGAAGAAGCGCTGCCACGTCATGCTGACGATCTCGGGCGCAAGCGCCGTCGGACCGGAGCGGCCGTAGAAGGCGTTGTAGCCGTCGAACAACGGGAGCCACTGGTCGTAATCCTGTCGGGTGACGGGGCGAATGGTGAGCGACATGTTGGAATTCCGCGATCGCAGAGGAAGCAGGGCGCTCCTTCATACGGGATGGAGAATGCAATGATCAATGTATTATTCGGCGACGCGGAGATAGCGCATCAGCTTGCGGCCTGCGGGGTCGCGCAGCGCGCGATAATAATCGGCGCGCGAGGTCTCGTCGGTGTGGCGCACGAGGTCGGTCACCGGCGTGTAGCTCAGCATGCGCCCGCCGTCGGGCAGCGCGGTGCAGCTGAAGCGCAGCACTTCGCCATTGGCGAGGTTGATGTTGATCGGCGTGGCGTCGCCGATCCGAACCATCTCCATCCGCTGTGCGATGAAGGCGCTCAATTCGTCCTCGGGTAGCTCGAACGCGCCGGTGTCGCGGCCGTGATACATCAGCGCGATGAAGGGCGGCCGGCTGTCGGCCTTCTCGTCGGGCAGCGAAAAATAGTCGCGGAAGGCGCGGTTGATGAATTCCGCGCGCGTCTCGCTGTCGAGCAGCACGATACCGATGTCGACCTGGTCGAGCGCGGCCGATAGCCGCGCCGCCGTGGCGTAATGGCGGCGTTCGAGCGCGAAGGCGTCGAGCAGGCGCTGGCGCATCAGCCCGGTAATCCCCGCGGTTCCGGCCGCGGTCAGCGCCAGCAAGCCGAGCCGCACCAGATCGCCTGTGACGTAGCCGGACACGCCGCGATGGTCGAGGAAGAACAGCGCCGCGCCGATCACCGCGATGGCCGCGCTGACCAGGCCGGACGCGAGTCCCGAGAGCGAGCCGGCAAAGGCGACGATGCAGACGAACAGCGGAGCGGGCGAGGGGACCGGGAGAAAACGATCGAGCAGGAGCGCCAGCAGCGCGGTCGCTGCCGTCAGCGCCGGACCACAGATCGCTCGCCATCCGAACCGCATGCACACTCCCAGGACGAGGTGGGGCGTAAGTGTGACTGACGTTTGCGAAAACGGGATGGAGTTTCGCAGCCGATGCTTAAGGAGCGGCTGAGGCGGTGCGACAAGCTTTGCGCTGATTTTAGCTCAAATCGCCGCGCGTTTGAGCGGACGGCTCAAGCTGTCAATTGGATATGCTCGGCCGGAATGTGCAGCGTCGTGCCCGCGCTCTTGCGCGTGCCGGCGAGCATCAGCACCGCGACCAGGATGGCCGCGGTCAGCGTCAGGACAACCAGGATGACCGGTGTTCTCATCGACGTCCTGTCGCGATGCGGGTCGGCGCGTGTCCTCATGGGGCGCTCTGGACCGTGATCGAGGGTGAGGCTGCGTCAGTGCAGCGTCATCGCCATCGTCGCCTTGGTCGACAGCACGGTGAGGCTGACGCTCAGGCACAGCGACAAGGCGGCAATCACCAGCGACGCCGCGACGGCGTTGGTCAGCCGGGACGAGGCAGCGGGTGTTAGCTGGCTTTGAAAGCCCGTCGTGGCGGACTCCCGAATCATGGTCTAAATCCTTCGACGCGCGAGCGAATCACCCGCGACGCAGACCACTGTCACAATTCCTACAGGCAATAGTTTGGCGGCCGTCGCGCCGAATGCGGCGAGATCGCGGCAAAGGTTAACGTTGTGCCCGCTGTTTAGGCCGCTATCCCCGCTGTTTCGGCCGGTTTAGGCGCCCGCCGCGATGCTGGCGGGGTTGTCGATGTCGGCCGGCTGCCAGTCCATCGCCACGAAGCCGGGGCTTTGCTCGACCCGCCTCAGCCAGGCCCGGACCGCCGGGAAGGTCGAGAGGTCGAAGTCGCAGCGGTCGGCGAGGTGGGTGTAGCCATAGAGCGCGATGTCGGCGACCGTGAGCTGGCGGGCGGCAAAATACTCGTTGGTCTTGAGGTGGTTTTCCATCACCTGCAGTGCGCCATAGCCGCGCTCCATCCAGTCCTCCAGCGCGTGGGTCTGGAGGTCGCGGCCGCCCTTGACCAGCGACAGCCAGAAATAGGCGGCGCCGATGTTGGGCTCGAGCGCGTGCTGCTCGAAGAACATCCATTGCAGCGCCTCGGCGCGATCGATGCGCTGCTCGGGCGCGAGCGGCGTGCCGCCGCAAACGTACCAGAGGATGGCGTTGGACTCGGCGAGATAGCGATCCTCGCCGACCTCGAGCAACGGCACCTGGCCGGACGGATTCTTGGCCAGGAAATCCGGCGTGCGACTCTCGCCGCGCAGAATGTCGATCTCGATCGCCTGATAGGGAACGTTCAGCAGCGCCAGCGCAAGGCGGACCTTGTAGCTGTTGCCGGAGCGTTGCATCGAATAGAGCTTGTACATTCGCTTGTTTTGAATCCTGACGACGACGGTCGCGGGACATGTCGTCCCGCAACGCGGCTAAACAATGATGCCGATGCGAATCTGCCGCAAGGCCCGGGCGCTAGAAAAACTCGAAAACTCTACCGCACTGCAAACGTGCGAAATATCTTTTCAACGCAACCAAACAATTCAGATCACGCTTGCGCGACAATTAGATCGCCCTTGCAAATCATCGGCGCGCAGCACGATTCATGTCGCATGATCGCAGTCTCCGGCGCAAGACTTGTAACGGCTCGCTTGGTGTTGCGTGCTCGTCGTCAAGGTCCACCGGCGGTCGTCGTTGGGCGTGCTCGGAGCAATCCATTCGGTGCAATTGCGGATCGGGCGAGGCCTCGCGGTCGGTAGGACGGGCCTTGCCGGAAATGAGCCATTTTGCCGCGAAAATTTACGAATCTTGCGCAAATCCGAGGCTGTGGACCTCGCCACTCACGTAAACTTTTGCGGCAATTGCGGAAGTTTCTTGCGGTGCAGCGCCACCCGTCCTAGGGTGTTTCCATTCCCACAATCAGAGTCGTGACCAACACTGGATTCACGACGCTTGTCAGGAGATGACGATGTCCTTCCTTGCCGCTGCGCTCGACCGTGTGAAGCCGTCCGCGACCATCGCGGTCACGGATAAAGCACGCGCGCTGAAAGCGGCGGGCCGCAACGTCATCGGCTTGGGTGCCGGCGAACCCGACTTCGACACGCCCGACAACATCAAGCAGGCAGCGATCCAGGCGATCCAGGCCGGCAAGACCAAGTACACCGCGGTCGACGGCATTCCCGAGCTGAAGGAAGCGATCATCGCGAAGTATCAGCGCGAGAATGGTCTCGCCTACAAGCCGAACCAGATCATCGTCGGCACCGGCGGCAAGCAGGTGCTCTACAACGCGCTGATGGCGACCATCAATCCGGGTGACGAGGTGATCATTCCGGCGCCCTATTGGGTCAGCTATCCCGAGATGGTGGCGCTGGCCGGCGGCGAGCCGGTGTCGGTGGTCTGTACCGCCGCGACCGGTTTCAAGCTGCAGGCCGAAGCGCTGGAGCGCGCGATCACGCCGAAGACCAAATGGGTGATCCTGTGCTCGCCGTCGAACCCGACCGGCGCGGCCTACACCAAGGCCGAGCTCAAGGCGCTCACCGACGTGCTGGTCAAGCATCCGCATGTCTGGGTGATGACGGACGACATGTACGAGCACCTCGTCTATGACGACTTCCAGTTCACCACCGTCGCGCAGGTCGAGCCGAAACTCTACGACCGCACGCTCACCGTGAACGGTGTGTCGAAGGCCTATTGCATGACCGGCTGGCGCATCGGCTATGCCGGCGGTCCGGCGCAGCTCATCAAGGCGATGGCGACCATCCAGTCGCAGTCGACCTCGAACCCGTGCTCGATCGCGCAGTGGGCGTCGGTGGAAGCGCTGAACGGTCCGCAGACCTTCATCCCTGCCAACAACAAGGTGTTCAAGGAGCGGCGCGACCTCGTCGTCTCCATGCTCAACCAGGCCAACGGCATCGAGTGCCCGCGTCCCGAAGGCGCGTTCTACGTCTATCCGTCCTGCGCCGGCACGATCGGCAAGAAGGCGCCGTCGGGCAATGTGATCGGCAATGACGAGCAGTTTGTCACCGAGCTGCTGGAGACCGAAGGCGTCGCCGTGGTGCAGGGCTCGGCCTTCGGCCTCGGCCCGGCATTCCGTATCTCCTATGCCACCAAGACCTCGGACCTCGAAGACGCCTGCAAGCGCATCCAGCGCTTCTGCGGCAATCTGCGCTGATCCACACCGCATCAGAAGAAAAGGCCCGCGTCGCGCGGGCCTTTTTTATGCCTCCGGTCAATCTGGCACCGCAGAGGATGTTATGGCATAGAGCATCGCGCGCTGCTTGTGCTGCGCCGATCGTCCTTCGCTTGCATCATATTTCCAGCCGGAGATTTCCCATGCGCCGTTCATTCGCCCTCGCCGGGCTCGTTGCCGCCAGTCTCGTTGCGTCAATCGTTGCGGCCGGTGCGCAGCAGCGGATGGTGCGGGTCGGCGTGCTCGAATGCCGCGGCGGCGCGAGCATCGGCTTCGTCGTGGGGTCGGTGACCCACCTCGGTTGCGTGCTGCGCGCCGACGGCCTCCCGGAGGACCGCTACGTCGCAACCATTCGCAAGGTCGGCCTCGACATCGGCATCACCCAGGAAACCGCGCTGGCCTGGGGCGTGTTCGCGCCGGTGGACCGGCTCGGACCGGGCGACCTGTCGGGCAATTATGTCGGCGCGCAGGGCAGCGCGACGCTGGGCGTCGGCGTCGGCGGTAACGTGCTGGTGGGCGGCTCCAACAATTCGATCGCGCTCCAGCCGCTCAGTGTGCAGGGCCAGGTCGGGGTCAGCATCGCCGCCGGCCTGGAGAGTCTGGAACTCCGCCCCGGCCGTTGAGACTCGACCTAACGGACGACGCACCGCAGCGATTTTTCGCGCTTGCCAAAATCAAAGGACGGGCAGAGCATCGTCGCGCCGACCCAATCACGGGCCGAGCTCCAGATGAAGGAGGCGGCGAATGGGACAAGACGTCAGAAGTCCCCGCGGTCCACGGTGCATCGCGCTGGTGGGCCCTTTCCAAAGCGGTAAAACCACTCTTCTTGAAGCGATCATGGCGCGAACGGGCGCGATCCCGCGCGCCGGCAGCGTCGACGCCGGTACCTCGGTGGGCGACGCCAGTCCGGAGGCCCGTCATCACAAGATGACCGTCGGCCTCACTGCTGCCACCACGAGTTTCATGGGCGACAGCTACACCTTCCTCGATTGTCCCGGTTCCGTCGAATTCGCCCACGACATGCGCGCCGCGCTTCCTGCGGTCGACGCCGCGGTCGTGGTCTGCGAGGCCGACGAGAAGAAGCTGCCGCAGCTTCAGATCATCCTGCGCGAGCTGGAGGAGATGAAGATCCCGCGTTTCCTGTTCCTCAACAAGATCGATCGCGCCAACAAGCGCATCCGCGAGACGCTCGCGATGCTGCAGCCGGCCTCGCGCGTGCCGCTGGTGCTGCGGCAGATCCCGATCTGGAAGGGTGAGCTGATCGAGGGATTTGTCGACCTCGCGCTCGAACGCGCCTTCATCTATCGCGAGCACAAGGCATCCGAGGTGGTCGCGCTCGAAGGCGGCGATCTCGATCGCGAGAAGGAGGCCCGCTTCTCGATGCTGGAGAAGCTCGCCGATCACGACGATGCGCTGATGGAGCAGTTGCTCGAGGACATCCAGCCGCCGCGTGACGCCGTGTTCGACGACCTCGCGCGCGAACTGCGCGAAGGCCTGATCTGCCCGGTGCTGCTGGGCGCGGCCTCGCGCGAGAACGGCGTGTTGCGGCTGATGAAGGCGCTGCGTCACGAGGCGCCTGGAATCGCCGAGACCGCAAAGCGCCTCGGCGCGCCCGAAAGCAAGGACGCGCTCGGCTACGTCTTCAAGACGCTGCATCTGCAGCATGGCGGCAAGCTGTCGCTGACCCGGCTGCTCGCCGGCCATCTCGACGACGGCGCCACGCTGCAATCCTCATCGGGAGGGGCGAGCCGCGTGTCCGGCATCCTTGCCGTCAGCGGTGCCTATGACAGCAAGCGTCCGTCGGCGGAAGCCGGTGATACGGTGGCGCTCGGCAAGCTCGATCCGATCAAGACCGGCGATACGCTCTCCAGCGGCAAGACCCAGCCGGCCTCGCTGATCGCGGTGGAGCCGGTCCCGCCGGTGCTGGCGATCTCGGTCGCGGCCAACGATCGCAAGGACGACGTCAAGCTCGGCCAGGCCTTGGCCCGGCTGCACGAGGAGGATCCCTCGCTCGGGATCGTGCAGAACGCCCAGACCCACGACACCGTGTTGTGGGGACAGGGCGAGATGCATTTGCGTGTCGCGAGCGAACGTCTGCGCGACCGCTTTGGCGTCGGCGTGAAATCGCACCCGCCCGGGATCGGTTACCAGGAAACCATCCGCAAGCCGATCACCCAGCGCGGCCGGCACAAGAAGCAGTCCGGCGGCCACGGCCAGTTCGGCGACGTGGTGCTCGAGATCAAGCCGCTGCCGCGCGGCGACGGCTTCAAGTTCGCCGAGAAAGTTGTCGGCGGCGCGGTGCCGCGCAACTACATCGGCGCAGTGGAGGAAGGCGTCGTCGACGGGTTGACGCGCGGCCCGCTCGGCTTCCCCGTCACCGATTTGCAGGTGACGCTGACCGACGGCTCCTACCACAGCGTCGACTCCTCCGATCTCGCCTTCCGCACGGCGGCGCGGATCGGGCTCAACGAAGGCCTGCCGCAGTGCCAGCCGGTGCTGCTGGAGCCGATCTACGTGGTCGAGATCGTCTGTCCGACCGACGCCACCGCCAAGATCAACGCGATCCTGTCGGCACGGCGCGGCCAGATCCTCGGCTTCGACACCCGCGACGGCTGGAGCGGCTGGGATTCGGTTCGCGCCATGATGCCGGAGGCCGAGATCGGCGAACTGATCGTGGAGTTGCGGTCGGCCACCGCCGGTGCCGGCAGCTTTACGCGCCAGTTCGACCATATGGCCGAGGTGACCGGGCGCGCCGCCGACCAGATCATCGCCGCGCATCGCGACGCGGCGTAACGTGCTGCAATCGGACTCATGACGCCCTCGCAGGCGTCGTGAGTTCGTTTGCGTGATCGAACAGGACTGGGGAGGGGGTCGTGAGCATTCGCCTTGTCGCAGGCGCGGCCTTGCTTGCGCTTGTTGCAACCGACGCCATTGCGCAGGATGCGCCGTCCGTTTCGGGCACGTATTGCGGCACCTGGGCGAGCGGTTTCGTCTGGCAAATGTCCTTGCAGCAGAACGGATCGAACGTCAGCGCATCCATCAATGGCAAGACGAGGGACGGCGCCACGTTCTCGGGCTCGGGCAACGGAACGTTGACGGGTTCGCAGATCACGATGAACGCGACATTCTCGCGCGGCGCCGGAACGTTTTCGGGCAAGGTGAGCGGCGGCACCATCGCTGCGGCGTTCTCACGCACGGATCCAAGCGCACCGAAACGGCGCGACTCCGCACGCTTCACCCGCTGCTGAGCGGCTGCCCCTATCGTCCGCGGTGGATGCGTCTCCCGGCCCTTCGTGCGAGAGCTTGCGTTCTCAGTCGAATGATGTATTTAACATCACTGTCCTAGTATTAGATATCAATAATAAATCTCCATATGTGAGGCAGGGGTGATCACGTCGTTCCAAATGCGGGCAGCCCGGGCGCTGCTCGGCATCGACCAGAAAACCCTGGCTGAACTCGCCGGCGTTTCGCTGCCGACCATCCAGCGGATGGAGGCCTCGACCGGCAATGTTCGCGGCGTGGTCGAGACGCTGATGAAGGTGGTCGAAGCGTTCGACCGGGCCGGCGTCGATTTGATCGGCGAGCAGGCGCGCAGCGAAAGCGGTGGGCGTGGCGTTCGCCTGAAGGAGCCGGGGCCGCCGCGCCGGGTGGGGGCATGATCCCGGCGATGATCGTGCCAGGAAGCATGAGCTGGCGCATCGTCGCGACGGGATTACGCCGCACGCCGCATCGGAGCATTGCAGGGCGCGTGAGCATCACGCGCGAACACACGGGCTGCCGCTGTCGATGGCAATTGCGATCGCCTCGGGCGTGACATCGTGGGCTCCCCACCGCGGGCATCGCCGTGATCATCTGTCGTGGCCGACGGCATCCCTGATGCCCCTGCCGTGATGCGCCGTCCGCCTGCTTGACAGTGCCGCCGGGACGCGAAATGGATCGCCTGCAACAATGTCCCGGGAGGGACCGTGCAAGGGGAGCGTCGTGTCCAAGGTGCCTGCTGCGTGCTTGATCGGATGGCCGGCTGCGCATTCGCGCTCGCCGCTGATCCATCGCTATTGGCTGCGCACGCTCGGCATCGAGGGCGGCTATGTCATCGAGGCCGTCCCGCCGGACGATCTGCGCGACTTCGTGCTGCGGCTGTCGCTGCGCGGCTTCGTCGGCGCCAACGTCACCCTCCCGCACAAGGAGGGCGTGCTCGCGCTCTCGACCCCCGACGCGCGCGCCAGGGCGATCGGCGCCGCCAACACGCTCTGGTTTGCAAATGGCGAGCTGCGCTCGACCAACACCGACGTCGAAGGCTTCGTCAACAATCTCGACGCCAGTGCGCCGGGCTGGGACAAAGGCAAGGAGGCGCTGGTGCTGGGGGCGGGCGGCTCCTCGCGCGCCGTCGTGTTCGGCCTTTTGGAGCGTGGCATCGGACGCGTGCATCTCGCCAACCGTACCGTCGCGCGCGCCGAGGCGCTGGCGAAGGAGTTCGGGCCGCGCGTGAATCCGATCGCGTGGAGTGCTGTCGCCGACGTGCTGCCGCGCGCAAGACTGCTCGTCAACACGACTTCGCTCGGCATGCACGGCCAGCCCGCGCTGGAGATCGACGTGACACGCTTGCCGCAAGACGCCGTCGTGGCCGATCTCGTCTATGTTCCCCTGGTCACGCCGCTGCTCGCAGCCGCGACGGCGCGGGGCCTGAAGACCGCCGATGGGCTCGGCATGCTCTTGCACCAGGCGGTGCGCGGCTTTGAGCTGTGGTTCGGCAAGCGCCCCGAGGTCACGGCGGAACTGCGTGCGCTGGTCGAGGCCGATCTCACAAAGTCTTGAGCGAATATCGGGCGACGTCCGGGGTCTTGCTCTCGTGGGACAATCGGAGAGTCATCATGCCCGTTCAACGTCAGACGTTTGCGCGTCCGCTCGTCGCTGTCGCGATGGTGGCCCTGTCTTCCCTCTGTGCCATCGCCCAGCAGGCCCCGACGGTCCGTATCCGCGGCACCATCGAAACGGTTGACGGCAACACGCTCGGCATCAAGACGCGCGAGGGCAGCGACGCGAAGGTGCGCATGACCGACAATGTCGCCGTCTTCGCCGTCGTCAAGACGGATCTCTCGGAGATCAAGGAGGGGTCCTATATCGGCGTCACCGCGATGCCGGAGCCCGACGGCACCCAGCGGGCGATCGCGGTGCACATCTTCCCGGAGAACCAGCGCGGCGCCGCCGAAGGCTTTCGTCCCTGGGATGCGCTGCCCAATTCGACCATGACCAATGCGACGGTCGCGCAGACGGTCAAGGGCACCGATGGCCAGAACATCCTGGTCAAGTACAAGGACGGCGAGAAGAAGGTTGTGGTGCCGCCGGACACGCCGGTCGTCACCTTCGTCGCAGCCGACAAGAGCGAGGTGAAGCCGGGTGCCAAGCTGATCATCTTTGGCGCGGCGAAGAAGGAAGACGGCTCGCTGGAGGCGGGCCGCGTCAATGTCGGCAGGGATGGCGTGACGCCGCCGATGTGAGGTGCTTCGTAGGGTGGGTTAGGCGAAGCCGTAACCCACCATGCTTCCGCAAATGCGGCTCGAAGTTGGTGGGTTACGCTCAGCGGATTGCGCTTCGCGCAACCGCAGAGCTAACCCACCCTACGGCGGATTACACCGCAATGATGTGATCGTCGATCTCGTCCACCTTGTTGACGCCGCACAGGCCCATGGTGGTGAGCAGCTCTTTCTGGATGATGTCGATCGCCTTGGCGACGCCGGCCTGGCCGCCGGCACCCAGACCATAGGCATAAGCGCGGCCGATCATGCAGGACTTTGCGCCGAGCGCGAGTGCGCGGGCCACGTCCTGGCCGGAGCGGATGCCGCCGTCGAACATGATCTCCATCTTGGAGCCGACTGCGTCGGCGATCTCGGGCAGCACCTCGATCGAGGACGGTGCGCCGTCGAGCTGGCGGCCGCCATGGTTGGAGACGACCAGCGCCTGCGCGCCGGTCTTGGCCGCTTCCTCGGCATCCTCGACGTCCAGAATGCCCTTGATGACGAGCTTGCCCGGCCAGATGCTGCGGATCCAGTCGACGTCCTTCCAGTTCAGCGAGGTGTCGAACTGCGACGCCGTCCATTCCGCGAGCCGGTTGAGGTCCTCGGTGTTCTTCACGTGGCCGGCGATGTTGCCGAAGGTGCGGCGCTTGCCGCGCAGCACGCCGGAGACCCAGGCGGGCTTGGTCGCGAAGTCGATGAATTTCGACAGCGTCCATTCGGGCGGGATTGTCATGCCGTTCTTGATGTCGGCGTGGCGCTGTCCGATCACCTGCAGGTCCACCGTCAGCACCAGCGCGCTGCACTTGGCGGCCGCAGCGCGCTGGATCAACTCCTTGATGAAGCCGCGGTCCTTCATCACGTAGAGCTGGAACCAGAACGGCTTCTCGACATTGGCGGCGATGTCCTCGATCGAGCAGATCGACATCGTCGACTGCGTGAACGGAATGCCGGCGGCCTGCGCGGCGCGGCAGGCGTGGATCTCGCCGTCGCCATGCTGCATGCCCAATAGGCCGACCGGCGCCAGGATCAGCGGCATGGTCGAGGGCTCGCCGAGGATCGTCGTCGACGTATCGCGCTTGGAGACGTCGACCAGGATGCGCTGGCGAAACTTGATGTGCTGAAGATCCTCGCGGTTGGCGCGCAGCGTCTCCTCGGCATAGGAGCCGCGGTCGCAATAGTCGAAGAACGCCTTCGGCACGCGCCGCTTGTGCAGCTCGCGCAGGTCTTCAATGCAGGTGATGTGCTTCATGAACGTTTCCCCGGCCCGTCCTTGCATCAGGAGATTTCATGGTCATCTAGCATGGTTGGATGCGCAGCCAAATCGTTTGCGAGGAGGTCGTGATGACCAGACCGCACACTCCGCCGAAATCTGACGACAGCGTCGAGAAGCAGCGATTGGACGAAGCCCTCGAGGAGGGGCTGGAAGAGACCTTCCCGGCCTCCGATCCCGTCAACGTCACCCAGCCGCCGCCGAGCCGGGCCGACCACCACATCAAGCGCACCCGTTAGGTCGAGGGTTCCGCCGCCACCGGTGCGATAATCAGGAAAATCAGCGTTAACAACAGGTTACCGGCTTGGCCCCGAGCCCGGTTCCGTAATGATTCATCATATTTTTTGAAGCCAAGTTAGCCGCGCAGGCATTATAAGACCCCAGCAAATCAGGGATGGCGGTGCCCGCTCGGGCATCCCGTGGTTGTATTGGGGATTCCTGGTTGCCGCGTGGGGGATCACATGAGCCGCAAATATTTCGGTACGGACGGGATTCGAGGCCGCGCCAACGGACTGATCACGCCTGAGCTCGCGCTCAAGGTGGGACAGGCGGCCGGTCTTGCGTTTCAGCGCGGCGATCATCGCCACCGGGTGGTGATCGGCAAGGACACGCGCCTGTCCGGCTACATGATCGAATACGCGATGGTGGCGGGCTTCACCTCCGTCGGCATGGACGTGCTGCTGGTCGGCCCGATGCCGACGCCGGCGGTTGCGATGCTGACAAAATCGATGCGCGCCGATCTCGGCGTGATGATCTCGGCCTCGCACAATCTGTTCGAGGACAACGGCATCAAGCTGTTCGGCCCGCAGGGCTTCAAGCTCTCCGACGACGTCGAGAAGCAGATCGAGCAACTGCTCGACGAGCCCATTGACAAGCGGCTGGCACAAAGCGCGAGCCTGGGCCGCGCCCGCCGTATCGACGGCGTGCACGACCGCTACATCGAATTTGCCAAGCGCACGCTGCCGCGCGACCTGTCGCTGGACGGTTTGCGCGTCGTGGTCGATTGCGCCAACGGCGCGGCCTACAAGGTGGTGCCGGAAGCGCTGTGGGAATTGGGCGCCGACGTGATCCCGATCGGCGTCGAGCCCGACGGTTTCAACATCAACAAGGAATGCGGCTCGACCTCGCCGGAGGCGCTGTCGAAGAAGGTGCGCGAGATGCGCGCCGATATCGGCATTGCGCTCGACGGTGACGCCGATCGCGTCATCCTGGTCGACGAGCGCGGCCACATCGTCGACGGCGACCAGCTGCTGGCCGTCATCGCGCAGAGCTGGAAGGAAGACGGACGTCTGTCGCGTCCCGGTATCGTCGCCACCGTGATGTCCAATCTCGGCCTCGAGCGCTTCCTGAAAGGGCAGGGGCTCGATCTCGTGCGCACGCCGGTCGGCGACCGCTACGTGCTCGAGCAGATGCTGAGCGGCGGCTACAATCTCGGCGGCGAGCAGTCCGGCCACATCATCCTGTCCGACTACGCCACGACAGGCGACGGCTTTGTCGCCGCGCTGCAGGTGCTGGCCGTGGTGCAGAAGCTGCGTCGCCCGGTCTCCGAGGTCTGCCATCGCTTCGATCCGCTGCCGCAGATCCTCAAGAACGTCCGCCACAAGGGCGGCAAGCCGCTCGACGATACCGACGTCAAGTCGGCGATCTCGGACGGCGAGAAGCGCCTCAACGGCCACGGCCGCCTGCTGATCCGCTCCTCCGGCACCGAGCCGGTGATCCGCGTGATGGGCGAGGGCGAAGACCGCAGTCTGGTCGAGGACGTCGTCGACACCATCGTCTCGGCGCTGGGCCAGGCGGCGGCTTAAGCGCAATCCAGCTATCGACGATTGGCGGTGGTCGCACGGCCACCGTCATCGTAGGTAAGCGGTGCGGCGGTTCGCCGCGCCTCTCCGGGATGCTCCCTTGAACAAGCCTGTCGTCGTCGCCGAGGAAACGCTGACCGAGCCCGTCGTCGTGAGCGACGTGGCGACTGTGGCTGCCAAGTCCAATGCCAAGTCCAATGCCAAGCCCAATGCCAAGCCCGGCGCGGGGCCGGCCTATATCGTGCTCGCCGGCATCAGCGTCTCGCATTTCCTCAACGACACCATGCAGTCGTTGATCGCCTCGGTCTATCCGATCCTGAAGGACACCTATGCGCTCGACTTCGCGCAGATCGGCATGATCACGCTGGCCTTCCAGTTCACGGCCTCGCTGCTGCAGCCGGTGGTCGGGCACTACACCGACAAGAAGGCGCAGCCCTATTCGCTGGCGATCGGCATGGCCTCGACCTTCTTCGGCCTGCTGTTGCTGGCCGTCGCGCAGCAATACCTCGTCATTCTCGTTGCGGCCGCCCTCGTCGGGCTCGGCTCGGCGGTATTTCATCCGGAGTCCGCGCGCATCGCGCGGCTGGCGTCCGGCGGGCGCTACGGCTTTGCGCAATCGGTGTTTCAGCTCGGCGGCAGCTTTGGCACCTCGATGGGGCCGGTGCTCGCAGCGCTGATCGTCGTGCCGTTCGGGCAGGGCAGCATTGCCTGGTTCTCGTCGATCGCGTTCCTCGCGATCCTCATCCTCTGGCGCATCGGCCGCTGGTATGCGCCGCAGATCACCGCCAAGAAAGTCGCACCGCTTCACGCCCATCCGGACGGGCCAAGCTCGCGCCGCGTCGCGATTGCGCTGCTCGTGCTGGTCGCGCTGTTGTTCTCGAAACAGCTCTACGTCTCGAGTCTCTCCAGCTACTACATCTTCTACCTGATCGATCGCTTCGGAGTGTCGACGCAGGCGGCGCAGATGTATCTCTTCGTCTTCCTGGCGGCGAATGCGGTCGGCGCGTTTCTCGGCGGTCCGCTGGGCGATCGCTTCGGCCGCAAGATCGTGATCTGGATCTCGATCCTCGGCGCGCTGCCGTTTACGCTGGCGCTGCCTTATGTCGGGCTGGTCGGAAGCGCGGTGCTCTCCGTCTTCATCGGTCTCATCATCTCATCCACGACGTCGTCGATCATCGTGTTCGCGCAGGAACTGGTGCCGCATCGCTTCGGCATGATCTCGGGCGTGTTCTTCGGCGTCGCATTCGGCATCGGTGGATTGGGTGCTGCCGTGCTCGGCAAGCTCGCCGACCACACCTCGATCGAGTTCGTCTATCAGGTCTGCTCGTATCTTCCTGCGATCGGGCTGCTTGCCGTGTTCCTGCCAAAACTGCCGCGGCCCGCGCGTTAACACTTCCTGTTTCCTGGCGCTGCACCTTCACGGTTTGTTAGCAATTGGGGCGCGAGGCGCCGCATTTTTGCAACGCTCTCGCCGCATCCGCGCGAGTAGTCAGAAAAAATCAACCTTAAAAATTAGGGTTAAGTGGCGCTTAAGCATTTGCTGGCATCGTCCGCCCGTGAGTTTCAAGAACGTGGGGCGTCCGTATTGCCTCACCGGCCAAAAGGACGAAGCCAATGCGTAGCGTGAAGTCTCTCCTTGCCGCGGGTGCGGCAACCCTGATCTCGTCGATGGCGTTTGCCGCCGATATGCCGATCGCGGCTCCCCCTCCGATGTACGCGCCCCCGGCGCCGCCCGCCGACTTCGGCGGCTGGTACCTGCGCGGTGACGTCGGCATGACCAACCAGCGCGCCAAGAGCATCGAGGGCGTCGTCGCGCCTGGGTTTACGAAGACGACGGAGGGGCTCGGCTTCGACTCGTCCCCGCTGTTCGACCTCGGTGTCGGCTATCGCTTCAACAACTGGTTCCGCGCCGACGTGATCGGGCAGTGGCGCGGCAAGGCCAACCTGCATGGTTCGGACAACGTCGTTGGGCCCGGCTTCGTCGGGGTCAACAATTACACCGGCAGCAAGTCCGAATGGGTCGTCATGGCGAACGCCTATGTCGATCTCGGCACCTGGTGGTGCATCACCCCGTTCATCGGTGCCGGTGTCGGCGGCTCCTACAACAAGATCAGCGGCTTCCGCGACGACGGCGTGTCCTACAGCCCGTTGTTGAACAACAGCGTCGCCTACTTCGCCGACAACGGGAAGTGGAACTTCGCCTGGGCCGCTCACGCCGGTCTCGCCTACAAGGTCAATCCCGGGTTCACCGTCGAACTGGCCTACAGCTACATGAACCTCGGCGACGCTGCGCCCGGCAACTTCCGCCTGTTCGACAACAGCGCCTCCGGCCCGACCTCGATCAAGATCCGGGACCTCACCTCGCACGACCTGAAGCTCGGCGTGCGCTGGGATCTCAACAGCCCGCCGGCCTACATGCCGCCGCCGCTGGTCACCAAGGGCTGATCGGTCGTTCCATCTGTTAAAGTCTCTTAACGGCGCGGGTTCATCCCGCGCCGTTTTGCTTTGCGTATTTTTCAAGGCTCATTGCTCGAAAACGCTCCGGCGCAACCATTGATTAAGGTTAACGGTCCATGATCACCGGCGAAAAGTTCGTGTTCGATGGAGCGTTGCGATGCGTCGGTTGATGTTGGTGGCTGCCATGTTGGGGTCGGTGTCCGCCGCGCAAGCGGCCGATATGCCCGATCTTCCCATCCTGCGCGGCGGATTCACCGACGGCCTGTCCACCTCCAGAACAAACTGGCAGGGCTACTATGTCGGCGGCCAAGCCGATTACGGCAACATCGCATCGAAGATCTCGCCGTCGATCAACAGCGACCTCCAGTCGACCTTCGTAACGCCGGGCCCCGCCTACACCTGGCAGGGACTGCCGCTTGCGAAAAGCAACCACACCGGCTTTGGCGGCTTTGCCGGATACAATGCGCAGTGGGACGACGTCGTCCTCGGCATCGAGGCGAACTACATTCACTTCGGCTTCAAGCCGACCTCGGCCTCGACAGGAATAACCTACAACATCGCAAACGCCGCGATCGCCACCACCGCTTCGTCCGCGACCGTCGGCATCTCCGATTTCGGATCGCTGCGCGCGCGCGCCGGCTATGCCTGGGGATGCTTCCTCCCTTATGCGTTCTTCGGCGGCGGGGTCGGATATCAGACGGTCGATCGCTTCGTCTCGGCGTTTCCGGCACCGGTGCTGCCTGCCACGACGTCCTCGAGCCAATCCAAGCTGGTCTATGGATATTCCGCCGGCCTCGGTGTCGACGTCATGCTCATGGGTGGTCTGTTCGTCCGTGCCGAATACGAATTCCAGCGCGTGACCTCGAACATCGAGTCGAACATCAATACCGTGCGCGCGGGCGTCGGCTACAAGTTCTGACGCACCGGCATGGCGCCGGTTGACAGGGCCGTTTGGCCCTGATGCTCTGTCGTTCCTGTATTGGAGCGACGGCTGTGAAAATCTACGGCGATTCGAATTCCGGCAACTGCCTGAAGGTGAAGTGGGTCTGTGACAGGCTCGCATTGCCCTATCAGTGGATCGAGATCGACACCCGCAAGGGCGAGACGCGCACAGCCGAATTCCTCAGGATGAATGGCGCCGGCCAGGTGCCGACGGTCGCCTTCGACGACGGCCGCACGCTGGCGCAGTCCAACGCCATCATCCGCTATCTCGCGCGCGACAGCGCGCTGATCCCGCGCGATGCCTTTGCCGCGGCCAAGATGGACGAATGGCTGTTCTGGGAGCAGTACAGCCACGAGCCCTATATTGCCGTGTGTCGCTTCCAGATGGTCTATCTCGGCAAGAGCGCATCCGAGCTCGATCCGGAGAAGGTGAAGCGCGGCTATTCCGCGCTCGACCGGATGGAGCAGCATCTCGCAGACAACAACTACTTCGCCGGCGACGCCGTCTCGCTCGCCGACGTCTCGCTGCTGGCCTATACCCGGCTTGCCCATGAGGGCGGCTTCGATCTTTCGCGCTACGCTGCGATCCGACGCTGGATCGGCGAGACCGAGAAGAGCTTCGGCCTGGCCCCGGTGCGCTGAGCTCTGGATCAAATCATGGCCGGAAACTCCATCACCATCCGACGCACCCGCCGCGACGACGTGCCTGCGATCGTTGCCATGCTCGCCGACGATCATCTCGGCAGCGCGCGCGAACGTCTCACCGATCCGCTGCCGGGGTCCTATTTCGACGCATTCGAGAAGGTCGATGGCGATCCGACCTTCCGCCTCGTTGTTGCCGAGACCGGCGAGGGCAGGGTGGTCGGCTGTCTTCAGCTCTGCATCTTGCCGGGTTTGAGCTCGCAAGGCGCCTCGCGCGGCCTGATCGAGGACGTCCGCGTCGCTTCCGATTGCCGCAGCCGCGGCATTGGCGAGCTATTGGTGCAATGGGCGGTCGAAGAGGCGCGTGCGCGCGGCTGCAAGCTCGTCGAGCTGTTGACGCATCAGAGCCGCGTCGACGCGCAGCGCTTCTACACGCGGCTCGGATTCACCGCGAGCCATGTCGGCATGACTGTCCGCTTTTGACGCAAGCCGTCGCACCCCTTGCAACGCCTGCACATTTCGCTCGCGCGTTGGTGTTCATTAAGAGCTGATAAACTACCGGGCGCGCGTTCATGTTCGCCGTGGAACGATTGGTGTATCGTTGAGTCTCCCATCCGGCGCGGGCAGTTTGGGGGATTTCGATGACCAGCTATTCCTTGATCAAGGTCGGCAACGACTATGTCGTGCAGGCCGATCATCAGTGCATTTTGAAGGTCGCGAGCCGCCGCAGGGCGGCGCAATTGATCAGTGAGGCCTTGGGCTTACTCAACGCCAAGGCTGCGGCCGAGGGGTCTGCGGAAACGCCCGCGGAGCCATCACTCCAGCGTGAGACGCCCAAAGTTCCTTGACTGCTCTACCCGATTCCCGTATCAGCCGCGGCGGGACACCTCCCCCCAACGGGAGGCTTACTATCTGGAAGGGTAGACGATGACTGTAGCGAAGCCCGCTTCGCGGCCGACCGTGCCGCATTTCTCCTCCGGCCCCTGCGCCAAGCGCCCCGGCTGGAACGCCCAAAATCTCAAAGACGCAGCGCTCGGCCGTTCGCATCGCGCGAAGGTCGGCAAGACCAAGCTCAAGCTCGCGATCGATCTGACGCGCGAAGTGCTCGAGGTGCCCGGCGATTATCGCATCGGCATCGTGCCGGCCTCCGATACCGGCGCGGTCGAAATGGCGCTGTGGTCGTTGCTCGGCGCACGCCCCGTCACCACGCTCGCCTGGGAATCCTTTGGCGAGGGCTGGGTCAGCGACATCGTCAAGGAATTGAAGCTCAAGGACGTCACCAAGCTCAACGCGGCTTATGGTGAGATCCCCGACCTGTCGAAGGTCGATCCCAAGAGCGACATCGTCTTCACCTGGAATGGCACCACCTCTGGCGTGCGCGTGCCGAACGCGGACTGGATCAGTGCGACCCGCGAGGGCCTGACCATTTGCGACGCCACCTCGGCGGCGTTCGCGCAGCCGCTCGACTGGGCCAAGCTCGATGTCGTGACCTTCTCCTGGCAGAAGGCACTGGGCGGCGAAGCCGCGCACGGCATGTTGATCCTCTCGCCCCGCGCCGTTGAGCGCCTCGAGACCTACAAGCCGGCCTGGCCGCTGCCGAAGATCTTTCGCATGACCAAGGGCGGCAAGATCAACGAAGGCATCTTCGTCGGCGAAACCATCAACACGCCGTCGATGCTCTGCGTCGAGGACTATCTCGATGCGCTGAACTGGGCCAAGTCGATCGGCGGTCTCAAGGCGCTGATCGCGCGTGCCGACGCCAACACCAAGGTGCTCGCCGATTGGAAGGCGAAGACGCCCTGGATCGACTTTTTGGCGAAGGACGCTGCGATCCGCTCCAACACCTCGGTGTGCCTCAAGTTCACCGATCCGGCGATCACCTCGCTCTCGGACGACGCGCAGGCGGAGTTCTCCAAGAAGCTGGTCGCGCTGATCGAGAAGGAAGGCGCGGGCTATGACTTCGCCTACTATCGCGACGCGCCCGCAGGCCTGCGCATCTGGTGCGGCGCCACCGTGGAAGCAAAGGACGTCGAGATCCTGACGCAGTGGATCGACTGGGCCTTTGCCGAGACCAAGGCGCAGCTCGCCAAGGCGGCGTAACGCGTTCCAACTCATTCTCGTCATGGCCGGGCTCGACCCGGCCATCCATCAAATCAAGAGAGATGGACCCGCGGGTCAAGCCCGCGGGTGACGCTCCGTAAATGCAGCTCGCACCACGGATTACATCCATGACCAAACCCAAAGTTCTCATTTCCGACGCGCTCTCTCCTGCTGCCGTGCAGATCTTCAAGGATCGCGGCGTCGAGGTCGACTTCCAGCCGAACCTCGGCAAGGACAAGGACAAGCTCGCCGAGATCATCGGCAATTATGACGGCCTCGCGATCCGCTCCGCGACCAAGGCGACCGCTAAGATCATCGAGAAGGCGACCAACCTGAAGGTGATCGGCCGCGCCGGCATCGGCGTCGACAATGTCGAGATCCCGGCGGCGACCGCCAAGGGCATCATCGTGATGAACACGCCGTTCGGCAATTCGATCACGACCGCCGAGCATGCCATCACCCTGATGCTGGCACTCGCCCGCGAGATCCCGCAGGCCGACGCCTCGACGCAGGCCGGCAAGTGGGAGAAGAACCGCTTCATGGGTGTCGAGATCACCGGCAAGGTGCTCGGGGTCGTCGGCTGCGGCAATATCGGCTCGATCGTCGCCGATCGTGGCCTCGGCCTGCGCATGAAGGTGATCGCCTACGATCCCTTCCTGTCGCCCGAGCGCGCCAAGGACATCGGCGTCGAGAAGGTCGAACTCGACGACCTGCTGCGCCGCGCCGATTTCATCACGCTGCACACCCCGCTGACCGAGAAGACCAAGAACATCGTCGACGCATCAGCGATCGCCAAGATGAAGAAGGGCGTCCGCCTGATCAACTGCGCCCGCGGCGGCCTGGTCGACGAGCAGGCAGTGGTCGATGCGCTGAACTCCAAGCACATCGCGGGCGCCGCCTTCGACGTGTTCGTCGAGGAGCCGGCGAACTCGAACGTGCTGTTCGGTCATCCCAACGTGATCTGCACCCCGCATCTCGGCGCCTCCACGACGGAAGCGCAGGAGAACGTGGCGCTGCAGGTCGCCGAGCAGATGTCGGACTATCTGCTCACCGGTGCGATCTCCAATGCCATCAACTTCCCCTCGATCACGGCGGAAGAAGCGCCGAAGCTGAAGCCGTTCATCGCGCTCGCCGAGAAGCTCGGCTCGTTCGCCGGACAGCTCACCGAGACCGGCATCCTCAAGGTCACCATCACCTATGAGGGCCATGTTGCCGCGATGAAGATCAAGGCGCTGACCTCGGCGGTGCTGTCGGGCCTGCTGCGGCCGATGCTGGGCGAGGTCAACGTGGTGTCCGCACCTGTCGTCGCCAAGGAGCGCGGCATGGTGGTTGACGAGGTGACCCGCGCCGCGCAGAGCGACTATGAGAGCCTGATTACGGTGACCGTGTCGACGGAGCGCCAGGAGCGCTCGGTCTCCGGCACCGTCTATCACGACGGCAAGCCGCGCCTGGTCGACATCAAAGGCATTCGCGTCGACGCCGAGTTCGGCAAGACGATGATCTACGTCACCAACGAGGACAAGCCGGGCTTCATCGGCAAGTTCGCTGGGCTCCTGGGCGATGCCAAGATCAACATCGCGACCTTCCATCTCGGCCGCGTCTCACAGGGCGGCGACGCCATCGCACTCGTCGAGGTCGACGGCGCGGTGCCGGCTGACGTGCTCGCCAAGGTACAGGCGCTGCCGCAGGTCAAGCAGGTCAAGGCGCTGACGTTCTGAGTAACGCAGTCATTCCGGGTTCGGCTCTTCGAGCCGCCGCGGAATGACGAACATCATACCATATATTCCGATCTGCGGAACAAGCGCCGCCTCCACCTCCCGGAGGCGGCGTTTTTCTTTGCCGCGGCCGTCAAACTTTGTGTACCAATGGTCCCAAGACTGACCGTACAAGACCGGCCAACTCAGGTCGTCCGAAAAGGGAGAAAGCAATGCGTGAAGCCGTCATCGTTTCCTACGCGCGCACGGGTCTGGCGAAGTCCGGCCGTGGCGGATTCAACATCACCCCGCCGATGTCGCTGGCCGCGCATGCCATCAAGCACGCGGTCGATCGCGCCGGCGTCGCCTCGGACTACGTCGAGGATTGCTATCTCGGCAATTGCGCGCATGGCGCGCCGAATATCGGCCGTCAGGCCGCGCTGCTCGCGGGCTTGCCGAAGTCGACCGGCGGCGTCTCGGTGAACCGTTTCTGCTCGTCGGGCCTGCAGACCATCGCGATGGCTGCGAACTCGATCCGCTCCGACGGCTCCGACTGCATCGTCGCCGGCGGCGTCGAAAGCATCTCGATCCCGGGCGGCGGCACGCCGAAGGAGTCGATCGACCCGGAGCTGCTCAAGTCCGCGCCCGCCATCTTCATGGCGATGATCGACACCGCCGACATCGTCGCCGAACGCTACAAGGTCAGCCGCGAATATCAGGACGAGTATTCGCTGGAGTCGCAGCGCCGCATGGCGGCCGCCCAGCAGGCCAACAGGTTCAAGGACGAAATCGTCCCGATGAAGACCAAGATGAAGGTGGTCGACAAGCAGACCAAGGCCGAATCGATCGTCGACTATGTCGTCGACCGCGACGAGTGCAATCGCCCCGAGACCACGCTCGAGGGTCTCGCCAAGCTCGAGCCGGTGAAGGGTCCGGGCAAGTTCGTCACGGCCGGCAACGCCAGCCAGCTCTCGGACGGTGCTGCGGCCGTCGTGCTGATGGAAGCCAAGGACGCCGAGAAGCGCGGCCTCAATCCGATGGGCCGCTTCGTCGCCTGGGCTGCCGCTGGTTGCGAGCCTGACGAGATGGGCATCGGGCCGATCTACGCCGTGCCGAAGCTGCTCAAGCGCCATGGCCTCAAGATCGACGACATCGACCTTTGGGAGCTGAACGAGGCCTTTGCCAGCCAGTGCCTTTATTCTCGCGACAAGCTCGGCATCGATCCCGCCAAGTACAACGTCAATGGCGGCTCGATCGCGATCGGTCATCCCTTCGGCATGACCGGCGCGCGTCTCACCGGCCACATCCTGCAGGAGGGACGTCGCCGCAAGGCGAAGTGGGGCGTCGTGACGATGTGCATCGGCGGCGGCCAGGGCGGCGCCGGACTGTTCGAGATCTACAGCTAACGCGTTCGCGTCCCCGCGACGCTTGTATGTAAGGCAGCACGGCGCGACGAGCGCCGTGCTTTTTTGTTGGGCGTATGTGCACTCTGACGTGCATTGTGTCATAAAACACGTAATCGTACGTGCCCGCAAATTAACGGAAGTTTTTAATCAATATCGCCTGATAGACCGCATCAGCCACAACTGAGGCTTTCGTCAGATGCGGTCACTCTCCCTTCGTCTCACGCACAAGATCACCGCAATCGGCGTCATCGGCGTCATCGGCGTCGTCATGATCGGCGGCATTCATCTCTATGGCGAGCGGGCGATGGCCGTCTATCGCGACGCGGCCGACAATGCGCGCGCGATCTTCGAGCTGAACAACAGGATCGCAATCGCGTTGCTCGAGGGGCGTCGCGCCGAAAAGGACTTCTTGCTGCGCAGCGATCCCGCCAAGGCGCAGCGCCAGGCCGAGATTGCGCGGGACTCGTCCGCCGACATCGAGAAGCTGCGCAGCAAGGTCGCGGCACTCGGCAAGCCCGAGCTGGTGCAGAAAATCGACGCGATGAGCGCCTCGCTGAAAGACTATCAGAGCCATTTTTCCGCGGTCGTCGAGCAGCGGCAGAAACTCGGGCTCGACGAAAAGTCCGGCCTCGAAGGGCGCCTGCGCGCCTCCGTCCACGACATCGAGACCAAGGTCGACCAGCTCCGCGACGCGCAGCTCAAGGTGACCATGCTGATGATGCGTCGTCACGAGAAGGATTTCATGCTGCGGCGCGACGCCAAATATGGCGACGACATGAAGAAGCGTGCATCCGAATTCCAGGCTGGTGTCGATACGGCGCCGGGCGGTGACGATGCCAAGGCCGAGCTGCGCCAGAAACTCGCCGATTATCAGCGCGACTTCGGCGCGTGGATGGAGACTGCGCTCAAGCTCGCGGCGTCGCTCAAGTCGATGTCGGAGGCGTTCTCGGCGGTCGAACCCGTCATCGAGCAGGTTTCGAAATCGGTCGATGCCATCCGGTCCGAGGCTGACCGGCTCAACAATGTCGAGCGCGACAGCATCCAGTTCTGGATTGCGGTCGCGATCGCCCTGATCGCTTTTGGCGTGCTGGGCCTCGGCTTCTTCATCGGCCGTTCCGTCTCGAAGCCCCTCGCTGCGATGCGCGCGGCGATGATCGAGCTCGCCAACGGCAACTTTGCGATCGTGCTGCCCGGCCTCGGGCGTCCCGACGAGATTGGCGAGATCGCGCAGGCGGTCGAGACCTTCAAGGTCAACGCCGAGCAGAAAGCGCGCGACGAGGCCGAGGAGAAGATCAGGCAGGATCAGCTCGCCGCCGAGCGTCGCCGCGCCGACATGATCAGGATGGCTGATAATTTCGAGGGCGCGATCGGCCAGATCGTGGATACGGTGTCGTCGGCGGCGACAGAACTCGAGGCGTCCGCGACGTCGCTGACGTCCACAGCCGGCCGTTCGAAGGAGCTCGCCACCATGGTCGAGGCGGCGTCGGAAGAAGCGGCGACCAACGTGCAGTCGGTTGCCTCGGCCGCGGAGGAATTGAGCGCGTCCGTCAACGAGATCAGCCGCCAGGTGCAGGAATCGGCACGCATCGCCAGCGAGGCCGTCGATCAGGCGCGGCAAACCAATGACCGCGTCGGCGAGCTCTCAAAGGCGGCGGCGCGGATCGGCGACGTGGTCGAGCTGATCAACACCATCGCAGGCCAGACCAATCTCTTGGCGCTCAACGCCACCATCGAGGCGGCGCGCGCGGGCGAGGCCGGCCGCGGCTTTGCCGTGGTCGCCTCCGAGGTCAAGGCGCTGGCCGAGCAGACGGCGAAGGCGACCGGCGACATCGGCCAGCAGATCTCGAGCATCCAGTCGGCGACGCATGAATCGGTCGGCGCGATCAGGACCATCAGCGGCACGATCGAGCGGCTGTCGGAGATCTCCTCGGCGATTGCCGCCGCCGTGGAAGAGCAGGGCGCCGCCACCGGCGAGATCTCGCGCAACGTCCAGAACGCCGCCGCCGGCACCACGCAGGTCAGCGCCAACATCACCAATGTGCGCCAGGGCGCGACCGAAACAGGCTCGGCATCCTCGCAGGTGCTCTCCGCCGCGCATTCGCTGTCCGATGACAGCAACCGCCTCAAGCTCGAGGTCGGCCGCTTCCTCGATACGGTGCGCGCGGCCTAGATCCTTGCGGCCTGCACGCCGACATCGGCTTTGCCATCCACGCGCGGCCGTGCCGGTCGCACGCCCTTGCGCCAGTCGGTGATCGAGCAGCCGAAGCGGCTGCGGAACCAGCGGGCCATGGCGCTTTGCGCGGAGAAGCCGAGTTGCTGGGCGATCGCCGACAGCGACCGGCCGGGATCCTCGACCAGCTTGGTGACGAGCTCGGCGCGTTGGGTATCGAGGATGGCCGAGAAGCTGGTGCCGCAGTCGGCGAGGTGACGGTGGATGGTGCGGCGGTTGCACGCAAAATGCTCCGCGACGCGCTCGACCGTGCAATTGCCGGTGGCGAGCAGCGCGCGCACGACCTCGTCCACCTTTTCGTCCCAGCCGCCCGGCCGCGTGTCGATGGCCTCGACGCGCTTGCGCAGATAGCTCGCCATCAACGGGTGCGCGCTCGGAATCCTGCGCTTCATGTCCTCGGCCGAAATCACCACCGCATCCATCTCGGCGTTGAATGCGAGCGGACAGCCGAAGAATTTACGATGGCGGCTCTGATCGCGCGGCGGAGGATAGCGGAAGTGCACCTCGAGCGGCCGCCATTTGTCGCCGATCAGCGATTGGATGACGCGGTGGACGGTTCCGAGCCCGAGATCGATGGACTGGTTGGATGCGCTGGGATGACGGCCGCGCAGCGCGAGCGCGATGACGATATTGTGTCCGCTGCGACTGATGTCGAGCCGCATGCCCTCGTGATGGATGTGGATGTAGCGCGCCAGTGCTTCGATCGCGCCGCCAATGGTGGCCTGCTCGCGGACCACGAGCGCCACGGGGCCGAGATTGGTGAGGCCGCCGTGCTCGGCCATTCGCAAGCCGAAATCTTGAGCACCTGAAGATGTTGCCGACGTTTCGAGCAGACGCCGGAAGCCGGTCACTGCGATGCGGACCTCCGGCCGTTCGAAACAGGCCAGTGGAAGCCGAACCTTGCGCATGATCTGGTTGGGGTCGAGTCCGACCGACCGGGCAATTTCCGGATAATGGGTCAGAGCTGCGCTGCGAATGAGATCGGTCATACCAGCCATTCCCGCAGATGTCCCGAATTGTAAAGTTTATGTCCCAATTCGTCAAATCCCGGAACCGGATGGAACATACATAAGCAAAACCGAAGCGCTGGCACTGATGCCGCGCTGACGACGGTACGCCGGGACGGGGTTGTTTTATTCCCGGATGGCCGTCTCGGACGCTTTTGACCAAAACATTGTTGAGCCGGATATGATGCCAGGAAACACGATTTCCAAGGGCGAGGTATTTGTCATTGATACCGACGCCTCCTCCCGCGAAGAACTCTCCGCAGCACTGCAGCGGAAGGCCTATGACGTGATCTGCTTTGCCGACGGCGCGTCGCTGCTGTCCGAGGCCAAGGTTCGTATGCCCGCTTGCGTGCTCCTGGAAATGCAGGAGCCCGGCCATTTCGATACGCTGCGGCGTCTCCGCGAGGAGAACTGCATGGCACCGATCCTGGTGACGTCGGCCAATGGCAGCATTGCAATGGCGGTCGACGCCATCAAGAGCGGCGCGTTCGACTTCATCGAGAAGCCGTTCCAAAGCCATGAGATCGTCGACCGCATCGACGCCGCGATCGACGAGTTCGGCCAGCCGGAAGCCGGCCAGCAGCGGTGGCTTGCTGGCTGCGAGCCGTTGACGGCGCGCGAGGCCGAGGTGCTGGAGCATCTCGCGGCGGGCCTCACCAACAAGGAGATCGCCCGGCTGATGCGGCTGAGCGCGCGAACGGTCGAGGGATACCGCGCCAGCATTCTCAAGAAGGCCAGTGCCAAGAACGTGACGGACCTGCTCCGCCGTCTCTACGGGCAAACCTGAACCGGGGCTGAAAATCAGCCATCCGGCGCGTGCGGCCGGATGACGCGAGCCGCCGCCACGCTATCGCCGTCCGCGCGCCCCGCGGAAACCTCAATCGAACCAGTTCCTTTCCTGCCGCGTCTCATTCCGATGGCGAGGCATTTTCTCGCGCGCCCGGCTGGCGGCGCGGCGAGGCTGGCAGGAGGGAATTTTATGCGAACGATTGCAAAATATCTGGCAACGACGAGCCTGGTCCTGGTTACGGCGGCGGTCGCTGCGCCGTGCTGGGCCGCGGACGTGGACGCCAGTTCGGCCATCGACGCCGTCACCGTCTATCCCGATGGCGCGAGCATCACCCGCATCATCACGCTGGACCTGCCGTCCGGCGATTCAACCTTGGTCGCCAAGGACTTTCCGCTGACGCTCGATCCCTCGTCGCTGCGGGTCGAAGGCGATGCGACGGCAAAGCTCACCATCGGCTCGATCGACGCCCGCCCGCCGCGCGCGGCACCGCCGGTCAATCTTCCCGAGCTCGACAAGCGCATTGAGGCCCTGAAGGACGAGCGCGGCAACCTGCAAGGCACGATCGATGCGGCCAATGCGCGGCGCAAATTCGCCGAGCGCTTTGCCGAGGCCTCGCCCGCCGGCATCGGCGAGAAGGGCGAGGCGCGGCCGATGTCCGAATGGCGCGCGGCCTTTGCGGCGGTCGCCGAGGAGATCGCGACCGCCGACACCGCGATCCGCGAGGCCACGCGCAAGCAGCGCGATCTCGACCGCCAGATCGGCCAGTTGGAGGCCGAGCGTTCCGCAAAACCGCCGAGCAAGCTGGAGGTGCGGATCGACGTTGCCTCAGCCGCCGCCGCCAAGGCGACGTTGCGGGTGACCTACAATGTGCGCAACGCGCGCTGGCTGCCGCTCTACGACGCGCGTCTCGACACCGGAACGAAGGACCGCAAGCCGCAGCTTGAACTGGTGCGCCGCGCCGAGATCACGCAGGCAACCGGCGAGGATTGGTCGAATGTCAGCCTCGGTGTCTCCACCGTCCGCGTCAACCGCGGCGGCAGCGCGCCGGAGCTGAACTCGCTGGTCGTCAGATATCCGCAAATCCCAAAGCCGCTGGCATTGGGCACGATGTCGGATTCGGCGATGCCCGCCGCGGCGCCGCCGCCGATGACGCGGCAGGCGCAGTCGCCGGCGATGGCCAAGGCGGCGGAGCCTGAGCAGCGCGAGCGCGCGGACGAACAGCAGGCCAATGCCGAGATCGGCGATTTCCAGGCCGTGTATCAGATATCCGGACGCGTTAGCCTGGGCGCCAATGAAGGCGCCAAGAGCCTCTTGATCTCTTCCATGACTGTCACGCCTGACATCGCCATCCGCGCCGCGCCGGTCGTGGACCCGACTGCCTATCTCGAAGCGTCGTTCAAGCTCGCCGAAGACACCAATCTCCTGCCGGGCAAGGTCGCGATCTTCCGCGACGGTACCTTCGTCGGCCGCAGCAAATTCTCGGCCGCCGCGCGCAACGATGCCATCCGGCTCGGCTTCGGTGCCGACGACAAGATCAAGATCGAGCGCTCGGTGATCCGGCAGAATGAAGGTACCACCGGCGTGATCTCGTCATCCAAGACCGACGCGCGCTCGTTCCGCACCGTCGTGCGCAACGGCCACGATTTCCCGATCCGCATCGCGATCGAGGATCAGCTTCCGGTCAGCGAGAACGAGGACATCGCGGTCGAGATGCAGTCCTCGACCACGCCGCCCACATCGACCAATCTGCGCGACAAGCGCGGCGTGCTGGAATGGGCGTTCGACGCCAAACCCGGCGAGGTCAAGGAGATCAAGTTCGCCTGGCGCATCCGCTGGCCCAAGGACAAGGGCATCGTCATGACGCCGGCGGGCTGATTGCTTCGCCTCTCCCCGCGTGCGGGGAGAGGCCGACGCGCGCCGAGCGATGCGAAGCATCGTCCGGAGCGCGTCGGGTGAGGGGAGCCTCCGCGAGTCCGTCTCTCCGTATGCGCCGATAGAGCCCCTCACGCCGCCCTCTCCCCGTAAGAACGGGGAGAGGGGACGAGAGAAAGAGTCTATTCCTTGACCGCGCCGGTCAGCGAGGACACGTAGTAGTCCACAAACAGCGAGTAGAACAGCGCGACGGGCAGCGATCCCAGCAGCGAGCCCGCCATCAGCGCACCCCATTGATAGACGTCGCCGGTGACGAGCTCGGTCAGGATCGCAACCGGCACCGTCTTGTTGGCGCCGCTCTGGATGAAGGCGAGCGCGTAGATGAACTCGTTCCAGGACAGCGTGAAAGAGAAGATGCCGGCCGAGATCAGGCCGGGCACCGCGAGCGGCAGCGTGATCCGCCGCAGGATCTGCAGCCGCGTCGCGCCGTCGACCAGCGCGCATTCCTCGAGCTCATAGGGGATCGACTTGAAATAGCCGATCAGCAGCCAGGTGCAGAACGGCACCAGGAAGGTCGGATAAACCAGGATCAGGGCCATCGGCGAGTCGAACAGGCCGAACTGCACGATCACGGTCGCCAGCGGAATGAACAGGATCGACGGCGGCACCAGATAAGCAAGGTAGATGCCGAGCCCGACATAGGGGCTGCCGCGGAAGCGCAGGCGTTCGATCGCGTAGGCCGCGAGCGTGCTCGCGAACAACGACAGCGTGGTCGAGCCGACGGCCACGAACATCGTGGTCTTCAGCCAGGTCGGATAGGCCGTGTTGAACAGCAGGTGCTTGATATGTGCCAGCGTCGGCGAGGTGATCCAGAACGGGTTGTGCTCCTTGTAGTTCAGAAGCTCGGCGTTCGGCTTGAACGACGTGATCGCCATCCAATAGAACGGGAACAACAGGATCAGCACGAAGCAGGACAGCGGCAAATAGATCATCATCACCCGTCGCGCGCGGGAATCCCACGCCATCGTGTCGGGCGTGGCGCTGGCGACGTTGGTGTTGCCCGGTGAGGCGGCGACGTCAGTCATTGGCTTCTCCCTGCTGCCATTTGCGGCGCGCGAGGCCGAAGTAGGAAAACAACGTCGCGAACACGAGGAACGGAATCATCGAGACCGCGATCGCGGCGCCTTCGCCGAGCTCGCCGCCGGCGATGCCGCGCTGGAACGCCAGCGTCGCAAGCAGGTGCGTCGAGTTCACCGGGCCGCCGCGCGTGATGGCGTAGACGAGCTGGAAGTCGGTGAAGGTGAAGATGATCGAGAAGGTCATGACGATGGCGAGGATCGGCATCATCATCGGGAAGGTGATGTAGCGGAAGCGCTGCCAGGCGCTGGCGCCGTCGAGCATCGCGGCCTCGTAGAGCGAGGGCGATATGGTCTGGAGCCCTGCGAGCAGCGAGATCGCGACGAAGGGGATGCCGCGCCAGATGTTGGCGGCGATCAGCGAGAACCGGGCCGGCCAGGGCGTGCCGAGGAAATCGATATTGCTACTGCGCCAGTGCAGCACGTCGACCAGCAGATAGGAGATGATCGAGAACTGCGGATCGTAGATCCACCAGAACGCCAGCGCCGAGAGCACGGTCGGAACGATCCAGGGCAACAGCACGATAGCGCGCAGCAGGCTCTTGAGCGGAAAATGGTTGTTGAGCAGCAGCGCCAGCCAGAAGCCGAGCGCAAATTTCCCGAAGGTTGCAATGCCCGTATAGACCACGCTGTAGAAAACGGCATTCCACCACAAGGGATCGGTGAGCAGATACTGGAAATTCTCCAGGCCGATGTAGGTGCCGCGCCGCCCAATTGTTGTGTCGGTGAAGGCGAGCCAGACGCCGAGGCCGAGCGGATAGGTCAGGAACACCGCCAACAGGCCGATTGCGGGCGCAAGGCACATTACGATCAGGAACGGCTTGTAGTCGAAAAGCCGCACGATCCAGCCGGGTTGGCGGACCGCCAGGGCGGGAGAGGAGAGTGTGGTCACGGACATTAGGGCGTTGTCCTGTTATCAGTTATTAACACGCCGTCATTGCGAGCAAAGCGAAGCAATCCAGAGTCTTTCCGCGGGGGTAGTCTGGATTGCTTCGTCGCATCAGTGCAAAATTGCTTCGCAATTTTGTCACGGGCTCCTCGCAATGACGGTGGCTTTGTGGTTCAGGCGTTACTTCGACGCCTGCCGTCGGAAGTACCGCTTTGCACGCTGCTCAGCCTCGGCGGCTGCGGTTTCGGGCGTCGCCGCGCCGGTTGCGACCGAGGCGAACATCTGCACCAGCACATAGTCCGCGCGTACCGCACCGCTGGCCGCCGAAATCGGGCCCTTGTAGCCGGTGTAATACGTGCTGTTCATGGTGTCCTTGAAGATCGCAACCTTGGGATCGCCCTTCCACACCGCCGAGTCGGCATAGGCCGGGAGCGGCTGCGCCCAGTAGCCGCTATTGGCGTTGAGCCAGGGCTCGTACTGGTCCTTCTCCATCATGAACTGGAGGAAGGCCTTTGCGGCGTTGGGATACGGGCTGTGCTTGAACACCATCGCGTTCAGCGTCAGGCCCGACATCGGCGAGATCGGCGCAAAGAATTTCGGCAAGAGCTGATGTTCGCTGTCTTCGGCGATCGCGGCGGTCGCCGGATCGTTCTTCAGCGAGAAATACAGCGAGACGCCGTTCGCGGTCAGTGCGATTTCCTGCGAGGAATAGGCGCGGTTGTTGCTGACGTCGTTCCAGGACGGCGTTCCCGCGATGAAGGTCGGATAGAGCTCCTTCACGAAGTTCAACGCCGCGATCGTCTCCTTGCTGTTGATGGAGACATTGCCTTCCTCGTCCAGCAGCGTGCCGTTGTGCGCCCACAACATCCATTCCGCAAAGCCGTTGCCGTCGCCGACGGCGTTGCCCAGCGCAAAGCCGGCGGGCTTGCCGGCCTTTTGCAGCTTCTTGCAGAGGTCGAGGAAACCGGCCGCGTCGTCCGGCACCTTGTCGAAGCCGACCGATTTGATGACCGACTTGCGGTAGATCAGGGGACCGGCAGTCGCCCCGAACGGCAATCCGATCCAGGTGTCGCTCTTGGCCTTCTTGCCGTAGGCTTTTGCGAGGTTTTGCCAGCCGCCGTAGCGCTTGCCGAGATAGTCGGCGAGGTCGCTGAGATCGATCAGCTTGTCGACATAGATGTGCGGCGCGTCGGAGAAGCCCATGATGATGTCGGGGCCGGCGCCGGAGTTCGAGGTGACCGCGGTCTGCTGGTTGATGTCCTCCCAGCCGACGAAGTCGACCTTGACCTCGACGCCAGTCTCCTTGGTGAATTTTGCCGCGTTGGCGCGGAACACGTCCTCATCGGCCTGCACGAAGCGGACCGGGCGCAGCATCTTCAGCGATGCGCCCTTCTCGATCGCCCATTTGGGCGCCGGAACGTCGGCGGCCTTGATTGCGGATTGTGCCTGCGCCGGCGCGCCGGTGACGGCAAGTGCCGCGGCGGACACGCCCAGTGCCAAGGCATCGCGACGGGTGAAGTCGTTCCTCATCAGTTCCTCCCTATGATTTTTTCGCCGTCCCGGCGTTGATCGCCGGTGAAGGGTCTCTTCGGTTCGGACAAGTCTAGTTCAACGGATCTCCGTTTCCTTCGAAGCCAACTCTGCCGGTTAGCTGTTCGGGCCGCGATCCATGCTGACGGGTTGCCAGCGGCGGAGCGCGGTGTTTTGCAGCACCGACGGATTGACACAGCTTACCGGCCACATCCCCTGCAGCACCAGTGACAATTCGTAGCCCACGCGGCGCTTGCGCGCTTCGTCGAACCGTGCCGAGGCCGAGGCCACATGGGCGGTCAGGGTTACGTTCTCCATCCTGAGGATGGGATTGTTGTGCGACGGCGGCTCCTTCTCCAGCACGTCCAGCGCCGCATGCGCGATCCAGCCCTCCTGGAGCGCCTTGATCAGGCTCTCCTCGTCCACGGTGGCGCCGCGGCCGGTATTGATGAAGACCGAGCTTTTTTTCATCTGCCGGAAGTGCTTCTCGGTCAGCATGTGGTGCACTTCGGGCCGGGCCGGGGCGTGCATGGAGACGAAATCCGACTGCGACAACACCTCGTTCAGGGTCGCCGGGATGACGCCGTGGTCGTACAGCAGCGTTTCCTGGATGAAGGGGTCATAGGCCATCATCCTGAGGCCGAAGGGGGCGGCGCGCTTCGCAACTGCACGTGCGACCCGGCCGAACGAGATGAAGCCGAGCGTCTGCCCCATCAGGCGGGGGATTTTCAAAAGCGCGGGCCGGCCCTCGGCCCAGCGTCCCTGCCGGACCATCTGGTCCTGCTCGACCAGGCGGCGGAAGCCCGCGAGCAGCAGCATCATGGCGTGGTCGGCGACCTCCTCGATGAAGGTGTCGGGAATGTTGGTGACGGGAATGCCGCGGGCGGTGGCTGCCTTCACGTCGACGCTGTCGACGCCGACCGAGCCGAGCGTGATGACCTTGCAGTTCTCCAGCGCGTCGATGACCGTCTTCGAGATCGGCATGCCCTTGGCGTAGATCGCGTCCGCCGTCTTGGCCGCCGCGATGAACTCGGCCTCGTTGGCCGGCGCCTCGATGATCTCGGCATCGATGGGGTCGAGCGCCTCCCGCTCATAGGAATAGTCGCTGCCGGCGACCGTAAAGCTCGCGCCCTTCGGTGTCAGCACCCTGTATTTCGGCATTTCCTGCTCCCGATTTTGCTGTTCGGTTCTTGTTCTTGACCCGCCTTTGCAGCGGGCCTGTTCGTCTTTTACGCGAAAGCGGCCGGAGTTCGTACAATCGTCGGTTGCCGGAATACCGGACTTTCGCGGATGTCAGGGCTTCTACGGAGTTCCCGTAACAAAGCGCTAAGGGGTCTCACCCTAGAAGTTGATTCAAATTGTATCGATCCGATGTGCGTCTGTCCCTCATCCCCGGAGCAATCCCCGTGAAGTTGAGCAATATGAAGATCGCCCCCAAGCTTGGCATCCTTGTTGGCGTTACCCTGTTTGGCTTGTGCATCTCCGGGGTGCTCGCCGGCTATCTGATGAAGCGCGAGATGGTCGAGGCGCGCATCGATCAGGCCAAGGCGATCGTGGAAATGGCGCGCAATTATGCAGCCGCGCTCAAGAAGCGAATCGATGCCGGCGAGATGACGAAGGATGCCGCGATGGCCGACCTTCGCCGCTACGGCAATTCGATGACCTACGACAAGGGTTCGGGCTACCTGTTCGGCACCACCTATGACGGCATCACCCAGCTCGCGCCCGACCCGAAGGCGATCGGTACGAACCGTATGGAGGTCGAAACCAACGGCCGCAAGCTGTCCAAGGAGCTCATGGACGGCGTCAAGGCCAATGGCTCGATCCTGCTCTATTATGAATATGTGAAGCCCGGCCAGGAGAAGCCGATCCGCAAGCTCGGTTGGGCCGTCGCCGTCCCTGGCTTCGACATGTACCTGGGCACGGGCGCCTATCTCGACGACATCGACGACAAGATGGCGCCGGTGGCCTGGCTGCTCGGCCTGTCCATACTCGGTATCGTCATCATCGCCGGCAGCGTGGCCTGGCTGCTCGGCCGCAGCATCAGCCGTCCGCTGGATATGCTCGGCACCCGCATGAAAGAGCTCGCCGACGGCAAGCTCGAAGGCGACATCCCCGGCGTTGGCCGCGGCGACGAGGTCGGCGCGATGGCCTCGACGGTGCAGATCTTCAAGGACAACGCGGTGCGCATCCGCGACCTCGAAAAGACCGAGGCGGACGCCAAGGAGCGTGTCGCAGCCGAACGCCGAAGCGCGATGGAGAACATCGCCAACGACTTCGAACGCAGCGTCAACGGCATCGTGCGCTCGGTCTCCTCGGCTGCCGCCGGCATGCAGACCACGGCGCAATCGATGACCGCGACCGCCAGCGACGCCAGCGCCCGTGCGGCAACCGTCGGCGCCGCCTCGCAGCGCGCCTCTGGCAATGTCGGCACGGTTGCGGCCGCCGCCGAAGAGCTGTCGAGCTCGGTCACCGAGATCTCGCGTCAGGTCACGCGTTCGACCGAAGTCGCCAGCAAGGCCGTCAACGACGCCGAGCGCACCAATGCCACCGTGCAGGTGCTGTCGTCCGGCGCCGAGAAGATCGGCGAGGTCGTCAAGCTGATCCACTCGATCGCGGCGCAGACCAATCTGCTCGCGCTCAACGCCACCATCGAGGCGGCGCGCGCCGGCGAATCCGGCCGCGGCTTTGCGGTGGTCGCATCCGAGGTCAAGGCGCTGGCCAACCAGACCGCCAAGGCCACCGAGGAAATCTCCGCCCAGGTGGCGGCGATGCAGACCTCGACCAGCGATGCGGTCGCGGCGATTGCCGGCATCACGCAGACGATTGCGGAGATGAGCGAGATCACCGCCGGCATCTCCACCTCGATCGAGCAGCAGGGCGAGGCGACGCGCGAGATCGCCCGCAACATCCAGTCGGTTGCGGCCGGCTCGAGCGAGATCAACACCCATATCGGCAGCGTCACCTCGGCCGCGGAAGCGACCGGCGCGGCGGCGTCCGACGTGCTCTCCAACGCCCGCGAACTGGACAACCAGTCCGGCGCGCTGCGCAGCGCCGTGGACGGCTTCCTTGCCAAGGTGCGCGCGGCCTAAGCCAGCGCAGGACGAAACAAAAAGGGCGGGCACACGCGCGTCAGCGCCGTGCCCGCCCTTTCTGTTTGATGCCATGGGCCGACCTTATCCCTTGTACCCCATCAGCAGGCGCGGCAGCCACAGCGAGAAGGCGGGGACGTAGGTCACGAACATCAGTGCCGCGATCAGCGCGGCGTAGAACGGCAGGATGGTGCGCATGACGGCGCCCACCGAGATGCCGCCGATGGCGCAGCCCACGAATTGCGTCGTGCCGACCGGCGGAGTGTTCAGGCCGAGCGCACAGTTGATCAGCATCAGCATGCCGAACTGCACCGGATCCATGCCCGCCTTCATCGCGATCGGCAGGAAGATCGGGGTGCAGATCAGGATCGTCGCGGCCATGTCCATGAAGGTGCCGAGCAGGAACAGGATGATGTTGATGAGCAGGAAGATCATCCAGGGTTCCGAGGACAGCTTGTTCATCATCGCGCCGGCGAGGTCGGCCACCTCGTAGAGTCCCATCAGATACTGGAACATGGTGGAGACGCCGATCAGCAGCAGCACCACGCCCGTCGTCTTCACTGCCTTGGCCGCGGCCTTCAGGAAGTGCTTCCAGGTCATGGTGCGGTAGATGAAGAAGGTCAGCAGGATCGTGTAGGTGACCGCGATGGCCGCCGATTCGGTTGCGGTGAAGACGCCGGACAGGATGCCGGCGAGGATGATGCCGACGATCAGAAGGCCGGGCAGCGCGGCCGCGAAGGAGCGAATGACTTCGGCCCAGCCCGGGAATTTGCCGGCTGGATAGCCGCGCTTCACCGCCACGGCATAAGCGGCAACCAGCATGCAGGCCATCAGTACCAGCGCGGGCAAGATGCCGGCGGCGATCAGCGCGCCGATCGAGACCTTGCCGCCGGCGGCGAGCGCATAGATGATCATGTTGTGACTGGTCGGCATCAGCGCGCCGACCAGCGAGGCATGGGTGGTGACGTTGACGGCGTAGTCGGTGTCAAAACCCTCCTTCTTCATCATCGGGATCATCACCGCGCCCATCGCCGACACGTCGGCCACGGGGGAGCCGGAGACGCCGCCGAACAACGTGCAGGCGACCACGTTCGCCATGCCGAGGCCGCCGCGGATGTGTCCGACGAGGTTCTTGGCGAGCTGCACGATCTTGTCGGCAACGCCGCCATGCAGCATCAGCTCGCCGCTGAAGACGAAGAACGGAATGGCCAGGAACGAGAAGATGTTCATGCCCGACATCATCTGCTGGAAGATGACGGCAACGGGCAGGCCTTCATAAAGGATGGTGCAGATCGCCGAGAGGCCGATCGCAAACGCGACCGGTACGCCGAGGATGAGGAAGCCGAAGAAGGTGGCGCCGAGAATGATCAGTTCCATGACGGAATGACCTCTTCGCCGCGCAGGAGCGCGATGATGTGCTCGATGGAAAAGGAAACGATCAGGACGCCGGAGGCGATCAGCGGGACGTAGCGGACGACCTCGGGCAGACCGAGATTGGGGATCTTCACGGTGCCGACCGAGGCGCCGAGGATCCAGCCATTATAGGCCATCGCGATACCGAACACGGCCACCAGAACGTGGATCACGAGCTCGATCGTCTCGCGCGTGCGATCCGGAAGCATCACCAGGAGACTGTCCATGCCGATGTGCCCGGCATCGCGCACGCCGACGGCGGCGCCGATCAACGTGACGTACAGAATCAGAACCAGCGCAAGGTTCTCGGTCCAGGTCGGGCTGGAATTAAGCACGTAACGTCCGAACACCTGGTAGAATACGATGATGACGATGACGAGCAGGCCGCTCACGGACAAATACATGCCCACGCGCGCGATCGGTGCATTGATCCGCGACAGCAAGCCGGTCGACGGCTTTCCCGCCTCCGCTTCCGGCTCGTGGCTTCCCGAGTGATTGTCCGACATCCCCATCTCCTTGCGGGATTCCGGTGCCGCCGGTCGGCGACACCGGAACCGGCGTCGTGTCTTACTTCGTGTCCTGGATGCGCTTGACGAGGCTCTTCAGCTTCTCGTCGTTGGCGAACTTGTCGTACACCGGCTTCATCGCATCGACGAATTCCGCCTTGTTGGCGATCGTGATGACCTGAACGCCGGCCGCTTCGACCGTCTTGCGCGAGGCCAGCTCACGCTCGTCCCAGAGCTTGCGCATGACCGGCACCGAGTCCTTGGCCGCCTTGCGGACCGCCGCCTGGTCTTCCTTGCTGAGGGTGTCCCAGACCTTCTTGGACATGACCAGTACTTCGGGCGCGAGCGAGTGCTCGGTGACGTTGTAGAATTTGGCCGCCTCGAAATGGCGCGAGGATTCGTAGGACGGCCAGTTGTTCTCGGCCGCGTCCACCAGGCCGGTCTTGAGTGCGGTATAGACCTCGCCATAGGGCATCGGCGTCGCGTTGGCGCCGAGGCTCTGGATCATGCCGACCCACAGATCGGACTGCTGGACGCGGATCTTGAGGCCCTTGAGGTCGGCGAGCGACTTGACCGGTGCCTTGACGGTGTAGATGGACCGGGCGCCGCTGTCGTAATAGGCGAGGCCGATCAATCCGGCGGGCTCCATGGCCGCCAGAATTTCATCGCCGATCGGACCGTCGAGGACGGCGCGCATGTGCTTGGTGTCCCGGAACACGAAGGGCAGGCACAGGGGAATGGTTTCCGGCACGAAATTGTTCAGCGGCGAAGAGTTGATGCGCATCATGTCGAGCGCGCCGATCTTCAACTGCTCGATGGTGTCCTTCTCGGAGCCGAGGGCACCGTTGGGAAATACCTTCACGCCGAGCTTGCCGCCGGTCGCCTTCGCGAGCTCCTGGCCCATCGACTTGACGGCCTCGACGGTCGGATAGTCGGCGGGATGCACGTCGGCGGAGCGGAAATCGCGGGCGCTCGCCAGGGGCGCCGTGATCGCCAGCGCCGCGGCTGCGATGATGCCGGTCAGTGTCTTCATGTGGTCGTTCCTCCCTGTTGATTATGTCGTGGTCGCGCAGAAGCTTTGGGACGCCGTAGGGCGCTCCTGTTCAGGTGTGAAGTCAAGCGTCACAAACGCACCACCTTGGTAGGATTGTGCGATGGAATCGAGCGGGTTCGGCTGCTTCAGGATGTCAGTCGCGAAGTCTTCGGCGTTGTCGCCCGGCGCATAGCCGATCTCGGCGCAGTTGAGCGGCGTGAGATAGCTGCGCGTGTTGTTGGAGACGCCCCAGACGTCGAGATAGCCGACCGCCGGCGCCCTGATGCTGCACAGTGCCAGCGAAACCATGTCGTCGTGACTGAGCCAGGTGCTCAAATGCCGGAAGTTCGAAGGGCGGGCCTCGCAGCTCCCGATCCGCAGCGAGATTCCCTCGATGCCGTGCTTGTCCCAATACATCCGCGCCATGCCCTCGCCCCACATCTTGGACAGGCCGTAAAGGCCGTCGGGCCGGAACGGTGCGTCGGGGGCGAGCTTTGCACTGACCTCGTGCATGCCGAAGGCGTGGTTCGAACTGGCGAACACGATGCGCTTGACGTTGTTGCGGCGCGCGCCTTCGTAGACCTGGTGCAGGCCGATCAGATTGTTCTCGATGATCTCGGGCAGGGGCCGCTCGACGCTGGTCCCGGCAAGATGAATGAGGACGTCCACGCCATTAAGGAAGCGATCGACGAAGGCGGTGTCGCGGAGGTCGCCGTTCATGACGTCCTCGCCCTCGTGCTGCGGTGCAATCGAGGGCTTCCAGCCGGCAGAGCGCAGCGCGATGCCGTGCTTCGGCAGCTCGCGGCGCAGCAGGCTGCCGATGTTTCCGCTTGCGCCTGACAATGCGACTTTCATCGCACCCTCGGCAATCGCGCCGCGCCGTCGGCCGGCGCCGGGCGCGAGGTGATGATGCAGATTGCATCCATGGATGTTTCTTCCCGCTTCTCGGCTCGACCGCTATTGGTTGCGGATTGGAGGTTCGGACGAGACAGTCGTCCATTGCTGTGCGAGCGCGCTCTACGGGCGCGATGTCGCCAGCTTCGTCCTTAGGGCGGGCAGCATTCTCTGTCCAAGCCAAATCTGGCATCGATCAATGCTGGAGTTGCATTGATCGCGCGGCGCCCCGCAAGGGGGCGCTTGGCTCGTCCGGTGCGAGGCGGGGCCGTCAGTCGCGGCGCGTGCTTACTGCGCCTCGATATTGGCGTTCTTGATCAGCTTCTCCCACAGCACGAGCTGATCCTTCACGAAAGTGCCGAGCTCCTCCGGCGTGCCAGAGAAAGCGTCCATGCCGAGGGTCGCGAGCTGGGCCTTGATCTCCGGCTTCTCGACGATCTTGCGGATCTCGGCATTGAGCCTGACGACGATCTCCTTGGGCGTGCCAGCGGGCGCGAAATAGCCCTGCCAGGAGGTGATGTCGAAGTCGGGCACGCCGGCCTCCTGCATCGACGGCAGGTTCGGCACCAGCGGCGAGCGGTCCTTGGTGGTGACGGCGAGCGAGCGCAGCGCGCCGCCATTGACGTGCGGTAGCCCCGTGAGGATGTCCACGAACATCATGGAGACGCGGCCGCCCATCACGTCGTTGAGTGCCGGCGGCGAGCTCTTGTAGGGCACGTGCAGCATGTCGATTCCGGCATTATGCGCAAAGGTCGCGCCCGACACGATCGCCGACGACGAGCCCGAGGCGTAGCTCAGCTTGCCCGGATTGGCCTTGCCATAGGCGACGAGCTCGGCGACGGACTTGGCCGGCACGTCGGGATGGACCACCAGCATGAAGGGCAGGTCGCCGGTGCGCGCGATCGGCGCAAAATCCTTCACCGGGTCGTAGGTGAGGCTCTTCAGCAGATAGGGATTGGCCGAATGCGTGGTGTTGGTGGTGACCAGCAGCGTGTAGCCGTCGGGGGCGGCGCGCGCGACGAAGGTCGCGGCCAGCATGCCGTTGGCGCCGGCCTTGTTCTCGATCACGATGCCAACGCCGAGCGCCTGCGAAAGATGCTGCGAGATGATCCGCGTCGTGGTGTCGGTGCCGCTGCCGGCGGCAAACGGCAGCACCAGCGTGATGTTGCGGTTCGGATAATTTTGCGCCTGCGCGGCGGCGGTGGCAGCAAAACCCGCGAGCAGCAATGCGGCGGCGCGCAAGCCGCGGAGGACGAATGATGACATTCCGGACGTTTCCCTGTTCTTGTTGTGCAGGGAACCTAGCTGTTTCGTCGTGGAAGCGGAAGGCGGCAGCTTGGCACGCCCGTATCCGCCGTGCGGAATTATTTCACAGCCGAACCCTGCCGCGAGGCGGTGACGACGCCGGCGAGCACCAGCGCGTAGCCGATCAGATGAAACGCCCTTAGCTTCTCGCCGAGCAGCAGGATCGCCATCGCCGAGCCAAACACCGGCACCAGATGGAAGAACGGAGCGGCCCTGTTCGGCCCGATCAGCGCCACGCCGCGGTTGAAGAACAGATAGGCCAGCGTCGAGGGGAAGATCAGGATGTAGCCCATGGTCGCGAAGGTCAGCGCATCGAGCTTCAGCGTGATCCCTGCGGAATATTCCCACAGCGCGCCCGGCACCAGCATCATCGCGCCGCAGCAGGTGGTGAAGGACAGGAACGAGAGCTGATGCACCCGCGGCCGGCGCGGAATGATCGCGGAATAGAGCCCGAACGCCACCAGCGAGGACGCGAACATGATGTCGCCCTTGTTGAAGGTGATGCCGGCAAGCGCCGACAGGTCTCCGCGCAGGATGATGACGAGCACGCCGACGAGCGACACCGCGATGCCCGCAAGCTGGCTGCCGGTCAGCCGCACCCCGAACAGCACCAGCGACCATAGCGCCACGAACAGCGGCCCCGACGACTGGATCAGCAGCGCGTTCAGCGCCTCGGTGTACTGCATCGCCCAGTAGGAGATGGCGTTGTTGAAGGCAAAGCCGATCAGCGACAAGAACAGCATCAGCGGCAGATGCGCGCGCAGCGCCGGCCAGTCGCGCTTCAGATGCGGCCAGGCGAGCGGAAGCAGGATGAAGAACACGCCGAACCAGCGGATCGTCGTCATCGTGATCGGCGGGATATGCGCGCCGACATGGCGCGCGAGCACGATATTGCCGGCCCAGAACAGCGAGGTCAGGCTCAAGAGCAGATAGGGCTGGTTGTTGAGCCAGCCGATGGGACTGGTTTTCGGTGGCGCGGGCGCGGCAATCGTCATTGTTTCCACGTCGAGCTTGCGCCCGCTTTCGCTTGCCGGACAAGTCCCGTCTCCGCAATGCTACAATGCAGGAAATCCCGAGGAGACATCAGTGAGTGTAGATCTCTTGAACGTCGAAGGACTGGCGCAGCTCGACCAGCAGGCGCCCGTGGTGATGCTGAACCTGATGCGCTTCCATGCGCGCTCGCTCGATGGCGATGGCACCGGCTGGGACGCATATTTGCGTTACAGCGCGGTGACGGTGCCGATGATCAAGGCGCGCGGCGGCACGCTGTTGTGGACCGGCGATGCCAGGGCGGTCGCGCTCGGCTCGCGGGCCGGCCATGACTGGGATTTCGTGGCGCTGGTGCATTACCCGACCGTCGCTGCCTTCCTCGATATGATGACATCGGACGCTTATGAGAAGCAGGCCGATCCGCATCGCCGCAACGGCTGTGCCGAGCACGTGATCGTCGCGACCAGCGAAGCCTACAGCAAATTCAAGCCGGCCCGAGCCGGAAACCGGTCAATATATTAGACGTCGAATGGGGAGAGGAATCGTCAGGTCGCCTGCTTGCGCGAGGCCACGAACACGCCCGAGAGCACCAGCGCGAAGCCGATGAAGTGGAACGTCTTTGGAAGCTCGCCGAGGAAGATCATCGCCATGATCGAGCCGAACACCGGCACGACGTGGAAGAACGGCGCGGCGCGGTTGGCCCCGATCAGCGCGACACCGCGGTTGAAGCAGAGATAGGCGAGCGTCGAAGGAAACACCGCGACATAGAACAGCGTCAGCAGGTTCGGCATGTCGAGCTTCATCACGGGGCGGGCCGACAATTCCCAGATCTCGAGCGGGATGAGGCAGGCCGCGCCGCAGCCGAAGGTGAAGGCGAGGAAGGACAGGCCGTGGATCGCCGGCCGCTTCAAGGTCAGCACCGAATAGAGCGCGAAGATGATCAGGGCGACCATGAAGATGAGATCGCCCTTGTTGAACGATATGTTCGACAGCGCCGTGAAATCGCCCCGCAACAGGATGGTGAGCACGCCGCACAGCGACAGCAGCACGCCAAAAGTCTGCGTCGCCGTCAGCCTGATACCCAGGATCGCCAGCGACCACAGCGCCACCACCAAGGGCGCGGCCGACTGCAGCAGCAGCGTGTTGAGGGCTTCGGTGTGCTCCAGCGCCCAGTATTGCAAGGTATTGAAGGCACCGATGCCGGTGATCGACAGCACGATCATCAGGCCGAGCTTGCCTCGGATGGCAGGCCAGTCGCGCGCCAGATGCTTCCACGCAAACGGCAGCACCAGCAGGAACGCAAAGGTCCAGCGCAGGAAGGACAGTGTCACCGGCGGGATGTGGCCGGCGGCGAGCCGGCCGACGATCGCGTTGCCGGCCCAGCACAGCGCGGTGATGCTGAGCAGGAGATAAGGCTGGTTGGCGATCCAGATATGACCCGGCGCGGCGGCCGTGGTCTGGTCGGTGGCGGACATGGTGTGGAGACGAGGCCCGGTTGATGCGCCGAGCCATCCGGCCCGGCAGCTCCGGGCCGGCTCATGCCCGGCCTCCTCAGAGAGACACGGAAATCCGCCTGACATCAATGGTCTGCGGCGCATCGCGACCATGCATGGTGCGGATGAAGGAACTCTACGGCTTCGGGACGCTGCGGATCGCAAACGGCTTCACCAGTTCGGCGCAGGCGAGATAGACCACGACCAGAGCCGCGATGCCGGCCATCATCAGCGGTGGCGGGGCGACGAAGCCGAACCAGGCGCCGACCGGCGTGAACGGCAGGACGAGCGCTACGGCGAGCGCGATCAGCGATGAGGCCGACAGCACGGGATCGGGCCAATTGTGCCAGGGCCGCCCATTGGTGCGGATGATGAAGATGACCAGGATCTGCGTCGCCATGGATTCGATGAACCAGGCGGTGCGGAATTCAACCGGCGAGGCGCCAAAGAGATAAATGAGCGCGCCAAAGGTCAGGAAGTCGAACAGCGACGACAGCGGTCCCATGATCGCGGCAAAGCGCGCCAGGCGCGTCATGCTCCAGACCTGCGGCTGGGCGGTTGCCTGCGCGGAGACGCGGTCGAAGGGAATGCCGAGCTCGGAGAGGTCGTAGAGCAGGTTGTTGAGCAGGATCTGCGTCGGCAGCATCGGCAGGAACGGCAGCGCGATGGAGGCGGCCGCCATCGACAGCATATTGCCGAAATTCGAGCTCGCGCCCATGCGGACATATTTCAGGATGTTGGCAAAGGTGCGCCGGCCCTCCTCGACACCATCGGCGACGACCTCGAGGTCGGACGCAAGCAGGATCATGTCGGCGGCGGCCTGCGCTACGCCCGTGGCGCCGTCGACGGAGAGGCCGATATCGGCGGCCTTCAGCGCCGGCGCGTCATTGATGCCGTCGCCGAGGAAACCGACCACCTCGCCGGTCGCCTGCAGCGCCTTGACGATGCGCGCCTTCTGGTCGGGCGCGAGCCGGCCAAACGCGTCGGCCGATTGCACCTGCACGGCGAGCGCCTCGTCGCTGAGCTCGGCGATGTCCGACCCCGACAGCACGCGCTCGGCGTTGAGCCCGACGAGGCCTGCGAGCCGCTTCACCACCACGGGATCATCGCCGGACAATATCTTCAGCCCGACGCCGCTCGCGGCCAGATCGGCAATCGCAGCCGCCGCTGTCGGTTTGGGCGGATCGGCAAACGCGCAAAAACCTTCGAAGGTCAGCGCGACTTCGTCCTCAGTTTCGACCTCCCGTGTCGGTCCATCCCAGGCCCGCGAGGCGATGGCGACGCAGCGCAGGCCCTCTTCGGCCAGTGCATGGACGCGCGCCAATGCGGCGCTGCGCGCCTCGTCATCTAACGTGCAGAGCGCAAGCACGGCTTCCGGCGCGCCCTTGACGATGAGGCGTGGGCCGTCCGGACCGCTCGCGAGCACCGAGCCCAGCCGGCGCGAGAAGTCAAAAGCCTGCCGGCCCGCGAGCGTCCAGCCGCGCGCGGCATCCGGTTGCCCGGCAACGAGCGCGGCATCGAGCGAGCCGCGGTCGCCGCCGAGGCTGGCTGCAATCGCGCCGAGCTTTGCGGCGTGGGAATCGTCCTTGCCCTCGGCATCGAGGCTCCTGGCCAACGTGATCTCCGCCGAGGTCAGCGTGCCCGTCTTGTCCGTGCAGAGAATCGTCATGGCGCCGAGATCGTGGATCGCGGCGAGCCGTTTCACGATCACCTTGCGGCCGGCCATGCGCAGCGCGCCGCGCGACAGCGTCACCGTGGTGATCATCGGCAGTAGCTCCGGCGTCAGCCCGACCGCGAGCGCGACCGCAAACAGCAGCGAGTCCAGCACGGGGCGGCCGAACACCACGCGGACCGTCAGCACGATCAGCGCCAGCGCCAGCGTGGCGCGCGCGACCACGAGGCCGAATTCGCGCAGGTCGCGTTCGAACGGGGAGGGCACCTGCGCTTCCGCCAGCGCGGAAGCCGCCGCGCCGAACACGGTGTCGCGCCCGGTCTTGACCGCGAGCGCGATCGCTTCGCCGGTCTGCGCCACGGCGCCGCGAAACAGCGCGTTCGACTTGTCGTCGGCATCGGCGGCGGGGCCGGCGCGCTTCTGGACCGGATAGGGTTCGCCCGTGAGCGCGGCTTCGCCGGCCGTGAAGGCGGTGCTTTCAAGGATCAGCGCATCGGCCGGAATGATGTCGCCGGCGCGGATGCGCAGGATGTCGCCGGGCACCACATGCTCGACGTCGACTTCGGCAAAGGCGCCGTCGCGCTTGACCTCGGCCTTCAGCGCGACCGAACGGCGGAGGATCTCGGCGGCGCGGACCGCGTGTCCTTCCTGCACGGTGTCGAGCCCGATCGACAGCGTCAGGATCAGCACGATGATCAGGCCGCCGATCTCGTCGCCGGTCAGCATGGAGATGACACCGGCCACCAGCAGGATCAGCGACAGCGGCTCCATGAGCCGGCGCAGGATCGCGCGCATAGCGCCTTCGACGCTCGGCGGCGCATCGCTGTTCGGCCCGAAGCGCGCCAGCCGCGTTTTCGCCTCGCCCGCGGTCAGGCCCTGCAGACCGCAGCCGAGCTGCCGGCACAGCGCGTCGGGCGGAAGTTGCCAGAAGTCCTTGGGGGTCGGCTCGGATGACGCGGTCACTTCGGTTCCGAAGGAAAAGGCGGTGCGACTAGGCTTGGTGGTCACTAGCCTTGGCGTAAGGGCGCCGGCGCCGGGTTGATGCGCGTCAATTTGAAGGGGGCTTCTTCCGCCTTTCGTCGAGGATGGCCCGCCCGTCCCTGAGCGATTCTGGATTTTCCGGGGATATCAAAGGCTTGAAGCTGGTTTCAGACCCCGAAAAAGCCCCGTTCTTGCTTGCCTAGAGGACCCGCTTCCTTTATCCGGTGGGACTGCCTCGCATGCCAGCGGTCCCGGCCGCGGAATCGGCGTGGCGCAGGCATGATCCCGGAAACGACCGGTTTTCCGCAGGGATCGTGCCTCCTAGAGACAGATTGATAGGGATTACCCGCGAATGGCCAATGTTGTCGTCGTCGGCGCCCAGTGGGGCGACGAGGGAAAAGGCAAGATCGTCGACTGGTTGTCGGAGCAAGCCGACATCGTCGTGCGCTTCCAGGGCGGGCACAATGCCGGCCATACGCTGGTCATCAACGGCAAGACCTACAAGCTCGCGCTGCTGCCCTCGGGCGTGCTCCGGGAGTCGAAGCTGTCGGTCATCGGCAACGGCGTGGTGTTCGATCCCGCCGCCTTCCTCGACGAGGTCACCAAGCTGCGCGCACAGGGCGTCGCCGTCAGCCCGGACAATCTTCGTGTCGCCGAGAACGTCACGCTGATCCTGCCGCTGCACCGCGAGCTCGATGCGCTGCGCGAATCGGCCAACACGGCGACCGCGATCGGGACCACCCGCCGCGGCATTGGACCGGCCTATGAGGACAAGGTCGGCCGCCGTGCCATCCGCCTGATGGACCTCGCCGACCTCGACACGCTGCCGCACAAGATCGACCGGCTCCTTGCTCACCACAACGCATTGCGCCGCGGGCTCAATCTGCCCGAGTTCAACGGCAAGGACATCCTGAAGGAATTGACCGCGCTGGCGCCGCAGCTTCTGCCCTACGCGGAAACCGTGTGGCGGCTGCTCGACATCAAGCGCCGCGAAGGCAAGCGCATGCTGTTCGAGGGCGCGCAAGGTGCGCTGCTCGACGTCGACCACGGCACTTACCCTTACGTCACTTCGTCCAACACAGTGGCGGCGCAGGCTGCCACCGGCTCGGGCATGGGCCCCGGCGCTGTCGGCTACGTGCTCGGCCTCTGCAAGGCTTATACGACCCGCGTCGGCATGGGTCCGTTCCCGACCGAGCAGGACAACGAGACCGGCCGCAAGATCGGCGAGCGCGGCCGCGAGTTCGGCACCAATACCGGCCGTCCCCGTCGCTGCGGCTGGTTCGATGCCGTGCTGGTCCGCCAGGCGGTCCGCACCTGCGGCATCAACGGGCTGGCGCTGACCAAGCTCGACATCCTCGACGGCTTCGACAGCATCGAGGTCTGCACCGGCTACCGGCTGGACGGCAAGGAGATCGACCATTTCCCGGCGGGCGAGGGCGCCCAGGCCCGGGTCGAGCCGATCTACGAGACCATCGAGGGCTGGAAGGAGCCGACCGCCAATGCAAGGTCCTGGGCGGACCTGCCGGCCCAGGCCATCAAATACGTCCGCCGGATCGAGGAACTGGTGGGCTGCCCCGTCGCCCTTCTTTCCACCAGCCCCGAACGCGAAGATACTATTCTGGTGCAAAATCCGTTTGAGGCTTAACGATATCTTACCGGGACGTGCGCTAGTTGAGTTGCAATGGCTGATTACTATCCGCTGATCGCCCGCGCTATATCCGCCCTGGACCCCAATGCTCCCGGCGAAAGCCGGCGCGCGCTCTATGAACGGGCGCGCACGGCGCTGATCGCGCAACTGCGCAGCGTGCAGCCGCCGCTCTCCGAATCCGAGATCACCCGCGAACGGCTGTCGCTGGAAGAGGCCGTCCGCAAGGTCGAATCGGAAGCCGCCCAACGCGCCCGCGACGCCTCCCGCTCCGGCTCCCGCAGCGGCGGTGCTGCCGGCGGCAGCGGCGATGCATTCCGCCGGGCCAGCGCCCGCGCCGCCGAAGGCGCGCAACAGCCGGCTCCGCCATCTGCGCCTCCGCCGCGGGCCCCGCGCCCGGCCGCGCCACCGCGCGGCGAGCGGCCCGACGAGTTCGGCGATCGTGACACCCAGCGCCAGGCGCGCCCGCCGCGCCCCGAAGCGCCGCGTTCGCCGCAGGCTCCTCCGCCGCCGCCGATGCCGGAGCCCTCGGGGCGTGACCGGTCGCGCCGTCCGCCTGAGGGTGCGCCGCCGCCCGTACCGCCGCAGGCCCCGGGCGTTCGCGGCTTCCGCGACATCACGGCTGACGCCAACGATCTCGGCGGCGCCGCTGCGCAGGCCAATCGCGCCGCGCGCCGCACCTACGCCAACGTGCCGTCGCCTTCGCCGGAATTCGACCGGCTCGAGCCGAGCCTGGAGAACCGCGCCGGCGAGCCGCCGGACGCTCCCTACTCTTATGACGAGTCGATGGAGGAGGCCGAGCGCTACGCGCCGCAGGCGCAGGCCCCGTCGCCCCGTCCGCGCATTCCGGTGCGCGACGTCAAGAAGTCCCGCAGCGCCTTCCCGTTCAAGAGCGCGATCGCCATCGGCATCGTGCTGATCCTGGTCGGCGCCGGCATTCTCTGGGGCAAGACGGTGGTGCAGACCGTGAGCGGCCTGTTCAAGCCGTCGGCGACGCAGGTGGTCGAGGCGCCGAAGGATCCGTCGCAACCGCAGAGCAAGCCGAAGATTCCCGATCGCGTCGGCCAGCCCTCGTCGAGCGAGCAGCCGGCTGCGCCGGTGGCGCAGAAGGTCGTGCTCTATGACGAGGATCCGTCCGATCCGAAGGGCAAGCAGTTCGTCGGCTCGGTGGTGTGGCGGACCGAGCCGATCAAGGCGTCCGGCAACCAGAAGGCCGACGTCGCCGTGCGCGCCGACATCGACATTCCCGACCGCAAGTTCAAGATGACGATGTCGTTCCGCCGCAATACCGACTCCTCGCTGCCGGCGAGCCACACGGCCGAGCTGACCTTCATCCTGCCGCCGGATTTCCCGGGCGGCGGCGTCTCCAACGTGCCGGGCATTTTGATGAAGTCGAACGAGCAGGCGCGCGGCACGCCGCTCGCAGGGTTAGCCGTCAAGGTCACCGACGGCTTCTTCCTGGTCGGCCTCTCCAACGTCGAGACCGACCGCGCCCGCAACATCCAGCTCCTGAAGGAGCGCTCCTGGTTCGACATCCCGCTGGTCTACACCAACCAGCGCCGCGCCATCATCGCGATCGAGAAGGGCGCCCCCGGCGAACGCGCCTTCAACGACGCGTTTGCGCAGTGGGGCGAGTAGGGCCTTAATCCAAAGCGTCATGGGTCGCCGCTGTCGTTGCGGAACCCTGTGATCTACAATGGCCTCGGCGTCCTTCGCGCGAGCACATTGCAGTCCTCATGACCCAGGCATCGCTTGTCAGATTGTGCGTTGCGGCGCTGGTCTACGCATTGACATTGCTCGATGCGGCGGCCGCCGAGCACAAGCGCGTCATGATCCTCCATTCCTTCGGCCGCGAGTTCAGACCGTGGAACGAGTATGCGCGGGCTATCAGGGGTGAGCTGGACCGGCAGTCGCCGTGGGTTCTGGATGTGCAGGAGCATGCGCTGATGGCGGCGCGCACGCCGGACTCGAATCCGGAGCCTGCCTTCGTCGAGTACCTGCACGCGCTCTATGCCGGCAAGCCGCCTGAGCTGATCATCTGCATCGGGGCGCCGGCGGCGATCTTCATCCAGCGCTATCGGCAAAAACTGTTTCCTTCCGCGCCCATGTTGTTCACGGCGGTCGAGCAGCGCCGTATCCAGTTCGCGAACCTGACCGAGAACGACACGGTCGTCGCGGTCAGGCACGATTTCCGCTACCTGTTCGAAAGCTTCCTCGCGATTGCGCCGGAGACGCGCGTCATTGCGATGGTGAACGGCAATTCTCCCAACGAACTGGTCTGGCAGGACGAGATGCGGCGGGAGCTGCAGCCGCTGGAGCAGCGTGTCGATGTCAGGTGGTACGACAAGCGCTCGTTCGAGGACATGCTGAAGGAGATCGCGGTGCTGCCGCCACATTCCGCGATCTTCTGGTTCCAGATGATCATCGATGGGGCCGGCGTCGCGCATGAGGGCGACCGTGCGCTGACGCGACTATACGCGGTCGCCAATGCGCCGATCTTCACGACGGATCAGGCGTTCTTCGGCCGCGAGATCATTGGCGGCCCGATGCATTCGCCCACGGAAGGAGGCCGGCGAACGGCGGCCGTCGCCATGCGCATCCTCGGCGGCGAGAAGCCGGCCGACATCAAGACCCCGCCCAGCGATTTCCAGCCGCCCAAATATGACGCACGGGAATTGAAGCGCTGGAACGTCAGCGAAAGCCGGCTGCCGGCAGGCAGCGAGGTCGATTTCCGCGAGCCATCCATCTGGCAGACCTATCGCTGGCAGATCGCCCTTATCCTCGCCGTGCTGGTGGCCCAGGCGCTGTTGATCACGCTGCTGGTGCATGAGCGCGGGCGCCGGCTCATCGCAGAGGTGCAGTCACGCCAGCGCATGTCCGAGCTCGCCCATGTGAACCGGTTCACGACAGCCAACGAGCTGACTGCTTCTATCGCGCACGAGATCAATCAGCCGCTCGGCGCCATCAGGACCAACGCCGAAACGATGGCGCTGATGATCAAGTCCAGCAGCCCCGACATGAGCGAGATCAGGGAGATCGTGGCCGACATCCGCCGCGACGAAGAGCGCGCCAGCGAGGTCATTCTACGCCTGCGAAGCCTCTTGAAGAAAACGCCGTTCGAATTGCGTGAGGTCGATCTCAACGGCGTCGTCGGCGAGACCCTGGAGTTTCTTGCGGCCTTGACCGTCGGCCGCCAGGTCAGCGTGGACAGGGCGCTCGAGCCGGGGTCGCTCATCGTCAAGGGCGACCGGATCCAGCTTCAACAGGTGATCCTGAATCTGGTCGTCAACGCCATCGACGCGATGTCGGGCATGGCGGCCGCCAACCGCCGCATTGCCGTCAGGACCGATCGCAACGGCAACTTTGCCGAGGTTTCGATCGCCGACTCCGGTTCCGGCATTCCCCAGGACAAGCTCTCGCAGGTGTTTCAGCCGTTCTTCACCACCAAGGAGCACGGGATGGGCATGGGGCTGTCCATCGCGCGAACCATCGTGGAGGCGCACGCCGGACAGCTCCTGGCCGAGAATGATGCCCAGGGTGGCGCACGCTTTCGGATCAGGCTGCCGCTTGCCTGAGACGAGCGGCGTCGGTTGACCCTACTGCGCAGCCGCTTCCCGCTTGCGGGCGTGGGCTGCGGCGGCCGCTTCCTTGTCCATCACGGCGCGGCAACCCGGGCTGACCTGGGACTTGTTCCGCGCCATGCAGGCGGTGATGCGCGGGATGTCGGGGACTTCGGCGGAGCACAGGCGCATGGCGTCGCCCGAGCACATCTGCTGGGCTTCCTGCGTGAAGGCGAGGCTGGGCGAGGTGGCGAGCGCGGAGGCCGAAATGGCGAGCGCTGCGAGCGTGGCGATCCTGGTGATCCCGAAGTTTCCGATGCGGTAGCTTGACATGTGAAATGCGTCCCCGAGGTTTTTTCGCGGCCCGGCAGGCCGCTTGTACTTTTTGGGGGCACCGCACGCGGCTTGCGCTGCCGCATGTCATCACCGGCACCGGACCATCCATCCGGTGCGGTTGCTCGATCCAGAGATGTCGTCGAATCGAAAGTGCTGCGCCGCCCGAATCAAATTATGCGTGATTGCGACGAAGCTTCAATGGTTCGCGAAAACGATTCCGGGATTGTTGCCCGTTCGTCACGCAAATTACGAAAATCACGCGCCGGAATTGCATCCCAGGTTACATCCCGGATTACATGCCGTGACTCTCGAACACCTTGCGGCATGACGACGACAGCTTGGCCCGGTTGACCGTCAGGCACGATTGCACTGCACCGTCATTGCCGAGGTCCTTGCGGCAGAACTTTGAGGCATCGCGCGAGCAGGCCTGCTGCTCCTGCTTGGTTCCAGCGTGGCCCTGCGCTAAGGCCGGTGCGCCCGCAAGGCCTGTCACGGCCATGGTGATGACGGCTAGTCCCATGATCAGGCCACGCATGGCTCGCTCCGCGTCGGTTGCAGGGTTGCAGGACGTTCGACTTGCCCAACTCGGCAGGACCGGCACTTGTTCCGGCGGCTCACGCCAGCGCGCGCCCGGCTTTGGAGAGCGGCAGGCGGATGCGGAACACCGCGCCGCCCTCGGGCTTGTTCTCGGCCACGATCCGCCCGTCATGGGCCTCGACGATGGTGCGGGCGATCGCAAGGCCCATGCCCATGCCTTGCGGCTTCGTGGTGTAGAACGGCTCGAACACCCGGTCGAACCTGTCGAGCATGATGCCGGGGCCGTTGTCGCAGACGCCGATTTCGGCGAAGTCGCCGTCACGCGCGGTCTGAAGTCCGATCCTGCGGTGGGGGCCCGCCAGGCCGGAGATCGCATCGATCGCGTTGACGATCAGGTTCATGATCACCTGCTGAAGCTGGATCCGGTCGCCCCGGATCGGCAGCGTGCCCGCGGCGATGCCGGGGTCCAGCTCGACATCGCGCGCGGTCGCCAGCGGCTGGAGGAATTCGATCGTCTCCTGCGCGACCTGGTTGAGATCGAGGTCGCTCTGCTCGAACGGCGCCCTCTTGAGCAGGCTGCGCAGGCGGATGATGACCTCGCTGGCGCGCGTGTCGTCTCGCCTGATGTCCTCGACGATCTCGCGCAATTCCTTGAGGTCGGGCGCGTCGGATTTCAGGATCAGCGCCGCGCTCTCGGCGTTGGTCAGGATCGCGCCGAGCGGCTGGTTGAGCTCGTGCGCGATCGAGGCGGTCAGTTCGCCCGCCATCGAGAAGCGGTTGATATGCGCGAGCTCCGCCGAGCGTTGCCGGGACTGCACCTCCGCCAGCACCCGCCGCCGCCGTTCGTGGACGAGGATGCTGATCAGCGCGGACTGCAGCAGGATCACGGCCGTGATCAGGCTGATCTGCCAGCGATAGATCTCCCACGCCGAGGGTGAGCGAAATTCCACCTCGCTTCCGGGCGGAAGCCGGCTCTCGGGAATGCCCCAGCGCTGCAACTGCCGCCAGTCGTACTTGGCCGGGCCATATTGCAACGTCGGCGTCTTGATGTCGGCCGGTGCTTCGCCGTCGAGAATCCGCAGCGCGATCTCCGCGGTCTTGCGGCCGGTCCTGGTCGCCGACGTCATCGGACCGCCGACGGTCTCGCCGCCGAAGAAGGATTCGTCATAGGAGAAGATCGGCGCGTTGGCGACGTCGTGGATGTCCTTCAGCGCCCGCTCGCCCTCGTGCACGGCGCCGGAGCCGTCGACCTGCAACTGCACCCAGAAGATCGCACTGTACGGCGGCAGCGTGGCGGCCTCTTTCAGCACCTCGGGAAACGACTTGTGGTTCCAATACGTCATCTTGACGTTGGGCATCGTCGGTTCGATCTCGCGGCGGAATTCGCCGAGCCAGAAGCGCTCGTTCGGGGAATCGCCGATCACCACCGCGATGGTCTTCGTCTCCGGCAGCAGCCGGAAGATGTTGGCAAACAGCGCCGGAATGTCCTGCCTGACGGCAACGACCGCATCATTTTGCGTCAATGCGGACCACCGGACCCGCCGTTCCTCGACGGCCGTCAGGACCATCGGCACCGACGGAAAGAGGTCGGTGCGATGCTGCTGCACGAACAGCGCCGCCGGAGCCCCGATCGCGACCACGAGATCAGGCGCGCCGTGCGCGAACAATGCGGCGAGATATTCGACGAACTGGTTCTCGACGTTATTGTCGTCGAAGCGCGCGGTGACGACCGAAAAATCCTGCACGTCGATCGGCCAGCGCGTCTGGCGTTCGAACTCCTGGCGGATCGCGACCGCGTAGTCCCGCCACGGCTTGAAGTTCTGGCCGTAGGAATGCAGCACCAGGACGCGCTTCGGCTCCACGGCATCCGCCGACCGCGCCAGCGCGACGGACAGCATCGTCGCCAGCATGCAGATGACGACGTGCCGCAGCCCCGCATGCCAACGTCGTGCCAACGTCTTCCCCGGACCAGCGCCTGTTTGACGTCCCACTCTAGGTGTCGCCAATTCAATCCGCAATCCGGCCCACTCGGCCCGCTATCCAAGCCGCGCGCAGCACTGCTATAACGGCGGCGTCCAGTTGAGGGGTGCTTGATGAAACGCTATCTGGTTTTCGCGCTGGTGGGCCCGTTCGTCGGCGGGTTTCTGCTGCTGCTGACCACCACCTATCAGTCCGGCTACTGGACCCAGACCAATTGGGGCGAGGTCGGCAAGCTGTTCGTGGTGTTCTTCAAGACCCTGCAATACAGCTATCTGTTCGGCTTCCTGCCGGCGCTGATGATCGGCGCGGTGGACGACATCATCCTGCACATCAGGCGGATCGGACCCGTGCTGCGCGTGTTGCTGGTCGGCATCATCGCCTTCTTCCTCGCGGCTTTCACCTATGGCGGGCGCGGATCGGAGAGCGGCGCGGTGCAGTTCATCCTCTACGGCCTGGTCGGCTTCGTGCCGGCCGTGATCTCGTCCTGGCTCGTCTACAAATATATCGACGAGCCGCAGCAGCCGGCCGCCGCATCGGCGTGAACTCCGCCGCAGCAACCCGCGCGGGGGCTCGCGCGTTGTCCGTGGATGATGACCATGTCCGATGACGAGATTTCAGTGCGCGGCCGCCCCCGTTCGGGGAACAATTCGCGCGCGACCTTCAGCGGCCGCGAGGCGCGCGGGCCGATCATCGACCAAGACGGCCACGAGATCCGCCCCGAAACGCTGGAGCAGGGGTTTGGCTTCGAGTTCGGGCAGGATAGTTCTTTTGCGAACCCGTTCGGCAATCTGACGCGGGAGCAGCTTTGCCAGCGCCTCGAGCCGCGCCAGCCGCTGCTCC
>NZ_PPPT01000194.1 GCF_006483445.1 Bradyrhizobium guangdongense | reverse complement strand
TTGGCGGACCAGCCGCGCCGCGAATGGCGCGGCTGGTCCGCCAAGGGCCGGACTGATGACGCTGCCTGACTCGCTGCCGATTCTGCACCAAGACCTGATCATTAGGCTCAGCAACGAGCTACGCATTCCCGGCATCCATCCGTTCCGGACGTTTCCTCTGAACGGCGCGCTGATGTCGTACGGGCTGGATTTCCCCGACCTATTCCGGCAGGTCGCGTCCTATGTTGACCAGATTCTCCGCGGACGCAGTCCGGCTGATCTGCCGGTGCAGGCGCCGACCAGGTTCGAGCTGGTGATCAATCTGAAGACCGCAAAGCTCTTGGGCGTCGAGATTCCGCCGGCGCTATTGGCAAGCGCCGACGAAACCATCGAGTGAGTTACCGCAGGCTGGCGTTGAACTTGTCCAGCGCGGCCGAGCCCGGACACAACGTATCGGCTTCGAGCGTGTTCAGCGGCGTCTCGACGGTGTTGAGATGCTCGTGCAGATCCTCGGCATCGGGATCGACATAGAGCAGGCCCGTGACGATCTGGCCCTTGGCGGCGTGCCGCGCGAGGAACGTCTGGGCGCCGAGGCGATCATGCGGATCGTAGTCGGCATCGAGCTTGCGCAGCGCAAGCTTGGAGCCGTCGTGCTGTTCGACCACCTGCACCGTGCCGGGCGCGTAGTCGACCGCGATCGGATCGCGCCCGACCAGCACGTCGAGCCGGTTCACGGCGTCGTTGTGCTCGCGGACATAATCGAAGCTCTTGGTCGAGCCGGCGTGGTTGTTGAAGGCGATGCAGGGGCTGATGACGTCGATGAACGACGCGCCCTTGTGACGGATCGCAGCCGCAATCAATGGGACCAATTGCGTCTTGTCGCCGGAGAAGGAGCGCGCGACGAAGGTGGCGCCCAACTGCAGCGCGATGGCGACGAGGTCGATCGCGTTGTCGGTGTTGGTGACGCCCTTCTTGGATTTCGAACCGCGGTCGGCGGTCGCAGAGAACTGGCCCTTGGTCAGGCCGTAGACGCCGTTGTTCTCGACGATATAAGTCATGTTGACGCCGCGCCGGATCGAATGCGCGAACTGGCCAAAACCGATCGAGGCGGAATCGCCGTCGCCGGAGACGCCGAGATAGATCAAATCGCGATTGGCGAGATTGGCGCCGGTCAAGACCGAAGGCATGCGGCCGTGCACGGAGTTGAAGCCGTGCGAATTGCCGAGGAAATAATCCGGCGTCTTCGACGAGCAGCCGATGCCGGAGATCTTTGCCACCCGGTGCGGCTCGATTGAGAGCTCGTAGCAGGCTTCGATGATCGACGCCGTGATCGAGTCATGGCCGCAGCCGGCGCACAGCGTCGAGACCTTGCCCTCGTAGTCGCGGTGGGTGTAGCCGAGATCGTTCTTCTTCAGGCCGGGGTGTTGGAATTTGGGCTTTGCAATGTAGGTCATGACACGGCCTTGCGGAGCGGGGTTACCTTGAGGTGATCCTGGTGGTCGCCAATGGCTTTTGCGATGAAGCGGGCGGTGATCGGTGAACCGTCATAGTGCAGGATCGGCACGAGCCGCACCGGATCGATGCCGTTCTCGTTGACGATGAGCTGACGGAGCTGGCCGTCGCGGTTCTGTTCGACCACGTAGACGAAGTCGTGCTCGGCGAGGAAGCTCGCGACGCTGGAGTGGAAGGGGAAGGCGCGGATGCGCAGGCGATCGAGCTGATGCCCGCGCGCCTCCAACAGCCCGATCGCCTCGTCCATCGCAGGCGTGGTCGAGCCGAAGTAGATCACGCCGTATTTGGTCGGCCGTTCCGCATTGGCCTGCAATGGCCGCGGCACGAGATCTTGCGCGGTCTCGAACTTGCGCACCAGACGCTGCATGTTGTCGGCGTAGACAGGCCCTTCTTCCGAGTAGCGCGCATAGCGGTCACGCGAGGTACCGCGGGTAAAATAGGAGCCCTTGGTCGGATGCGTGCCGGGATAGGTGCGGTAGGGGATGCCGTCGCCGTCGACGTCGAGATAGCGGCCGAAGTCGCGGCCCTCCTCCAGCATCTCCGCCGTCATCACCTTGCCGCGGTCATACTGCCGCGCCTCGTCCCACTTCAGCGGACGGCTAAGCCGGTGGTTCATGCCGATGTCGAGATCGAGCATCAGGAAGATCGTGGTCTGCAGCCGCTCGGCGAGATCGAAGGCGGCGGCCGCGAACTCGAAGGCCTCGGCTGGATCCTCGGGGAAGAGCAGCACATGTTTGGTGTCGCCATGCGAAGCATAGGCGCAGGCGATGATGTCGCATTGCTGGGTGCGCGTCGGCATGCCCGTCGAGGGACCGGCGCGCTGGATGTTCATGATCACGGCCGGAATCTCGGCAAAATACGAAAGGCCGATGAACTCCGTCATCAGGGAGATGCCGGGGCCCGAGGTCGCGGTGAAGGCGCGGGCGCCGTTCCACCCGGCACCGATCACCATGCCGATCGAGGCGAGCTCGTCCTCGCCCTGCACGATGGCGTAATTCGCCTTTCCCGTCTTGGGATCGTGGCGGAATTTCTTGCAATGGGCGGTGAAGGCTTCCGCCACCGAGGAGGATGGCGTGATCGGATACCAGGCGCAGACGGTCGCGCCGCCATAGACGGCGCCGAGCGCAGCCGCGCTGTTGCCCTCGATGAAGATGCGGTCGCCGACCTTGTCGGACTTTTTCACCCGCAACCCGATCGGACATTTCAAATTCTGGAGCGCCCAGTCGCGGCCGAGATGCAGCGCGTGGACGTTGGAGGACAGCAGCTTTTCCTTGCCCTTGTACTGCTCGCCGATCAGCTGCTCGATCAGCTTTGGATCCATCTCGAGCAGCGCGGAGAGCGCGCCGAGATAGATGATGTTCTTGAACAACTGGCGCTGCCGCGGATCGGTGTAGGTCGAGTTGGTGATCGCGGTCAGGGGAACGCCGATCACGGTGATGTCGTCGCGGAACTTCGTCGACGGCATCGGTTTTGTGGAATCGTAGAACAGATAGCCGCCCGGCTCGATGCCGGCGACGTCCTTGTCCCAAGTCTGCGGATTCATCGCCACCATCATGTCGACGCCGCCGCGGGCGCCGAGATGGCCGTCTTCCGTGACGCGCACTTCATACCAGGTCGGCAGGCCCTGGATATTGGAGGGGAAGATGTTGCGGGGCGACACCGGCACGCCGTGGCGCAGGATCGAGCGTGCGAACATCTCGTTCGCGGAGGCCGAGCCCGAACCGTTGACGTTGGCGAAACGGACGACGAAGTCGTTTACGCTGCTGATCGGCTTTTTGTCGGACATGATGATCCCGCGTGAGTCATTTCGATGAGATATTTCTGCATGTCCCAGGCGCCGGTGGGACAGCGTTCGGCGCACAATCCGCAGTGCAGGCAGACGTCCTCGTCCTTGACCATCACACGGCCGGTCTTCAAATCGCTGGAGACGTAGAGGTCCTGGTCCGGATGCGGCGAGGGCGCCTTCAGGCGCGTGCGCAGATCATCTTCTTCGCCGTTGTTCGTGAAGGTGATGCAGTCCATCGGGCAGATGTCGGCGCAGGCGTCGCACTCGATGCACAGCGAGGTCGAGAACACCGTCTGCACGTCGCAGTTCAGGCAGCGATGCGCTTCGCCGAGCGCGAGCTTGACGTCATAGCCGAGCTCGACCTCGGCGCGGATGTCCTTCAGCGCGACGACCTTGTCGCGATGCGGCACCTTGTAGCGCTTGTCGTTGGAAATGTCGTTGTCGTAGCTCCACTCGTGGATGCCCATCTTCTGCGAGGACACCTGCACGTCGGGCAGCGGGCGCTCGTTGATGTCTTCACCGGACAAGAGTCGATGGATCGACATCGCGGCGTCATGGCCGTGCGCGACAGCCCAGATGATGTTCTTCGGACCGAACGCAGCGTCGCCGCCGAAAAACACTTTTGGATTGGTCGAGACGAACGTCTTCTGATCGACCTTGGGCATGTGCCATTTGTCGAACTCGATGCCGCAATCCTGCTCGATCCAGGGGAAGGCGTTCTCCTGGCCGACCGCGACCAGCACGTCGTCGCAGGGAATGGTCTGATCGGGTTCGCCCGACGGCACCAGGTTGCGGCGGCCCTTGGCGTCGTATTCGGCTTTGACCTGCTGGAAGGTGACGCCGATGAGCTTGCCGGCGACATGCTTGAAGGCCACCGGCACCATGTAGTTGAGGATCGGAATATCCTCGTGGATCGCGTCTTCCTTCTCCCAGGGCGAAGCCTTCATCTCCTCGAAGCCGGAGCGGACCACCACCTTGACGCTCTCGCCGCCGAGGCGGCGCGCGGTGCGGCAGCAATCCATCGCGGTGTTGCCGCCGCCGAGCACGATGACGCGTTTACCGATCTTCTCGACATGGCCGAACGAGACGTTGGCCAGCCATTCGATGCCGATATGGATGTTGGCGGCGGCTTCCTTGCGGCCTGGAATGTCGAGCTCACGGCCGCGCGGCGCGCCGGAGCCGACGAAGATCGCGTCATACTTCTCCGCGAGCAGCGCCTTCATGCTGTCGATGCGGTGACCGCCCTTGAACTCGACGCCGAGACCCAGGACGTAGCCGGTCTCCTCGTCGATCACCGAATTGGGCAGGCGGAATTTCGGGATCTGCGAGCGCATCATGCCGCCCGCTTGCGGATCGGCATCAAACACCGTGCAATGATAGCCGAGCGGCGCGAGATCGCGCGCGACCGTCAGCGAGGCCGGGCCACCACCGACCAGCGCAATGCGCTTGCCGTTCTTCGCGGCGGGGCGCGGCAGGCGCTGCGTGATGTCGTCCTTGAAGTCGGCGGCGACGCGCTTGAGGCGACAGATCGCAACCGGCGTTTCCTCGACGCGTCCGCGGCGGCACGCCGGCTCGCATGGACGATCGCAGGTGCGTCCCAAGATCCCGGGGAACACGTTCGATTTCCAGTTGATCATGTAGGCGTCGCTGTAGCGGCCCTGTGCGATCAAACGGATGTATTCGGGAACCGGAGTGTGTGCGGGACATGCCCACTGGCAGTCGACTACCTTGTGAAAGTAGTCGGGGGCCGCGATATCGGTCGGTTTCATTCCTACCCTGTCCGCAAGGGCTCAAGGACCCCAGCGGCCTTCTTGAGCTTGCGAACGCTTAGGACGCGTCGATATGGTTTTTGAATTGGATCATAGGCTTACCTTATTAGAACCATTCCGAAGCTCAGACAAAGGCAAAATGTGGCGATCTCCAGCTTTCATGGGAGCTGCGCGCGAACAGCATTAATGGTCGCGTTGTTCATGCGGCGCTGCAGCATCGCGTGCTGCGTGCGCGATATCAGCCGCGTGCGATATCGCTCTTCGCGAGGTCCCACATCAGGCTGTAGGTGCCGACGGACACCGGAAGCGGATAGGGTGACGCAGCCGGCCCTGTGAAGCGTTCGGCGATGACAGCCGAGACGGCGCCGACATTCGTGCCGTCGATCAGCACGAACCAGTCGCGCGCGCCGTCATTGTCCGCCGCTGGAATCCCGGCCTTCGCGCCCGACAATTCCGGCTCGCTTTCCAGGAGATGCATGGAAATGATGCCGTCGCGCTGTTCCGGCGCCAATTTTTCTTGCAGTGCATCACGCCACGCCCCCGCATTGTCCGGCGTCGGGCGCAGCCGCACCAGGCCGAGCGCAGCCCCGCGCCCGGTGCCGCGGCTGATGGTGATGCGCGCGACCACGCGCAGCATGTTCTTGAAATGCGCCATGCTCCGCAGCGACCATTCGGTCTGGTTGGCGAGCCGCGCCCTGTAGGCGGGGCTGTCGAGCACGTCGAGTGTCGCGGTCGAATACAGGCTGAGATATTTGGGGCTCGCGGCGTGCGCGACATAGCGCCGCGCCTCCAGAAATCCATCGATCGCGACGCGCTCCTCGAGATGCTCGCGATCGTACCAGCGGTTGAAATCGGCTTCGTGCGCGGTGTCGATATCCATCGACGTCAGCAGCATGCCCTTCCCGGCGAGCGGCATTTTGCGCTCCTGTTATCGTGGTGTCCCGGAAGCGAGGTCGGCGATGGCGCGCATCACGGCGTCCCTCACGCCGGGATCATAGAGCGAATGGCCGGCTTCTTCCACAATCCGAATCTCGGAACCCGGCCACACCTTCCCGAGCGCAGCAGATGTCTCAGGCGGGCACAACAGATCATAGCGCCCCTGGATGATGATGCCGTGAATGCCGGCGAGCTTGTCAGCGTTGCGCAGCAACTGATCGGGAGTCATGAAGCTGTCGTTGGAGAAGTAATGCGCTTCCATGAACGGCGTCGCCGGCAGGGGGCGCGTCGAATTCAGCGCGCCGAGGTCGATCCGCGTGCGGGACGGCTTGTGCTCCGACAGCGTGCGCTCGGTATCATGCCAGGCCCGTGCGGCCGGACCGTGCACGGATGGATCGGGATCGAGGATGCGGCGCCAATAGGCCCTGACGGGATCGCCGCGCTCGGCTTCGGGCAGCACGCCCAGAAAATCCTCGTTCAGCGCGGGATAGAATTGCGACAGCCGCGTCGTAAAACCGGTCTCGACCTCCGCCCGCGTGCCGAGAAACGTCGCGCGCAGCACGATGCCCGAGACGCGCTCGGGATGCGCCTGCGCGTAAGCCAGCGCCAGCGTCGCGCCCCAGGAGCCACCGACCAGCATCCAGCGCTCGAAGCTGAATCTTTCGCGGATCGCCTCCATGTCGGCGATGAGATGCGGCAGCGTGTTGTGCTCGCGTGATCCCTTGGGCCGCGAGCGGCCGCAGCCGCGCTGGTCGAACAGCACGGCGCAGAAGCGCTCGGGATCGAACAGACGGCGATGATCGGGCTGGCAGCCGCTGCCGGGCCCGCCGTGCAGGTAGACCGCGGGAATGCCATCGGTGCGTCCGACGCTCTCGACATAGAGCTCGTGGCCGTCGGAGACGGCGAGCATCTCGGATGTCAGCGGCGCAAAGGGATCGGCACGTTTGGCCGATCGCGTCGCATCGGCGTCAGGCGCCATTCTCGGATTCCAGGGTGCCGCCGGCGAAGTTGCGATAGAGGAAGCGGTTGGTGTCGCCCTCGGCCTCGCGCTCGGCCTGCTTGAAGATGGTCTCGTGCATCGGCGACAGCGCGCAGGCGGGGTCCGTGTTGGCCGCATCGCCCGTCAGCGCAAAGGCCTGGCAGCGGCAGCCGCCGAAGTCGATCTCGCGGAACTCGCAAGATTTGCACGGCTCCTTCATCCAGCCGGTGCCGCGATAGCGGTTGAAGGCCTCGGAATTCTGCCAGATCCAGGCGATGGAATGGTTGGAGCGCACGGATTCGAATTCGAGCCCGGTGATGCTCTCGGCGGCGTGGCAGGGCAGCACCTTGCCGGCCGGCGAGATGTTGAAGAACTGCCGGCCCCAGCCGCCCATGCACTTCTTCGGCCGCAGCGCGTAATAGTCCGGCACGACATAGTCGATCGACAGCCGACCCTTGTGCCGCTCGCGGGCGTCCTCGACGATGCGGGTGCACTCATCGAGCTGCGCCACCGTCGGCATCAGCGCGGCGCGGTTTTTCAGCGCCCAGCCGTAATATTGCACGTTGGCCACTTCGAGCCTGTCTGCGTCGAGATCGAGCGACATCTGGATGATGTCCGGGAGCTGGTGCAGGTTTTGCCGGTGCATCACCGCGTTCACGGTGAGCGGCAAATCCAGCTCGCGCGTCCATTTGGCGGCTTCGAGTTTTTTGCGATGGCCGTTCTTGTAGCCGGCGACGCGGTCGGCGAGGCCTTCTTCGACGCCCTGGAAGCTGATCTGCACGTGGCAGAGGCCGGCGTCCGCCAGCTCGCTCAGTTTCTCGCGTGTCAGCAGCACGGCCGAGGTGATCAGGTTGGTATAGAGCCCGACGTCGCTGGCGTGCTTGACGAGCTCGACGAGATCTTTCCGCGCGGTCGGCTCGCCGCCGGAGAAATGCACCTGGAGCACGCCGATCTCGGCGAGCTCGCTCAGCACCTTCTTCCACTCGTCGGTGGTCAACTCCTTGCCGGAACGATCGAGCTCGACCGGGTTGGAGCAATAGGGGCACTGCAACGGGCAGCGATGCGTGATCTCGAGCAGCACCGCGAGCGGAATGCCAAACGTCTCTGCCGTCGAGCGGCTCTTCTCCAGCACCGCGAGACTGTCGCTGGCGTCGGGGGGCGCGTTTTGGCCGCTGAGCGTTTCACTCATGACGTCTTCTCGCGTGCCTCGGTGAGAAAGCCCTTGTCGGCGAGATCCTGGAGCATGGCGATCACGTCGGTCAGGATCGCGTCGCGCGGCGCCGCATATTTTGCGGCGAGCTGGTCGGCGACGTCGCCGACGGTGCGCTCACCGTCGCAAAACTGCAAGACCTCGACCGCGATCTCGTCAGGCGCCAGCACCCGTTCCGGCGCCAGGATCACCCAGACCTTCCGGGTCTCATCATATTTCAGCTTGGCATGCCGCGGCAGCACCGGCCGGCTTGCCTCGCTGACGCTGATGTGACGCGGCGCTGCCATGATGGGAACCTAACCTTTGGGCACGAAGGCGCCGGGCGGGATGTGGCCCTCGACATAGGCGTGATAGAGCGCATCGAGCTGCACCCACAGCACGTTGGTCTTGAAGATCAGCGCGTTGCACACCGAGGCGCGTTCCTCGGGCGTCCTTGCATGCGTCTTGACATAGTCGAGCGCAAAATTGGCGTCGCGCGGCGCCTGGGTCAGGCGGCGCTTGAAGTAGCTCATGGTGTCCGGGTTGACGAAATCATAGTGCTGCAGCATGCCGGCGATGCGTTCTTCGTGGATGCTCGGTGCGAACAGTTCCGTCAGCGAAGAGGCGATCGCCTCCAGCGGGCTCTTCTCGCGGCAGTAGTGCACATAGGCTTCGACCGCGAAGCGCGTCGCCGGCAGAATGCCTTCGGTCGATTCCACGTAGGCCGTATCGAGCCCGAGGCCTTCGGTCAGCTTGATCCAGCGCTCGATGCCGCCTTCGCTGCCGACGTCGCCGTCATGGTCCTCGATGCGGTGGCGCCATTCGAGGCGCGTGGCGCGGTCGCGGAAGCGCGAGATCACGACCGCATCCTTGATCGGGATCGTACTCTGGTAATAGTAGCGGTTGAGCGCCCAGGCCTGCACCTGGCCCTTACTCAGCTTGCCGCCGTGCAGCAGCTTATGGAACGGATGCAGGCTGTGATAGCGCGTCGCGCCGATATGGCGCAGCGTCGCCTCGAGCTCCTCGGCATTGTTGAGGCGGATGTCCTTGCCGATCGACAGCGCGGTTATTCCCGTCAGTGTGGTCGCATTCACAGCACGATCTCCGTTCCGTCGGCGGGAATCTGCCATCCCGCATGTTCGGCCGCCTTGCGCTCGGGCGTATCAGGCAGCAGTGCCGGGTTCGAGTTGTTGATATGCAGGAATAGCTTCCTGTCGATATCGAGGCCGGACAAGCGCGCGATGGCGCCGTCATCGCCGGACATGGCGACATGTCCCATGCTCTTGCCGGTCTTCTGGCCGAGCCCGGCCAAAATCATCTCGTCGTCCCGCCACACCGTACCGTCGAAGAAGACGAGTGACGAGCCTGAAATTTCTTGCCGAAGTTCGTCGGTGACCTCGGCGCAGGCGGCGAGGAAGTAGAACGTCTTGCTCGTCGCCTTGTGCGTGATCTTCAGGCCGAGCGTATCGCCGTCGCCCTCGCTGCCGCCGGGATGGACCTTGCCTTCGAGATACCAGGCCGACTTGCCGGGAACGGCGAACGCCTTGACCTCGATACCTGCAGGCGATCCGTCGGGCAGGGTGGGCTCGAACGCTTCGTTGATGCCGATCGGCTGTCGCCGCACATTCTTTTCGTTCAGCACGTTGAAGATGCTGTTCGCTCTCAGGATCGCCAGCACTTTCTCGTGCGCGTAGATCGTGAAGGGCGAGCCCTCGCGCATCGAGAGCAGTCCGGCCACCGCGTCCACTTCGCTGTTGGTCAGGATCACGCCCGCAATCGGCGTGTGACGCAGCGCGCCCGGTTTCGGATGCAACTGCGGCGTCGCGTTCAATTGCTGGCGAAGGTCGGGTGAGGCGTTGATCAGGAACCAGTGCGCGCCATCAGCGCTGAAGGCGACGGAGGCCTGGGTTCTCTGGAGATCGCCGAGGTTGGCACGCGCGGCTCGGCAGCCGGCACAACCGCAGTTCCACTGCGGGACCCCGCCGCCGGCGGCGGCGCCCAGGACGACGACGCGAAGCATGAATCCGTCCCCTGGAAACACGTGTCGCGGTGGATCTCAGACCGACACGTTTCCCAGTTCGGGGAACGCGTTGCGCCCGAAGGATCCACCTGCGCTCAACGCAAAGACGCTACCCTTACTTGCGGGTGGCGCTCACATACATGTTGATTTCCATGCCGCACGGCACTTCGACGATCTTCGGTGTTTTCCAGGCCATTGTGGCTCTCCTTGTTCTCGAAATCGGACGTATCCGCCCCGTAGCTAAAGTAATGCGGGCGGAGAACTTCGCCAGTGAAATTTTCCCGACCTAGGTAGTAGATCATCGATTTGTTGCGGTGCACTATGCAAAAAACGACGATGGGTCGTGATCCCTGTCCGGATAAAGCAGTTGTGAGTGCAGAGGCGCTTTCAATCCGCTACAGGCGACCCCATTGGATCAAGCATGCCCAGATACTTCTTCAACACCCGCATCGGCGACGAATTGATCGTGGATCCTGACGGTGAGGACCTGCGCAATCCTGATCGCGCCTGGCAAGTGGCGCGTGAGATGATCCTGGCAGTCTTGAAGTCGGAGGGAACGCAGCCGGCGCTGCTCGAGGCCGTCATCGAGGTCACCGATACCGATGGCGAGATCGTGCTGGAGTTTCCTTTCACCGAGGCGCTCCTGGACATGCCGGACAAGTCCGCCACTAGGCACTGATTTCCGACCTTTTGCCCCTGCGGAATCCGCATGGCTTTGACCGGTGACCGGGGTTAAAAGACCCGGTCACACGGAGCACATCATGCAAGATCTCTGGCGCCTGTCGGCCGCCGACCTCGCCGCCCTCATCCGGTCCAAGAAAGTATCCGCCAAGGAGGCCGCCGAAGCCGGGCTCGCCCGGCTCGATGCCGTCAACCCAAAGCTCAATGCGGTGGTCGACCACCGGCCGGAGGACGTGCTGAAGCAGGCGGCAGCCGTCGATGCCGCGATCGCGCGGGGCGAGGATCCGGGCCTGCTGGCAGGCGTCCCCGTCACGGTGAAGGTCAATGTCGACCAGGAAGGCTTTGCCACCACCAATGGCTTGAAGCTGCAGCGCGACGTGATCGCCAAGGTGGACAACCCCGTGGTCGCGAACTTGCGCAAGGCCGGCGCGGTCATCCTCGGCCGCACCAATTGCCCGGCCTTCTCCTACCGCTGGTTCACCACCAATCTTGTCCATGGCGACACCAAGAACCCGCGCGATGCCTCGCTGACGCCGGGCGGCTCGTCCGGCGGCTCGG
>NZ_PPPT01000193.1 GCF_006483445.1 Bradyrhizobium guangdongense | reverse complement strand
GGGCTTGTCCCGGCCATCCACGATCTTCCTCGCGGCACAGAGAACGTGGATGCCCGGGACAAGCCCGGGCATGACGAGTTGTGGGACTGCGCTCATTCAGTTGCCCAACGCCGGTCGTCACTCCCGCACTGCAGCACTCAGAAGTTGCGGGAGGGCGCACGCGCATGCTTGACAAAGTCAGGAGCTGAGTTGAACATACGCTCAACGCGTGGGCATATGCTCAAAACGCGAGCCAAGGGAGGTCATCGTGAAAAAAGTCCTGAGCGCCACGTGCGGCGCGACTGCACTGCTGCTTTCCGTTCCCCTGCTTTCCGTTCCTGCGATGGCCGAGACGACCCTGACGGTCGCCACCGTGAACAACGGCGACATGATCCGCATGCAGGGTCTCACCAGCGAGTTCACCAAGAAGAACCCCGACATCACGGTGAAATGGGTGACGCTGGAGGAGAACGTGCTACGCCAGCGCGTCACCACCGACATCGCCACCAAGGGCGGCCAGTTCGACGTGCTGACCATCGGCACCTATGAGGTACCGATCTGGGCCAAGAAGGGCTGGCTGGTGCCGCTCGCCAATCTCGGCGCCGATTACGACGTCGCCGACCTCCTGCCGAAGATCAAGGACGCGGTGTCGTCCGACGGCAAGCTCTACGCCGCGCCGTTCTACGGCGAGAGCTCGATGATCATGTACCGCACCGATCTGTTCGAGAAGGCAGGCCTGAAGATGCCGGAAAGCCCGACCTGGGATTTCGTCATCGATGCCGCCAAGAAGCTCACCGACAAGACCGCGGGCACCTACGGCATCTGCCTGCGCGGCAAGGCCGGCTGGGGCGAGAACATGGCGTTTCTGTCGGCGATGGCCAATTCCTATGGCGCGCGCTGGTTCGACGAGAAGTGGGAGCCGCAGTTCAACACGCCGGAATGGAAGAAGACGCTCACGACCTACGTCAATCTGATGAAGGACGCAGGCCCTCCCGGCGCGAGCTCCAACGGGTTCAACGAGAACCTCGCGCTGTTCAACGCCGGCAAGTGCGGCATGTGGATCGACGCGACGGTGGCGGCGTCCTTCGTCACCAATCCGAAGGACTCCAAGGTCGCCGACAAGGTCGGCTTTGCGCTCGCACCCAACACCGGGCTCGGCAAGAACGCCAACTGGCTGTGGGCCTGGAACCTCGCGATCCCCGCGGGCTCCAAGAAGACCGAAGCCGCCGAAAAATTCATCGCCTGGGCGACCAGCAAGGACTACACGAAACTCGTGGCCTCGAAGGAAGGCTGGGCCAACGTGCCGCCGGGCACGCGCACCTCGCTCTACAAGAACGATGAGTATCTGAAGGTCGCGCCGTTCGCCAAACTGACGCTGGCCTCGATCGACGCGGCGGATCCGAACAAGCCGACCGTGAAGCCGGTGCCTTATGTCGGCGTGCAATATGCGGCGATCCCCGAATTCCAGGGCATCGGCACCCAGGTGGGGCAGCAGTTCTCCGCGGCCTTGGCCGGTTCGATGACCGTGGACGCTGCACTGACCGCGGCGCAATCCGTCACCGAGCGCGAGATGAAGCGCGCCGGTTACATCAAGTGATGCCCTCAGCCTCCTGAGAGCCCAACTCGCGGCCATCCGATCCATGAGGGGATGGCCGCCACTTTCCCGACGATGGAGAGCGAGCGATGGCCACACGGCAGACGCAACTCCTTGCGCGGTCGCTTCTGACCCCGGCAGTCGCGCTGCTGTTCATCTGGATGATCGTCCCGCTCGCGCTGACGCTCTACTTCTCGACGCTGCATTACAGCCTGCTCGATCCCGGCTCGGAATCCTTCGTCGGTCTGGAAAACTTTCGCTACTTCCTCACCGATCCTGCCTTTCTTGCCTCGCTCCAGAACACGCTGGTGCTGGTCGGCTCGGTGCTGGCGCTGACCATTCTGCTCGGCATTCCCCTGGCGCTGCTGCTGGACCAGCCCGTGGTCGGCCGCAACATCGTGCGCCTGATGGTGATCGCGCCGTTCTTCGTGATGCCGACGGTGAGCGCCCTGGTCTGGAAGAACCTGTTGATGCACCCGGTCTCCGGCCTCTTTGCCTGGATCGCGAAGGTGTTCGGACTGACGCCGATCGACTGGTTCAACGATTTGCCGCTGTTTGCGGTGATTTTGATCGTGTCCTGGCAATGGCTGCCGTTCGCGACCCTCATTCTGTTGACCGCGCTGCAATCGCTCGACGAGGAGCAGAAGGAGGCGGCCGAGATGGATGGCGCGAGCGCCGTCTCGACCTTCATCTACATCACGCTGCCGCATCTGGCGCGCCCGATCACGGTGGTGATCCTGATCGAGACGATCTTCCTGCTCACTGTGTTTGCCGAGATTTTCGTCACGACGGGCGGCGGGCCGGGTCTGCAGACCACCAACATCGCCTTCCTGATCTATTCGCAGGCGCTGATCCAGTTCGACGTCGGCAGCGCATCCGCGGGCGGCCTCGTCGCGGTCGTGATCGCCAACATCGTTGCGTTCTTCCTCGTCCGCATCGTCGGCCGCAATCTGGAGGCATGAAGCATGGCGCGGATGGCGACAACGCAAAAGGTGGTGGTGTCCACGATCGGGGCCTGGCTGGCGGGCTTTCTGATCTTCTTCCCGATTCTCTGGATGGTGCTGGCGAGCTTCAAAACCGAGCTGGAGGCTTTTGCCATCCCGCCGTCGTTCCTGTTCTTCCACTGGACGACGGAAAACTACGCCACCGTGCAGGAGCGCAGCGACTATCTGCACCATGCCATGAACTCGATCATCATCGCCGGCGGCTCGACGCTGATTGCGCTGCTGATCGCGATCCCGGCCGCCTGGTCGATGGCGTTCTCGCCGACCAAGCGCACCAAGGACATTTTGCTCTGGATGCTCTCGACCAAGATGATGCCGCCGGTCGGCGTACTGGTGCCGATCTACCTGATCTACAAGACGTTTGGTCTGCTCGATTCCCGTATTGGCCTCGTCTTCATCCTGTGCCTCGGCAATCTGCCGATCGTGATCTGGATGCTCTTTACGTACTTCAAGGAGATCCCGCGCGACATCCTCGAGGCCGCGCGCATGGACGGTGCCACGATCGGCCGCGAGCTCGTCTATGTGCTGACGCCGATGGCGATCCCGGGGCTGGCCTCGACGATGCTGCTCAACTTGATCCTGGCCTGGAACGAGGCGTTCTGGACGCTGAACCTGTCGACCTCGTACGCCGCGCCGCTCACCACGTTCATCGCCTCATATTCGAGTCCTGAAGGCCTGTTCTGGGCGAAGCTGTCGTCGGCGTCGACGCTGGCGATCGCGCCCATTCTCGTCCTCGGTTGGTTCAGCCAGAAGCAGCTCGTCCGCGGGCTCACCTTCGGCGCGGTCAAGTAACAGGGGCTGTCATGGGTCAGATCACACTTGTGGACGTGCAAAAGTCCTTCGGTCCCGTCCACATCATCAAGGGCGCCGACCTCGACATTTCGGATGGCTCCTTCGTGGTGTTCGTGGGACCCTCAGGTTGCGGCAAGACCACGCTGCTGCGGCTGATCGCCGGCCTTGAGGACGTCAGCGGCGGCAAGATCTTGATCGACGGCAAGAACGTCGTCGATACGCCGCCGGCCAAGCGCGGCCTCTCCATGGTGTTCCAGTCCTACGCGCTCTATCCGCATATGAGCGTGCGCGGCAATATCGGCTTTGGCCTGAAGATGGCGGGGCTCGCCAAGGACGAGATCAACCGCAAGGTCGAGGCTGCCGCCGCGACGCTGAATCTCACGCCCTATCTCGACCGCAAGCCGCGCGAGCTCTCCGGCGGCCAGCGCCAGCGCGTCGCGATCGGCCGCGCCATCGTCCGCGAGCCAAAGGCGTTCTTGTTCGACGAGCCCTTGTCCAACCTCGATGCCGCACTGCGCGTGCAGATGCGGCTCGAGGTGACGCGGCTGCAAAAGCAGCTCGGCACGACAGCGATCTACGTCACCCACGACCAGGTCGAGGCCATGACCATGGCCGACAAGATCGTCGTGCTCAACGGCGGCAAGATCGAGCAATATGGCTCGCCGCTGGAGCTCTACGAGCGGCCCAACAACCTGTTCGTCGCCGGCTTCATCGGCTCGCCCAAGATGAATTTCGTCACCGGCGAGCATGCGCAGCAGCAGGGCGCGATCACCATCGGCGTGCGGCCGGAACATCTGAAGATCGAACGCGGCGGCACGACCGGCTGGCCCGGAACGATCTCGGTCGCCGAGCATCTCGGCAGCGACACGTTCCTTTACGTCGATGGCGGGCCGCTGGGCATGCTGACGGCGCGCTACATCGGCGAACTGAGCCTCAACCCCGGCGACAAGGTCTCGCTGACGCCGGAGCCGAACCGCATCCACCGCTTCGACGGTAGCGGCAACGCGATCCGCGCCTGAGCCACTGGGGCAAACAAGAACAGGAAGACCACCATGTACCTGGAAAAGTTCAAGCTGACGGGCAAGTCAGCCATCATCACCGGCGGCGGGCAGGGCATTGGGCTCGCCTGTGCCGAGGCGCTGGCTGAAGCCGGCGCAAAAGTCATCATCGCCGATCGCGATGGCAAGGTCGCCGACACCGCGCGCGCCGGTCTGAAGGCCAAGGGATATGAGGCTGAAACCGTCGTCATGGACGTTACCGACACGAAGCGGGTGTCTGATGTTGCCAACGATCTCGTCTCGCGCCTCGGCAAGGTCGACATCCTCGTCAACAATGCCGGCATCGCGCGGAGCGAGACGCCGGCGGAGACCGTGACCGACGAGCACTGGCTCAACGTCATCGACGTCAATCTCAACGGCACCTTCTGGTGCTGCCGCGAATTCGGCAGGCACATGTTGCGGGCGAAGGCCGGAACGATCGTCAATGTCGGCTCGATGTCCGGCTTCATCGTCAACAAGCCGCAGGAGCAGTGTTTTTACAACGCTTCCAAGGCGGCGGTGCACCATCTGACCAAGTCGCTGGCCGCCGAGTGGGGCGCGCGCGGTGTGCGCGTCAACGCGGTGGCGCCGACCTATATCGAGACGCCGCTCAACGCTTTCGTGAAAAGCAATCCAAAAATGTATGACGCCTGGATCGGTGGAACCCCGATGGCGCGGATGGGGCAGGTGGAGGAGATCGCCTCCGTCGTGCTGTTCCTCGCTTCGGACGCCGCGAGTTTGATGACCGGCAGCATCGTGCTTGTGGATGGCGGTTACACTTGCTGGTAGGCTTGCGTCAAAATTGACGGGAGCGACAATGCCGCAGGCGTATATCGGCGTCGACGTGGGAACATCCAGCACGCGGGCAGGGGTGTTCGACCAGGCCGGCAATCTTCTCTCGACCGCGCGGCATCCGATCAAGACCTGGCACGAGGCCGGCGATATCGTCGAGCAGTCGTCATCAGACATCTGGGACGCCTGCGCCAAATCCGTGCGCGCGGCGATGGCCGAGGCGGCCATCGCGCCCGACATGATCAAGGGCATTGGGTTCGATGCGACATGCTCGCTGGTCGTACTCGACAGGGACGGCGAGCCCGTCACGGTCAGCGCATCCGGCGAAAGGCGACGCAACGTCATCGTCTGGATGGACCATCGCGCAACGACCGAAGCGCGGCTGATCAACGAGACCCAGGACGAGGTGCTGCGCTATGTCGGCGGCTCGATCTCGCCCGAGATGGAGATGCCAAAGCTGTTGTGGCTGAAGCGGCATCTGCGCGCGAGCTTTGATGCGGCAGGTCATTTCTTCGACCTCGCGGACTATCTGACCTGGCGCGCGACCGGCTCGCTGCAGCGCTCGACCTGCACCGTCACCTGCAAGTGGAACTATCAGCCTCATGCCGGCGGCTGGAGCGCGCCCTTCATCCAGCGCATCGGCCTCTCGGAGTTCGCCACTGAACGATACGCGCGCATCGGCACCGAGATCGTCGCGCCCGGCACGCGGCTCGCCGCCGGCCTGACGCGCGCGGCAGCAGGTGATCTGGGCCTCAACCCCGGCACGCCGGTCGGCGCGTCCCTCATCGATGCCCATGCCGGCGGGGTTGGCGCGATCGGCGGACGCGATGGGTCCGGCGGTTCGGCCGATGTCAGCGATCGCCTGGCCTACATCATGGGAACGTCCGCCTGCATCATGGCGACGACGAAAGACCCTTGCTTCGTGCCTGGCGTCTGGGGACCTTATTACTCCGGCATGGTGCCGGACTTCTGGCTCAACGAGGGCGGGCAGTCGGCCGCGGGTGCCGCGATCGATCATCTCTTGAAGTCGCATCCCGGACATGCCGAGGTCAGCGCCGCCGCGCGCAAGGACGGCCTCGACATCATCGAGTTCCTGGAGAAGCGCATCATCGCGCGCGCCGGCAATGCCAGCAGGGCAGCGCTGCTGGCACGCGACGTCCATGTGCTGCCGGAGTTCATCGGCAATCGCTCGCCTTACGCCGACCCCGATACGCGCGCGGTGATCGCGGGTCTGGACCTGGATACTGACGTGGCTTCGATGGAGCGGCTGTTCGTGGCGGGGCTGTGTGGGCTCGCCTATGGCCTCGCCGAGGTGATCGAGGCCTTTGCCGCGCATGGCGTCACGAGCCGCATCATGATCATGGGTGGCGGCGCCAGCCGCAGCCCGCTGGTCCGCCAGATCATGGCCGATACGACCGGCCTCACGGTCGCCCTGCCGCAGACCAAGGAGCCCGTGCTGCTCGGTGCCGCCATGCTCGGCGCGGTCGCAGGCGGTGCCTTTGCCTCGATCGGCGAGACCATGGCAAAGATGTCGGCGCTGGGACGGTTGAGCGAACCGACCGCCGAGGGCATGGCGGACTTCCATCGCCGCAAGCGAAGCGTCTACCAGTTGCTGCGTGAGGTCGATGGCAGCAGCCGTGCCGCAATGCGCGGCTTCGCGTTGGCGCTGTAAGGGTCGAGAAAATGCTGATCAGTTGTGGCGATGCGCTGATTGATTTCGTGCCGACGCGTACCGCGGAGGGACGCGAGGCGGTGATGCCGGCGGTCGGCGGCTCCTGTCTCAACGTGGCGATCGGGATCGCGCGGCTCGGTGCGTCCGCCGGCTTCGTCGGCGGGCTCTCGAACGACATGTTCGGGCAGATGATCGCGGCGCATGCAGCCGCCTCCAATGTCGAACTGGGCTTCGCGACCCGCAGCGATCACCAGACGACGCTTGCCTTCGTGCGCATCGTCGGCGGCGAGTCGCAATATGCCTTCTACGATGCCGAGACTGCGACGCGGAATTGGACCTATCGGCGCGGTTCGATACCGTTCGACAAGGTCGAGGCGGTTCACATCGGATCGACGACGCTGGTCAATGATCAGGGTGCGTCGGAAACAAAGGCCCTCATCGCGGACGCGAGGCAATCCGCCACCGTCTCGTTCGATCCGAACTGCCGTCCCAATCTGGTCAAGGACAAGCCGGCTTATCTCGCGCGCATGGCCGAGTTCGCACAAGATGCCGACATCGTCCGGATGTCCGATGTCGATTTCAGCTATCTCTATGGCAATGAAACTTACCCCGCGCGGGCGCGTTCGCTGTTGGCGCAGGGCGCCAGCCTCGTCGTCATCACGCGCGGGATTGATGGTGCCATCGCCTGGCATCCGACCGCGGGACAGATCGAGGTCGCCGCACCCAGGGTGACGGTGGTTGACACGATCGGCGCCGGCGACAGCTTTCAGGCGGCGCTGTTGTTCGCGCTGCATAAACAGGGGCGGCTGCCGCGAACGCAGCTTCGGGACATCAGCGCCGACGAGTTGCGCCGCGCACTGTCGTTTGCCGCCAATTGCGCCGGCATGACCTGCACCCGTCCCGGCGCAGACCCGCCGCGCATCGGCGAGATCAGTTGGGGCTGGTAGGCGAGGGCCGTGCCACTAGCTCGTTATGCCCGGGCTTGTCCCGG
>NZ_PPPT01000192.1 GCF_006483445.1 Bradyrhizobium guangdongense | reverse complement strand
CGATCGCGTCCTCGAGCTCGCGCCGGAGATGATGGCGGCTTGAGCAGACGACGGTCGGCAACGACCGGTTCGCAATTTGGAAGTGTCCCGTTCGGGATAGGAAATAGAGGCTCACATGAGAACTTGTCTCGTCGTCGATGATTCCAGCGTCATCCGCAAGGTTGCGCGCCGGATCCTGGAAGGCCTGGATTTCCAGATCCTCGAAGCCGAGGATGGCGAAAAGGCTCTGGAAGCCTGCAAGCGCGGTCTACCCGATGCGGTGCTGCTCGACTGGAACATGCCGATCATGGACGGCTATGAATTCCTCGGCCATCTGCGCCGCATGCCCGGCGGCGACCAGCCGAAGGTGGTGTTCTGCACCACCGAGAACGACGTCGCCCACATCGCGCGCGCGCTGCATGCGGGTGCCAACGAGTACATCATGAAGCCGTTCGACAAGGACATCGTGACGGCGAAGTTCCAGGAAGTGGGACTGATTTAGGTTCGCGCTCCACTCCGGAGGCTGAACGGTCTTCGGCGTTCGTTTCCAGTAGCCGTTTCAGTCGCAGTTTGGTGAGTAATGAGTGTTGCGTTTGCAGGGAGTTCGTCGGTGAGCCCGTCGCGTGAAGGGCCGCTGCGCGTCATGGTCGTCGATGACAGCGTCGTCATCCGCGGCCTGATCTCGCGCTGGATCGGCGCCGAGCATGACATGGAGGTCGTGGCTTCCTTGCGTACCGGGCTCGAAGCGGTCAACCAGCTCGAACGCATCAACCCCGATGTCGCCGTGCTCGACATCGAAATGCCCGAGCTCGACGGCATCTCGGCATTGCCGCAGCTCCTCGCCAAGAAGCGCGACCTCGTCATCATCATGGCGTCCACGCTGACCCGCCGCAATGCGGAGATCAGCTTCAAGGCACTCTCGCTCGGTGCCGCCGACTACATTCCGAAGCCGGAATCGACGCGCGAGACCTCGGCCGCCGACATCTTTCACCACGATCTGATCCAGAAGATCCGCCATCTCGGTGCGCGGCTCCGCAGGAAGCCGGCGGTCTCCAGCCCGCCGCTGGCTCCTGCGAGCCCGGTGCCGGTTGCACGCGAGCCCGCCGCGCGCTCGGCTGCGCCGGCACCTGTCGCACCGGCGGCCTCGCCGCTGTCGCTGGTCAAGCGCTCGTTCTCGGCGCAGGCGCCGAAGGTGCTGCTGATCGGCTCCTCGACCGGTGGCCCACAGGCGTTGATGACGCTGGTGACCGAGCTCGGTCCTGTCATCGATCGTTTCCCGGTGCTGATCACCCAGCACATGCCGCCGACCTTCACCACGATTCTCGCCGAGCATCTGGCGCGTTCGAGCCGCCGTCCCGCGCATGAAGGCATCGACGGCGAAGCCGTGAAGCCCGGCCACATCTATCTCGCGCCCGGCGGCAAGCATATGCGCGTGGTGCGCTCCGGCGCCGACGTTGCGATCGCGCTCGATGACGGCCCCGCCGTCAACTTCTGCAAGCCCGCGGTCGATCCGCTCTTCACCTCGGCCATCGACATCTGGCACGGCGGCATTCTGGCCGTGATTCTCACCGGCATGGGCTCGGACGGCATGCGTGGCGGCAAGGACATCGTTGCCGCCGGCGGCAGCGTGATCGCGCAGGACGAAGCCACCAGCGTCGTCTGGGGCATGCCGGGCGCCGCCGCCAATGCCGGTATCTGTGCTGCGATCCTTCCGCTCAATCAGATCGGATCCAAAGTCAATCGCCTGTTTGCGGGAGATCGTTCGTGACGCCGTTGGACTATGAGTTTTTGCGTAAGTTCCTGAAAGAGCGCTCCGGTCTCGATCTCTCCGCCGACAAGCAATATCTCGTCGAGAGCCGCTTGCTGCCGCTTGCCCGCAAGGCGGGGCTCGGCGGCATCCCCGACCTCGTACAGAAGATCAAGGGCGGCGACGGCAAGCTCACGACCGACGTGGTCGAGGCGATGACCACCAACGAGACCTTCTTCTTCCGCGACAAGGTCCCGTTCGATCATCTGCGCGACACGATTCTGCCCGGACTGATCCAGGCGCGCGCCGCGCGCAAATCGCTGCGAATCTGGTCGGCGGCGTCGTCGACCGGGCAGGAGCCTTATTCGATCGCGATGTGCCTGAAGGAGAAGGCTGCGTCTCTCGCCGGCTGGCGCATCGAGATCGTCGCCACCGATCTCTCGCAGGAGGTGCTGGAAAAATCCAAGGCCGGCATCTACAGCCAGTTCGAGGTGCAGCGCGGCCTGCCGATCCAACTGCTGGTGAAATACTTTACGCAGTCCGGCGAGATCTGGCAGCTCAATCCCGACGTCCGCTCGATGGTGCAGTTCCGTCAGCTCAACCTGCTGCAGGATTTCTCCCATCTCGGTAGCTTCGACGTCATCTTCTGCCGCAACGTCCTGATCTATTTCGACCAGGACACCAAGGGCGTGATCTTCGAACGCATGGCGAAGTGTCTGGAAGCGGACGGCACGCTGCTGCTCGGTGCGGCCGAATCCGTCGTCGGCATCACCGATGCCTTCCGTCCCGTCGCCGACCGCCGCGGCCTCTACCAGATCAACCCGGTCCGCGGTGCACGGCCCGCCGGCGCGCCGCTATTCTCGGGCATGAAGGTCGCCGCGGCGAGGTGAGTGCTTTCTTCCTTCTCCCCTTGTGGGAGAAGGTGGCGCGCAGCGCCGGATGAGGGGTTGCTTCACCGAGTTCATGCACGAGTGGTCAATCGCGGAGAGAGACCCCTCACCCGTCTCGCCGCTATCGCGGCGAGCCACCCTCTCCCACAAGGGGAGAGGGAAAGAAGAATCATCCTCACAAAATCGCGTGCGGCAAGAAGCGCGAGCCGTTGCCGGTGATCGGACTTTCGTCCTCGCGGATCGAGAGTCCGCACGGCTCGTGGTTCACCAGCCAGCTTCCCACCACCGCATAGTTGCCGGAAAAGTTCGGCAGCGGCGACAGGGCCTGGCGCACAAAGCCTTCGGCGCCGTAGGGGCCGGCGTGCTCATCGAGCGAGTGGCCGCCCGAGACCAGCGTCACATTGGCGCCCTCGCGCGACAATAGAGGCTTGCGCACATAGGAGCTGCCGAGTTCGGCTGCGCGCGGATCGTCCTCGAAGAAGGCCGGCAGCAGATTTGGATGATTGGTGAATGCCTCCCAGAGCAGCGGCAAAATGCCCTTGTTGGAGAGCACGGCCTTCCATGGTGGCTCGATCCAGCGCGTCGGCGCCGTGCTGAGCTTGGCGCCGAAGGCGTCGTGAAACATCCACTCCCAGGGATAGAGCTTGAACACGCGCGTCATGTCGCGATCGTCGAGATCGACGAAACCGCCGCCATCGTCGCGCCAGCCGATGTCCTCGATGTCGAGCAGCGTCGTCGAAAGTCCCGCCTGCCGCGCGGTGTCCTCGAGATAGGCGAGCGTGCCGGCATCCTCCTCATTGCCGGTGGTGCCGGTGAGGTGCAGATGCGCGCCGGGCGCAATCTCCTTCCAGGCCTCGATCAATCGCTCGTGGATCGAGTTGAACTGGTCGGCGCGTGCAGGGATGATGCGGCGCTCGATCGCTTGCTCCAGCCAGGTCCATTGAAACACCGCGGCCTCGAAGATCGAGGTCGGCGTGTCGGCGTTGTATTCGAGCAGCTTTGCGGGACCGTTGCCGTCGAATTTCAGGTCGAGGCGTCCGTAGAGACTGCGATCGTCGCGCTCCCAGCTCTCGACGATCAGACTCCAGAATGTGTCAGGGATTTTCAATCGTTGCAGAGAGCGCTCGTCCCTCACGATGCGACCGGCGAGTTCGACGCACATCGCATCGATCTCGCCGGTCGGCGTCTCGATGCTGCGCTCGATCTCGTCCAGCGTGAAGGCGTAATAGGCGCGCTCGTCCCAGTAGCGTTCGCCGTCGATGGTGTGGAAGTCGAAGCCGCATTGCTCGGCGGTTTGCTGCCAGTCATCGCGCTCGGGACAGGTGATGCGCCGCATGAGTTACCCGCCGCCACCGTGGCCGTGGCCGCCATGTCCATGCCCGCCATGACCCTGGCCGCCATGTCCGTGAAAGCGATGCAGCGTGCCGCCGAAGCCGCCATAGGTCGGACGGCAATAGGGTCTGCCGTCGATGCCGGGAACGGCCGTCATGCCGGGTCCGCAGTCATAGGGGCGGCGGACCATTCCCATCGAGACCGCGCTGACCGCGGCACTGCCCATCATGGTGAGCAGGACCCTTCGTGAGCGTTTCATGCGGCGTCTCCTCCTTGGCGCCACTTAAGCAGACAGGGCGAGCTGCGTGAATTCACGGCTTCGCGCCTCAGCCGCCGCCGGAGAAGCCAAAGCCATGCGCAAACGAGCCGAAGCCACCGCGCGTCACGCCGCCAGAGCCGCCGTCCGATGAGCCGGACGAGGAATGGCTCGAGGAGTCGCCGCTGAAGTAGCTCGAGCGCGACGACCAGTGCGAGGAGCCACCGCTGCCGGACGAACTGCGCGTCGAGCAGTTGGTCGAGGACTGCGCCGCCATGCCGGGCGCGGGCGGGTCGCAGTTCTGGCTCGGCATCAGCATGAAAGCCGTGGAGCCGACCGCGATCGTGCCCATCACCAGCAGCGCAACGTGGCCGGAGCGCTTGGTCGGCTCTTGCTGCGGCAGCTGCAGCGGTGCGGGCAGCCGCGGCCGCCGCTTGCCAAAATCCTTGCTGGAGGGCTTCTCGGTCATGTCAGTAGATCATGCAGGCGGCGTTGAGGAGGCCCGCGGCGAGCGAGGCCAGCCCCAGCCAGATCGCCGGCGCAAGCTCGCCGGCGGCGATCCGCTCCGACAGGTTCGGCACCGGGACGCGCACCAGATAGAACACGATGACCTGGACGATCAGTGCGATGAATGCCCAGATCAGGCAGTCCAACACGTTGGCGGAATGCGCGATGGCGCTGACCAGCGGCGCCACGAAGCCGAGCAGGCTCAGGCCAAGCGCGATGGCGGCGGCCGGATCGTTGTCGCGGATGAGCTGGAACTCGTTGTGCGGCGTGATGCGGGTGTAGACGAACAGATACGCTACGATCGCGACCAGCCCGGTGCAGAAATAGACCAGAAAGGCGGGCAGCCCCGCGAGCGATTGCAGAATCATCGTACCCCCTTGCCGGCGACCATTGGTCGGGCTCGGGAGGATAGCGGTTCAAGTCTTAAGGCTTCGAACCAGGCCCCAAAAACGAGAACCCCGCCGTTTGCGGCGGGGTCCAGTCGGGAGGAGCGAGCCCCTTTGGAACTCGCGACAGAATGGCTTTACGCCGGGATGCGCTCTTCGTGCTCGTGCGGCTCGCGCAGCACGTAGCCGCGGCCCCACACGGTCTCGATGAAGTTGCGGCCTTCGGAGGCGTTGGCGAGCTTCTTGCGGAGCTTGCAGATGAAGACGTCGATGATCTTCAGCTCGGGCTCGTCCATGCCGCCATAGAGGTGGTTGAGGAACATTTCCTTGGTGAGAGTCGTGCCCTTGCGCAAGCTGAGCAGCTCCAGCATCTGGTATTCCTTGCCGGTCAGATGCACGCGCTGGCCGCCGACTTCCACCGTCTTGGTGTCGAGGTTGACGACGAGGTCGCCGGTCTGGATGACCGACTGGGCATGGCCCTTGGAGCGGCGCACGATCGCGTGGATGCGGGCCACCAGCTCGTCTTTATGGAAGGGCTTGGTCATGTAGTCGTCGGCGCCGACGCCGAGACCCTTGACCTTGTCCTCGATGCCGGCGAGGCCGGAGAGGATCAGAATCGGTGTCTTGATCTTGGAGACCCGGAGCTGCTTGAGCACGTCGTAGCCGGACATGTCGGGCAGGTTGAGGTCGAGAAGGATAATGTCGTAATCGTATAGTTTACCGAGATCGACGCCTTCTTCCCCCAGATCGGTCGTGTAGACGTTGAAGCTCTCAGACTTCAACATCAGCTCGATCGACTGCGCGACGGCGCTGTCATCTTCAATCAGCAAAACGCGCATGCCAGTTCCCCATAGTCGCCGCTCCGGGCGTCAGGTCGGCCGCATTCGCGGCACTCAACAAACGCCTTTGAACAACTGATTCGGATCCTGACTGGACATGGTTAACAAAGTCTGATTCCGGAACGCAAGACCTCGCGGTGCAATTTTTGTCGAATCGCCCTAAGATGTTGCGTAAGAAGCAGCTTTTGTCACCCAATCCCGTTCAAGTTCCGCTTTAAGAGACGGGCCTAACCGACTCTTGCGACTCCCCTTCTTCTGAAGGGCGGACGCTCAGTCACAAAGACAGTGACGCAATGATTAATGATGCGGGTAAACACGGAGTTAAGCGCCGTTCAGAAATATGGCGAAATTTAAGGGTTTCGCCATGAACGCACCCTGGAGGGCGTTTCCATGAAGGCCTTGGCCGAGCAGATCGGCGATATCGACGGCGTCAATATATACGGGCGCGTCGTCGGCGTGCGCGGCCTGATGGTCGAGGTCGCCGGCCCAATCCACGCGATGTCGGTCGGCGCGCGGCTCGTCATCGAGACCGGTGCCAGCCGTTCGATTCCCTGCGAGGTGATCGGCTTTTCCGGCAACAACGCTGTCGTGATGCCGTTCGCAGGACTGGAAGGCGTGCGGCGCGGCTGCAAGGCCGTCATCGCAAACGCTGCCAACCAGGTGCGGCCCTGCGCGGCCTGGCTCGGCCGCGTCGTCAATGCGCTCGGCGAGCCGATCGACGGCAAGGGGCCGCTGCCGCAGGGGCCGTCGCCGATGCCGTTCCGCAACGCACCGCCGCCGGCGCATTCGCGCATGCGCGTGGGCGCGCCGCTCGATCTCGGCGTGCGCGCGATGAACACGTTCCTCACCTGCTGCCGCGGCCAGCGCATGGGCATCTTTGCGGGCTCCGGCGTCGGCAAATCCGTGCTGCTCTCGATGCTCGCGCGTAACGTCGATGCCGATGTCAGCGTCATCGGACTGATCGGCGAACGCGGCCGCGAGGTGCAGGAGTTCCTGCAGGACGATCTCGGCGAGGAAGGCCTGGCGCGATCCGTCGTCGTGGTCGCGACCTCGGATGAGCCGGCGCTGATGCGTCGTCAGGCCGCGTATCTCACGCTCGCCGTCGCCGAATATTTCCGCGACGAGGACAAGGACGTGCTGTGCCTGATGGACTCGGTGACGCGCTTTGCCATGGCCCAGCGCGAGATCGGCCTGTCGGCCGGCGAGCCGCCGACCGCCAAGGGCTACACGCCGACCGTCTTCACTGAACTGCCAAAACTTTTGGAGCGCGCAGGCCCGGGCTTGAGCACAGGCGCCATCACCGCGATCTTCACGGTGCTGGTCGACGGCGACGATCATAATGAGCCGATCGCGGATGCGGTCCGCGGCATCCTCGACGGCCATATTGTGATGCAGCGCTCCATTGCCGAGCGCGGCCGCTACCCCGCCATCAACATCCTGAAATCCGTCTCCCGCACCATGCCGAAATCGGCCGATCCGCAGTTCTGGCCGACCATCCAGAAGGCGCGGCAGGTGATGGCGACCTATGCCGACATGGAGGAACTGATCCGGCTCGGGGCCTATCGTGCCGGCTCGAGCCCCGAGGTCGACGAGGCGATCCGGCTGCACGAGCCGCTGGAGGCCTTCCTGCGACAGCGCAAGGACGAAAGCGCCTCGCTGGCCGACGGATACCGCCAATTGGCGCAAATCCTGAGCAATTTGGAAACGGAACGCTAACTTTGTCAGGCCATCATCCGCCCCACAGAGTAGCAAAGCCGGTCGGGGCCCAACTTGTGGCCTATGGGGCGACCGGTGTTGTCCCACGCGCAGCTAGGGGACTTCTGGGGAGTACGAGTCGATGAAGTCACGTGAAACCCTCATCCGCCTGAAGAAATTTCAGGTCGACGAGAAGCGCCGCAGGGTCGCCCAGATCGAAAGCATGATCGCTGACTTCCAGCGCATGTCGACCGATCTCGAGCGCGAGATCCTGACCGAGCAGGAGCGCGCCGGGATCAACGATCCCTCGCATTTCGCTTACCCGACCTATGCCAAGGCTGCGATCCAGCGCCGCGAGAACCTGACCCGCTCGGCCGACGAGCTCAAGGGCCAGCTCGAGGAAGCCAAGGCCGCACTCGGCGAAGCCTTTGAGGAAATGAAGAAGGTCGAGCTCCTGGACGAGCGCGACCAGGCCCGCGAGCGCGCCGAAGAGAACGCCCGCGAGCAGGCCGATCTTGACAGCATCGGCCTGATGCGGGCCCGGATGGGCGCCATCGCCTAAAGGCACCCTTGGAACTCAGCGAATTGGAAAACCCGGGCCTCAGGGCCTGGGTTTTTGCATTTGATGTCCACAGTGTGGCCGTCCGCCCCTTGGTGGCGGGCTTTTCCGCGCGCTATGGTAGCAAGTGACGGAGGGCCTTGCGGGAAACGCAGGGCGCAGGTTGGCGACTTCAGGTGTGGCTTGGGGGACTGAATGCTGACGCCAGCGGAGCTGGTCTGGCTGATCGCAGCGGTTGCGAAGGGCGACGAGGCGGCTTTCGAGCGGCTCTACGGCGCCACGCGCGCGAAACTCTTTGGCGTCGTGCTCCGTATCTTGCGTCGACAGGATCTTGCAGAGGAGGTCGTTCAGGAGACCTACGTCAAGATTTGGCACAACGCGGGCCAGTTCAATCCGGCCTTGTCGTCGCCGATCACATGGATGGCGTCGATCGCGCGCAATCGCGCGATTGATCTGGTGCGCAAAAAGACGGAGTCCTCGATCGAGGAGGAACCCGCGGCGATGGAAGTTGCCGCCGACAGCCCCGATCCCCTGGCGCGCCGCGAGATGACGGAGGAACTGAAACGGCTCCTGGAATGCGTCGGCCGGCTCGAGCCGGACCGTCAGAAGCTCGTGCTGCTCGCCTACTACAACGGCTGGAGCCGCGAGCAACTGGCCGAGAAATTTTCAGCGCCGGTCAACACGGTGAAGACCTGGCTGCGGCGAAGCATGATGGATATTCGGGAATGTCTCGGTCTGTAAGGAGACAGGGACTGTGAGGAGCTTGGACTGTCGTTGATGGCCTACACGGAGGACCATATCGCGCTCGCTGCGGAATATGCGCTCGGCACGCTCGATGCCGAGGAGCGCGCGCAGGTCGAGACCATGATGGCGGTGGACAAGGAGTTCACCACGATCGTGCATGCGTGGGAATTCCGGCTCGGCGTGCTCAACCAGATGGTGGGTTCGGTCGAGCCGCGCCCGATCGTGTGGGAGAATATCAAGGCCGCGATCGGGCAGACCGCCGCGCCCCAGGAGCCGCTGGTGCTGCCGGAGGCGCCGCCGCCGCCGCCGGTCGAAGACGTCAAGCCGACCGACTTCGATGCGATCCGTCAGGTCCCGATCGTCGACGACACCAACGTCATCTATCTCGAAAGCCGCGTGAAGCGCTGGCGCAATATCGCCTCGGCCATCGGCGCGCTTGCGGCGGCGCTGCTTGTGACGTTGGGGCTCGAGGTCTTCAAGCCCGACGCGCTGCCGGGCGCGATCCGTCCCGCGCCGCGCATTCAGACGGTCGAGGTGAAGACGCCTGCCGCGCCGCTCGCATCCGCCTCGCAATATGTTGCGCTGTTGCAGGGTCAGAGCGGCGGCCCCGCTTTCATTCTCACCATCGACGGCGCCACCAAGAATTTCACCGTGCGCAAGGTTGGCGCGACGCCGGAGGCCGGCAAGAGCTACGAACTCTGGCTGATCTCCGACAAGCTGCCGCGCCCTCGCTCGCTCGGCGTGATCGGCGGTGGCGACTTCACCGCACGGCCGGTGCTGTCGTCCTACGACGCCGACGTGATCAACGCCGCGACCTACGCCGTCACCGTCGAGCCCGCCGGCGGCTCCCCCAGCGGTCAGCCGACCTCGGCGCCGGTGTTTTCCGGCAAGCTGATCGAAACGGTCCCGCCGTCCCCGCCGCAGGCGCCTGCGAAGAAATAACCCTTCGGAACAAAGATATGGGCATGTCGCTCCAGTCCATATTTCCCGTCGCCCGATGACAATCTCCCTCATTTGAACCTCTTCCCGTTTCGTTGCGTCAAATTCGCGCAATGAAGGGGCGAGAGATCATGCTGGATTCAACGCGGACACCGCGCATCTTCCACCATCAATATGCGGGCCTGCCGCGCGGGCCGGCCTTCGAGGAATGGCGCGACCGGGCCTGCGGCCGTTGTGGGCTGGACGTTGCGCCAAGCCGTGGCGAGACGATCGAGAGCCGGCTGCAGATCAGCCTCGTCGGCAACGTCACGCTGGCGATTCCAGAAGGCGCCTCCGCAAAATTCACGCGCACGCAAGATGCGCTGTCCGACGGTTGCGACGATCTCGTGCTGATCGCCGCGCATGCAGGCAATGTCCGGGTCCAGCAGAACGGGCAGGCGATCGAACTCGCACCGTCTCAGATGGTGCTCGCCGACATGAGTGCCACAGGCAGCGTCGGTCACACCGATGACGACCGCTTCACGACGATCCGCATGCCGCGCAAGGCGCTGCTCGACATCAATCCGCGCGCCGAGGATCGTCTCGCGCAGGTGCTTTCCGATGGCGCTGTCGCCGAGACCATCTCAAGCTATCACGCGCTCGCCGCCAATCACGGGCCGTATCTCGATGCGGTCGGCCAGCGTCTCACCGCGCAGCATATGGTCGATCTCGTCGGCCTCCTGCTCGGCACCGACGAAGAGCACGCCGCACTTGCGCGCGGTCGCGGTCAATCGGCTGCGCGTCTCGACCTGATGCGCTCCGACGTGATGACCGCGCTCGATCGCAACGATCTCAGTCTCGCCGGTGTCGCTTCGCGCTGCGGCCTGAGCCCGCGCCAGGCGCAGCGCCTGTTCGAGCAGGCCGGCACCACCTTCACTGAATTCGTGCTCGAGCAGCGGCTGCTGCTGGCGCGCAAATTGTTGCAGGATCCGCGGGCGCGCGTCCGCAAGATCAGCGACATCGCGCATTCCGCCGGCTTCTCCGACTTGTCATACTTCAACCGCGCCTTCCGCAAGCGTTTCAGCGCGACGCCATCCGACCTGCGCGACATTAGATAGCGGCTGCAATCCTTCAGTGTGAGTGTGATCGGCGCACGCACTGCGCGTAGACTCCACATGTTGGGCGCGCCATGTGCACGGGATAGTGCGCAAAGTGTTTCGCACGGAACCATTTTATCGCCTTGCGAAGACGACTCGAAACAATCACATTCTATCGTAAGCTCTATTGCTGGGGCTGCGGTGCCGTCAGCGAGGAGTTTTTCGCGAATTGCCCGCGGACATTTTTGAAGATCGTTTTTTGACCAGATCATTGACGGTCACGCTGCCGTGACCAGGAGGGTGCTATGGGCGGGATCATTGTCCGGCCGTTTGCCCTGCTTGCATTGTTGGTGTTCACAGCGCCGCACGTGATGGCGCAATCGTTGCAACAGGGATCTCCAATCGCATCTCCGACGAATGTTGCGCTCGGGAACGGCAATGCCGCCGTGCTCGACTTGCGCGCCGCAAAGCCGCTGTCGCGTCGCGAGGAGGCGGCGCTGCGGCCGCAGGATCGGTTCAGGGAATGCGCGCACTGCCCCGACATGATCGTCGTTCCCGACGGCGCCTTCATGATGGGTGCGTCTTCAGATGAGATCGGCAGCGTTGACGACGAACGGCCGCAGCATCTTGTGACGGTGCAGCGCTTCGGCGTCGGCCGGCAGCCGGTGACGCTGGATGAATGGCAGGCCTGCGTCGCGGCGCGGGGCTGCAGCCGAGAGCTCGCTTCGGCGGGACACGAAGGCGATCCCGTTGCCGGCATCCTGTGGGAGGAAGCCAGCGAATATGTGCAGTGGCTGTCGCGCAGCACCGGCCGGCCGTACCGGCTCCTAAGCGAGGCGGAGCGCGAATATGTCACGCGCGCCGGCACCACGACGGCGTTCTGGTGGGGGGATATGGCCGACCCGCGTCAGGCCGATGCGGCAAGCGCCAATCTGATCGCCGATGTCGGGATCGTTGCAGGCATGACGCTAGCCTCGACGCCTGGGGGCGCCAATCCGTTCGGCCTGTTCGGAGTCCATGGCGGCGTCTACGACTGGGTCGAGGATTGCTGGCATGGCAATTACATCGGCGCGCCGACGGACGGGTCTGCCTGGATCGAGGCGGATTGCGCCGGCCACGTCCTGCGCGGCGGCGCAGCAGCCCGTTCGCTCCAGACCCGCCGCTCGGCCGCACGAATCTGGTTTGGCTCCCCCAACCGCATGAGCTATATGAGCTTGCGCGTCGCGCGAACATTGGGGCGGTAGAGGTTGATCCCTGGGCGGATCGCGCTCGAACGACAAGCCGGACGGACAAGGATGTCGCGTATCGTTGTGCTCGGGGCGGGGTTCGCGGGGCTATGGGCCGCGATTGGCGCTGCGCGGAAGCGCGATGAAGCAGGTCTCGCCGGCCGCGATGTCGAAATTGTCGTGATCGACCGCAATCCCTATCACAACATCCGCGTCCGCAATTACGAGGTCGATCTCAGCGAAGCCGCGATCCCGCTCGGACAACTGCTCGATCCGGTCGGCGTGGTTCATCGCATCGGCGAGGTCGAGGCGATCGATCCTGCAAGGCGTCGAATCTCGCTCGTCACCGGCGGCGGCGAGGAGGTGCTGACTTATGACCGGCTAGTGCTTGCCCTCGGCAGCGAAGTGCCGCGCCCCGACATTCCCGGTTTCGCGGAGCACGCCTTCGACGTCGACACCTACGCCGCTGCGCTTCGGCTCGACGATCATCTCGCCTGGCTCGGCCGCAGCGGGCCGTCGCCGGGACGAAGTAACGTCGTGGTGGTCGGTGCTGGCTTCACCGGCATCGAGGTCGCGGCCGAGATGCCGGACAAGCTCCGGCGCGCCGGTATCAATGGCGGCCACCGCATCATCCTCGTCGATCCAAACCCCGTGGTCGGCGCAACCATCGGCGACCACGCGCGGCCCGTCATCACCGAGGCGCTCTCGTCACTCGAGGTCGAGACGCGCCTCGGCGAGCGCGTGACGGAAGTCGAAGCCGGCGGCGTCAGACTGAGCTCCGGTGAACTCATCCCGGCGCAGACTGTGGTGTGGTGCGCCGGCATGCGGGCGAGCCCGCTAGCTGCCGGCCTGCGGGTCGAACGCGACCGTCACAGCCGCATCCTGGTCGATCCCTTCATGCGGGTCGCCGATCTCTCCCATGTCTTTGCCGCTGGTGACGTCGCCTCGAGCGTGGTCGACGGCCTGCATCCCACCGTCATGTCCTGTCAGTTCGCGCGCCCGATGGGCCGCTTCGCCGGCCACAATGTGATGGCCGATCTGCTCGGCCTGCCGATGCTGCCGCTGCGGATCGACTGGTACGTGACCGTGCTCGATCTCGGTGCGTGGGGCGCGCTCTATACGGAAGGCTGGGACCGCGAGGTCCGCACCAGCGGACAGGCCGCGAAGGCAACCAAGCTGACCATCAACCACAAGCGCATCTATCCGCCGCTCACCGGCAGCAAGGAAGACCTGTTCGCCGCCGCCGCGCCGACCGTGCAGGCTCCGCCACCGACTTACAGCGCGGCGTCTCCGTCGCGGAAGCCGTAGCGGTTCATTCGATCACCTCGTCTGCGCTGGCCAGCAATGTCTGGGGCACGACGACCCCGACGGCCTGTGCCGTCTTCGCGTTGATCGACAGCTTGAAACTCGTCGGCTGACGGAACGGCATCTCGGCCGGATTTTCGCCGTCCAGTATCTGCGCAATCTGGTCTCCAGCCTGCCGCAGTGCGTCGTGCAGGTCGCGATAATAGGCCATCAAGCCGCCAGCCAGCGCGAGATCGCGAAACGGGTACATTGCAGGCAGCCGCGTCCCGGCCGCGACGTCGATCAACGCCTTGCTGTTCGAGAGGTGTTCAGGTTCGTCAGACACCAGCAGAAGCTCGGCTCTTGCCGCTTCGATCTCACCGACAGTTCGGGAATAGGCGGCGTCATTAAAAATGCTGCCAAGGTCAACGTGAGTCAGGGTGAGCTTCAACAACTGCGCGGCCTCTCGCACCGCCGCAGCCTGAGGCTGCTTCCAGGCGGGGTGAGGATGCAAGATACGCAAGCCGCGACGCATCCGGCTTTGTCTCACGCAACAGGGACAATCGCTTGCCATGGAGGTCGATGCCCGCATCGATGGTGATGCCTGTCACGTTGCCACCGGGGTGCGCCAGACTGGCCGCGATGCCGGTGAGCAGGGGATCGCCAATGATGGTCACGATGGGGATCGTTCGCGTTGCGCCTTTCATCGCAAGCGTCATCGGATTGGCAGTGGTGAAAATGGCCTCCGGGTTGCTGCTTACGACGGTTCTGGCGATATCGGCATACCCATCCAATCGCCCTGCGCCCGAATAGCGCTCGATGACCAGATTTTGCCCCTCAACGAAACCATGTTTGGCAAGTTGATCGTACAGAGTCAGATAATACGGGCTGGTCTTCAGTTCCTCGATAGTGCGGCCGGGCGCCACGACTGCGATCCGGCGCTGCCGTTTCGACCGCTGGCCCTGTGCAACCGCGGGCCATGCACCAAGCGCGCCGGCGCTCGAGATGAGAAAATCCCGCCTTCGCATCGTTCGCCCATCCTTTCGGAACGAGCCTAGCAAATAGGATTGAAGCGTGAGACCCCCGACGTGAGAAAGCGCCCGTGGGGGGCGGGCGCTTTCTGTAGTCGACTTGGGGTTGGGGTCGTCTACATATCCACGTGGCGACTTTGGGGGGCTGGTAAAGAGCCGCGTGAATTCATGAATTCCGTGAGATCTCCTAGCGCACCAATGACGCGTTCGAGCTCGTGATCGCGACCGGCTTGCCGGCCTTGATGACGCGGGCGGTCTGGGTCAGGCCATCGTCCGAACCCGTGCGTGCCGTGAAGCCGAGGCCCGCCACCGCGATGCCAGCGACAAGGGCGACGACCACGATCTTGAGATGGGTCGAGCGATCCGCGCTGTAAATCGAGTGGTTCATGGAAGCCTCCTGCCGCCATCTACCCGAAGTAGTCGCCAGCCCGTTCAGGCAGGTTCATGCTTCCGGTGCCCAACAACCTAGTATTGGGGAGATTCGTTCCCAAGGGGCGATCACAAGAGCGTGATAGAACTTGAACTTTCGCGATCGAAAAGTCGCGATTCTGAATATTTATTAAGATAGATCAGTTTGTTAGGTGAATCGTTGGGGTTTCCCGTGTGAGTCCGGGGTTTGACCCCAAAAAGTCAAAAAGCAGTTGCCTGTGACCGAAAAACACACGGCTTTTTAAGACAAATCAGATGCTTCCGACCGTCTTCAGACGGGCGCGCGGATGGATTTCGGCCTGCGACAGCACGGTGGTCTGGGCGCGGAACCGTTCGACCAGAGAGCGCACGAAGGGACGAATTGCCGCAGAGGTGACCAGCACCGGCGCCTCGCCCTCGCGGGCGGCGCGCTCGAACGCCTCGCGCACACCGGTCATGAACTCCGACAACTTCGAGGGCTGCATCGCCAGGCTTCGCTCCTCGCCCTGGCCGATGATGGATTCGGCAAAGGCCTGTTCCCACTTCGCCGACAGCGCGATCAGCGGCAGATAGCCGCTGTAGGAGGTGTTTTGCGCGCAGATCTGCCGGGCGAGGCGAGCGCGGACGTGCTCGACCATGGTCGCGGGGTTGCGCGAGAAGGCGAGCGAGTCGGCGATGCCTTCCAGAATGGTCGAGAGGTCGCGGATCGAGATGCGCTCGGCGAGCAGGAGCTGCAGCACGCGCTGGATGCCCGAGATCGTGACCTGGCCGGGGACGATGTCCTTGACCAGCTCGCTCTGCTCCTTCGGCAGTTCCTTCAGCAGTTTCTGCACCTCGCCGTAGGACAACAGATCCGACATGTTGGTCTTGAGCAGCTCGGTGAGGTGGGTCGAGAGCACGGTGGCGGCGTCGACCACGGTGTAGCCTTTGAGCGAAGCCTCTTCCTTCAAGCTGGCATCGACCCAGGTCGCGGGCAGACCGAAGGTCGGCTCGGTCGTGTGGATGCCCGGCACCTGAACCTGGTTGCCGCCGGGGTCCATGACCATGAACTGGCTCGGCCAGATCTTGCCGGTGCCGGCGTCGACCTCCTTGATCTTGATGATGTAAGTGTTGGCTTCGAGCTGGACGTTGTCGAGGATGCGCACCGACGGCATGACAAAACCCATCTCGATCGCGAGCGAGCGGCGCAGCGCCTTGATCTGCTCGGTGAGGCGGTCAGTGCCGTCGGGGCCGTTGACCAGCGGCAGCAGGGCGTAGCCGAGCTCGATCTTGAGGTCGTCGATCTTGAGCGCGGCCGAGATCGGCTCTTCGGCTGCGGCAGCGCCGGGTGCACCCGGCGTTCCCGGCGCGGGAGCAAGCTTCGCGGCTTCCTCCGCCTTGACGGTGATGCGCTTGCGGTTGCGCGCGTTCCAGGCGAGCGCGCCGGCGCCGGCACCGAGCGCGAGGAAGGGCAGGGTCGGGATGCCCGGCAGCGCCGCCAGCACCAGCATGACCGCGGAGGACATTGCGAGCGCCTGCGGATAGCCGGAGAACTGCTTCATCAGCGCCTTGTCGGCCGCACCGGAAACGCCGGCCTTGGAGACCAGCAGGCCCGCCGCAGTCGAGACGATCAGGGCCGGCACCTGGGTGACGAGACCGTCACCGACGGTGAGCAGCGTGTAGCTGCGCCCCGCATCGGCAAAGGACAGGCCCATCTGCGCGACGCCGATGATCATGCCGCCGACGATGTTGATGAAGACGATGAGGAGGCCGGCGATGGCGTCGCCGCGGACGAATTTGGAGGCACCGTCCATGGCGCCGAAGAAGCCGCTTTCGTCCTCCAGCTCCTTGCGGCGCTCCTTGGCGACCTTCTCGTCGATCAGGCCGGCGGAGAGATCGGCGTCGATTGCCATCTGTTTGCCGGGCATGGCGTCGAGGTGGAAGCGGGCGGCGACTTCGGCGATGCGGCCCGAACCCTTGGTGATGACGACGAAGTTGACGATGACCAGGATGGCAAAGACGATGATGCCGATGACGAAATTGCCGCCCATCACGAAGCTGCCGAAGGCTTCGATGACGTGGCCGGCCGCGGCCGTGCCCTCGTGCCCGTGCGACAGGATCAGGCGGGTGGAGGCCATGTTGAGCGAAAGCCTGAGCATCGTCGAGATGAGCAGGACGGTCGGAAAGGCAGAGAATTCCAGCGGCGTCTGGATGAACAGCGAAGTCATCAGGATCAGGATCGAGAGCGTGATCGAGATCGCCAGGAACAGGTCGAGCACGATCGCAGGCAGCGGCAGGATCAGCACCACCAGGATGGTGAGGATGCCGAGCGCCAGCGCGATGTCGCCGCGCTTGAGGATGTTGCCGATTTCGGCGAGCGTGGGGATGCTGGGCTTCGGGTTGCCTACACCCGCGGTGACGTCGACCATCGTAGCTGTCTCCCCGCGCGACTGACGTCCGCGCGCCCCAAACGTCTGCGCGGCGGCCGAAGGGCCGCCGTTCCGAAAGTGAGGCACCGCACTGGCGTCCACGGGAACTCCCGTTTTACGCGGCTGACGACACTCGACTTCACTGGGCAATTTTTGCCCGGTGTATGGTTAGCAAAGGGTTAACGGGGGGTGCGGCAGGAGGTCAGGCCGGGGTGTTTCGGGACCTCAGCTCGTCATTCCGGGGCGGCTCGAAGAGCCGAACCCGGAATCCATCGCGCTGCAAGCGATGGGGAGACATGGACTCTCAGATGCGCCATTGCGCATCATAGCTCGCGCCAAGGCGGCGCGCCCCGGAATGACGGTGTGGAGGCAGCCGCCTACTTCGCCTTCTGAATCTTCGTCACCGTATACCCCGACGACGCCTCCTCGGCTTCGAAGGTCACCTTGTCCCCGACCTTGACCTGCTTGAGCATGGCGGGGTCCTTGACGCGGTAGACCATGGTCATGGGCTCCTCCATGCCGAGGCTCTTGGCGGGGCCGTGCTTGAGCGTGAGCTTGCCGGCGGCTTCGTCGATCTTCTTGACCTCGCCGCTGATGGAATCCTGCGCGGCCAGGGCGGTGCCGGTCAGGTTGAACGTCAATGCGAGTGCCGCGATGGTGCGGATCGTCTTATTCATGGCTCTCTCCTTCATTTCACGGTGACGCGGCCGACCATGCCGTAGTCGCGGTGGTCGGGGATGAGGCAGGAAAATTCGAACGTGCCGGCCTTGGTGAACTTCCAGACGATCTCGGCACTCTTGTTGGGCGCGAGCCGCACTCCATTGGGCTCGTCATGCTCCATATGCGGATGCTTCTTCATCACTTCGGCATGCTTCAAATTGTCCTTCGTCGTGGCGAGCAGGAATTCGTGGTCCTCCCGGCCGACATTGCGCACGACGAAGCGGATCTGCTCGCCGCGCTTCACCTCGATCTTCGAGGGCTCGTAAGCCATCTCGCTCATCGCGATCTCGATGGTGCGCGCCGGCTTCTTGGGGTCGCCAGGTTCGCCGGCCGAGTAGGTTTGATGGCTATGGCTCTCGTGCGCGCATGCGGGCGTGGCGAGAACCACAAGCGTGCGCAGCGCGAGCGTGAGGGTGGTGAACTTCTTCATCGTCTTCTCCGGTTGGGGGATCGAAACACTGGGTTACATCTTCATGTTCTTCATCGGCGCCTTCGCCGGCTCGGCGGTGGGCGCCTCGACCTCATAGGCGACGGTGCCCTTGGGGAATTGGTAGGGGCCGGGATCGCGATAATCGTCGCGCGCGAGCCCCTCGCGGATCTTCATCACCGTGAACATGCCGCCCATCTCGATCGGGCCAAACTGCCCGTTGCCCGACATCATCGGGAGCGTGTTGTCGGGGGCGGGCATCTCCATGGTGCCCATCGCCATGCCCTTCTCACCCATCACCATCGCATCGGGCGCGAGTCGTCCTACGGCCTTCGCGAGATCCTTGCGCGATACGCCGATCAAATTGCGCATGTCATGGCCCATCGCGTTCATGGTGTGGTGCGATTTGTGGCAGTGGAACGCCCAGTCGCCGGGATTGTCGGCGAGAACGTCGAACACGCGCACAGCACCGACGGGCACGTCGGTGGTCGTCTCCGGATATTGCGCGCTCTCGGGAATCCAGCCGCCGTCGGTGCAGGTCACCGCGAAGGCGTGACCGTGCAGATGGATCGGATGGTTGGTCATGCTGAGATTGCCGATGCGCACGCGGACCTTGTCGCCGAGCCGCACCGGGAGGGGATCGATGCCCGGAAACACCCGTGAATTCCAGGTCCACATGTTGAAGTCGGTCATCTCGTTGACCTTCGGCAAGTACGTGCCGGGATCGACGCGATAGGTGCTCATCACGAAGACGAAGTCGCGATCGACGGCGCGGAAATTCGCATCGCGCGGATGCACGACGACCATGCCCATCATGCCCATCGCCATCTGCACCATCTCGTCGGAATGCGGGTGGTACATGAAAGTCCCGCTCTTCTTCATCTCGAACTCGTAGACGAAGGTTTTGCCGGGCTGGATGTGTGGCTGGGTGAGACCGCCGACGCCGTCCATGCCGCTCGGGATGATCATGCCGTGCCAGTGCACGGTGGTGTATTCCGGAAGCTTGTTGGTGACGAAGACGCGGACCTTGTCGCCTTCGACAGCCTCGATCGTCGGCCCCGGCGACTGGCCGTTATAGCCCCAGAGATTGACCTTCATGCCTTCGGCGAATTCGCGCACCACGGGCTCGGCGACGAGATGAAACTCCTTCCAATCGCCGTTCATGCGGAAAGGCAGGCTCCAGCCGTTGAGCGTGACCACGGGGCGGTAGTCGGGCCCGCCCGCCGGGTGCAGCGGCGGCTGCATCGTCACCTTGTCCATGCGTGGAGCTTCCGGAATGGAAGCGGCCTGCACGCGGCTGCTGATCGCACTCGCGCCTGCGAGCGCAGCGCTTCCCAAAAATCCTCGACGGGAAAACATTCTTGCCTCCGTTCAGTGGCCGCCGCCGGCGGGCGCCGCCGCGGCTATATTTGTCGGATTGTCGCTGCCGCCCCCAGGCGAGCCGCCGCCATTGACGGCGGTCTGGAGTTCGGACTGCGCGAGCCAGAATCTTTGCTTGGCGTCGATGGCGCCGCGCAGCGATGCCAGACGCTGGCGCGCTTCGGTTAGCAGCGCAAAAATGTCGACCTGCATGCTGGAGAAGCGGAGCTGCATCTCCTCGGTGATGATCCTGCGCAGGGGCAAAATCTCGCGTTGATAGTGGCTCGCGATGTCGTAGCATGAGCGATAGACGCGGTAGGCATCGCGCGCCTCCGAGCGCACGTTGACGGCGCGCTCGGTCAGGCGATTGAAGGCGAGGTTGTAGGTCTCGACCGCCTGGCGGACGCGCACTTCGCCGCCGTCAAAAATCGGGATCTGGAACTGCACGTCAAAGCCGCGCTCGCGGAACGGCGCGCCTTCCGGATCCTGTGTACGGCGCGAGATGCCGGCGAGATCGAGCAGCGTCACGAAGCGCGTCGCCTCGGTGAGGTTTTGCGCCTTTGCAAGCGCTGTCAGCTCGAGCCGCGCGATCTGCAGGTCGATGCGATGCGCGACCGCGTCGCTCTCGATGGAGGGCAGTGACAATGGCCGTCGTGGCAGCGCCGGTAGTTGATTGGGAAGGCGGAAGTCGAGGCCGCCATCCCATAGCCCCATCAGGCGCGCAAGGCGCTCACGCGCGCTGGTCGCGGCCTGCCGCGCGGCGGCGAGATCGGCTGTGGTCTCGGCGTAAAACACCTGCTCGCGGGCCTGATCGAGCTTGTTGATCGACCCGGTCTCGCCGAGTTTGACCGCTAGCTGTGCCGTGCTTTCAGCGGTTGCCTTCGCATCCGTCAGCAGCGCTACCATCTCATTGGCGCCAACCGCACGGATATAGCTTCGGCGCACATCGGCCGCGAGCCGGAGCGTCGCGAGCGCGGCGCGCAACTGCGCCTGGCGAAAGCGGTCGCGCGCGATGTCGGAGCGGAACGGCAGGGTTGCCAGCGCCAGGATGTCGCCGACGACTTGGCGCTCGATCTCGCTGGCGCCGTTGCCCGCGATCCGCGAGACGGAGAACACGGGATTTGGCGGCAGGCTGTCCGCGACGAGGTCGGTCTCGGCCAGCGCCAGCTCGTTGTAAGCGGCTTGCAGGCCCTTGTTGTTGAGGAGTGCGATCTGCACAGCGGCGTCAGGGCTCAGCGTTCGCGCAAGCATGCGGCGAACGTTGTCATTGACGGTTTCGGCGCCCTCGGGCGAACGAACGAACGCCACGTCCTTCGCGATGGCCTGCGTGGTGAGATCCGATACCGCCGTCATGCCGCTATCGGGCGAGAAGGCTGCACAGCCGGAGAGGCCGAGCGCGGCGATCACGGGCAGACAGCGCGCGTATATGTTGGCCATTCTTTGTTTCATGGCGCGCTCCTACCGATCCGGCTTTTGCGGCGTGACGCTGTCATTGCGCTCGCGCCAAGGCGCGGGCGTTCCAGGCCGCAGACTGCTGTAAGGCGCGATGGTCGAGCGATAGCCGGCGCGCGCGACTGGTACCGCGGGATCGGCAGGATCGGCCTGCACGCGTGTCGTCGTCGTTGCGGGCATGCAGCCCGACAACACGATCGCGATGGCTGCCAGGAGCGGCCGATGGAATCCAAAGTGCCGGCCGCGCGCCGATTGAACGGCCGCAGGCCTCGCCCCGAAAAGCGTGTTCATGAAGTGTCCCTGATCTGGCTGACAAGCATGGGCACGCGCGCGCGAAAGCGCGGCGCCTCGTGTCGTTGGGTCAGGTCAGGCGATGGGAGGGCGGTAGAGCAGGGGAGGCGTCGTGTCGTGCACGAGCGAGGCGACCTCGGGTGCACACACGGACACCGGCGGAACCGGCTTGGCAATGCTCGGAAGATCAGCGGGCAACGCGGTCGCGCACATCATCGCGCAGCAGGGGCCGGGCGCATTGTTGCCGTCATGCTGATGCGGAACCGGCGTATCCGGCACCGCTGCATGATGATGCGCGTGTGCTCCCGCGTGATCATGTGCCGTATCGCCATGGACATGAGCCGCATCGGCGTGGTGATCGGGCACGTGGGCGGCAGTCACGTGAACGTCATCATTCAGGCAGGGCGCGGCGTTCCCCGTCGCCAGTGCGGCAGCGGGGGCAAGGACGCAGAACAGATAGGCGGCGGCAATCAGCCGCCCCACCCGAATCCGCATCGATCGCGTCAATCGCAAGAACATCCGCCAAAACTGCTCATTGCACGGCAATGGTGCACGCGCCGACTGCAAAGTAATTGCAAAGCGAGGTTTCGCCAAGCATTTCTTATTGCAGCGCACCGCGCATGCCTAATATCGCGGCATGATGCTTGACCGCAAGGCCGTCAGCGCAGAAGTTCACGCCGTGCTCGCCCCCGGTCATCCAGAACAGAAGCCATCCGCCTTCACCCCTGATTCGCGTCAGGCCTGGGTGAGACTCGTCTTCGCGCTGTTGATCGGTTCGATCGGGGCCGTCGGCATGTGGGCGGTCGTGGTCGTCATTCCGGTGGTGCAGACCGAGTTCGCCGCGACGCGCGGCGCGGTATCGCTGGCCTTCACGCTCATGATGTTCGGCTTCGGTCTCGGCGGTGTCATCACCGGCCGGATTACCGATCGCGTCGGCATCGTGCCGGCGATGGCCATCAGCATCGCTTTTCTCGGCGTCTCCAATGTGCTGGCAGGCTTGTCCACCCAGCTCTGGCAATTCGTGGCGGTGTATTTCCTGATCGGCCTCGGCACGTCGGCGACCTTCGCGCCGCTGATGGCGGAAGCCTCGCACTGGTTCGAGCGCTATCGCGGTCTCGCCGTCACCATCGTGGCGAGCGGCAACTATGTCGCAGGTGCGATCTGGCCTCCGATCGTGAATTTCGGCATGGAGACGGTCGGCTGGCGCTGGACCCATATCTGGATCGGCATCGTCTGCGCGGGCCTGATGTCGATCTTGCTGCTGTTGCTGCGGGCCCAGATGGGCGACGACCAGGTGCGCAATCACGCCAATGCACCGCCGCCGCGCGTCGATCTCAAGCTCTCCACCAACACGCTGACCGTGCTGCTCTCGATCGCGAGCATCTCCTGCTGCGTGGCGATGGCGATGCCGCAGGTCCATATCGTCGCCTATTGCGGCGATCTCGGCTATGGCGTGGCGCGCGGCGCCGAAATGCTGTCGCTGATGATGGCCTGCGGCATCGTCAGCCGGATCGGTTCGGGCTTCCTCGCCGACAAGGTCGGGGGCATGCGCACGCTGCTGATCGGGTCGATCGCGCAGGGCTTTGCCCTGGTGTTCTATCTGTTCTTCGACAGCCTCGCTTCGCTTTACCTGATCTCCGCGATGTTCGGCCTGTTCCAGGGCGGCATCGTGCCGAGCTATGCCATCATCGTGCGGGAAGCGATGCCGGCAAGCCAGGCCGCGACGCGGGTCGGTATCGTCATCTTCGCCTCGGTGTTCGGCATGTCCTTCGGCGGCTGGATTTCGGGCGTGATTTTCGACGCCACCGGCTCCTACGCCGCGGCTTTCGCCAATGGCGTTGCGTGGAACGCCGTCAACCTCGCGATCGTGGTGATGCTGTTGATCCGCGCGCGGATGAACGTCGCAAGGACCGGGCCGGGCTTTGCGACCTGACCCCGGGGGCGAATTCACCGGGCCTTCCACCAAAATCGAAAACAACCCCATGCACAGTAGGAAATGCCGGAGCCGTTTCCGTTCCGATGGAATCGGCAAGGGGCGCTAGATTCCTGTTTTGACACGTCTTCTTGACGCGAACCGGCGTGCACGTGCGGGAAAGGGACGTTTCAGCCGATTTCAGAAATACGGATTTATAGAAAAATAGCTTGACACGTCGGCAAATCAGGGGTAGATGAGCATCATCGCGCAAGCTGCGAGATTTTGCGGACACCCGATGCGCCTGTTCTTCCACTTGCTGGCCGGCCTGCTCAGCGCCTTGGGCGTCATTGCAACAGGTGTTTTTAGTCACTGTCGTTTGCGATATGGCCGCTCTTCCATTTACGTCGTTCTTCACCGCCGGAGGATCAGACTCCTAGACCGACTGTCCCGCCTTCAACAGCGAACAGCCCGTGATCTTGTAGCTGCCATCCGGCTGCTGCTCGAGCGTGTAGAGCGCGACCCAGCCGTCTCCTTTGTCGTCGACGATGTTGACGCGCTGCGCGATCCAGGTGCCGTCGACCTTGACCTCGCCGAACTCAAAGCTCCGGTGCCGGTAAACCGGCGCGTAGGAGTTTTGCACCATGGACAGGAAGATGTCGGCGGCCGGAAAGATCTGCTTGATCGCCGGCGCCGCGTGGGAATAGGCGGCCGCGGCATCGTCGCGTCCGAACGCCTGCTCCTGCGCGCGGATCACGCCCTGCGCGGCCGCGATGTCGTCAGCCGCGAGCGCGGATGCGCCGCCCAAGAGCATCCAGATCAGGACAAGGAGAGCGCGCATGGCAGTGTCCTCGCTTGGTCGTTTCCGGCCTTGCGAGGTTATCGCCACGGGGCGGCGCAGGCAAACGCCTCTAATGCGACAGCAGGTCGAGGAATGGCGTATCGACCGTGCTGACATAGAAGATCACGACCTTGGTCTCACCGTCGGTCCGGTTGTAGCCGGTCATTGCCACGTTGGGCGGTTCCACCAGCGCCTCACCGGCCTTCACCGTCAGCGGCGGTTGGCCCTTGAGCTCGAGGGTGAAGGCGCCCTCCAGGACGTAGACCGTCACCGGAAAACGATGGGTGTGATAGACCGTCTTGTCGCCCGGCTTGAACGACGCGGTCATCACCCGCACCGACTGTTTGTCGTCCTTCGGCAGCCCCTCAACCACTTGCTGCAGCACCAGATTCGGCTTGGCAATGCCGTGCGCGCCATGATCCTGCGCGATTGCCGCACTGGACCATCCGAGGGCGATGGCGGCGCTGAGGGCGAGGTGAGGGCGCATCTGACGTCTCCATTGCAAAGTCACGGATGCGCATCACCCTAGGAGCCGCCGCCCGGGCCCGGGAGCCGCAACATTGCGGGCGGCAGCCGCAGAAGTGCATAATCCCGGCATGTTCGACTGGAACGACCTCAAATATTTCCTGGCGGTCGCGCGGCACGGCAGCACGATCGCCGCCGGCAAGGCGCTCGGCCTCAGCCAGTCGACGGTGCATCGCAGGCTCGAGGAACTGGAGCGGCGGCTCGGCCGCACCCTGGTGACGCGCCAGCCGAGCGGCTACCGCCTCACCGAATTCGGCCACGCCATGTTGCCCTATGCCGAGCGGATCGAGGCCACCATCATCGATTTCGAGCGGCGGACGACCGATATCGAGCAGGACATGAAGGGCGTGATCCGCGTCACCTGTCCGGAGCCGATCGTCGCCCGGCTCATCCAGTCCGGCCTCGTCGACAGCTTTCACGCGCAGCATCCTTCTCTCCGCGTCGAGTTCGTGATGAGCGACCGCTATCTCGATCTCTCGAAGGGCGAGGTCGACGTTGCCTTCCGCTCCGGCGACACCGACGACGAGCTGGTCGGGCGCAAGCTCGCGGAGTCGATCTGGGCGGTCTATGCCAGCCGCGATTATCTCGAACGGCACGGCCGGCCGGAGCGCGTCGAAGACCTTTCGCGTCACTTGCTGGTCGGGCTCGACGAGTCCCTTGCCAATCACCGCGCCGTCAAATGGCTGAAGGAGGTTGCGCCGGATGCAAAGATGGCGGCGCGCATCAACAGCGTGCTCGGTCTCGTCTCCGCGATCAAGTCAGGCGTCGGCATCGGGCCGCTTCCCATCGCGCTCGGCGATGCCGAGGCCGACCTCGTGCGCGTGCTCGGCCCGATCCCGGAACTGACGCGGAGCTGGCGCATCCTCACGCATCCCGATCTCCGGCGCGTGCCGCGGGTCGCTGCGTTCTTTGATTTCATCGTGCTCCAGCGCGAGGCGCTGAAGCCGATTTTGACGGGATGATTATCGCTTCCGCTTCGTTGCCGGCTTGGCGGAGGGGCGTTTCGGTTGCGCCTTTATCGCGGGCTGCACGCACAGGCCATCGACGAGTACATCGAGCATCCGCAGCACCGACGATTGCCAGCCGGGTTGGTCGTGCATGTAGCACATGCCGATCAGCGCCCTGAGCAGGTCCTGCGCGCTGATTTCGGCGCGCATCTGGCCGGCCGCAACGGCGCGGTCGAGCAGCGTGCCAATCGCCTTGGTCAGCCGGTCCATCGAGAAGGTGGCAAGATCGGACTGGAACGTCAGCGCAAGTGCGGCCAGCATGCCCTTTTTGGTGGCGACGAATTCGACGTTGGAGCGCAGCCAGCGCCGCAGCGCGTCGACCGGATCCTCGGCAGTCTTCAATTGCTCGGCGAGCTCGCTGAGCTGCTCGACCTCGCGCCGGTACACCGCTTCGAACAGCGCCTCGCGCGTCGGAAAGTGCCGGTAGAGTGTGCCGATCCCGACCCCGGCACGTTTGGCGACGGCTTCCAGGCTCGCCTCCGGCCCACCCGCGCTGAACACGGCCTTGGCGGCCTCGAGCACGCGCTCGCGGTTGCGCACGGCATCGGCGCGCGGCTTGCGGATATGGTCGGGCTGGTCGTCCATGCCGGCAATGTAGATCACGAATTGGTTAGATTGAACCCTTGGCTAGCTGCATCGCGTTGTATGCGCACGGCCTTTTGACGGATTCCAATAATTTTCCGGCGGCCCTTGTTAAACGGAGGGTGCCTCCGTATCTTCCCCGAGCAACGCCGACGCGGAAAATGTCCGCGCGGCGCGGATCGACGGCGGTCGCGCAACGGCACGCCGCACGATGACTCATGTCCATATCTGATCGGAGCCTTGTATGACCCACTCCATCAGCCTCACCGTGAACGGTGCACGGCGCGATTTCGTCCTCGACGATCCCCGCGTCACGCTGCTCGATCTCCTGCGTGAGCGCCTGCAACTCACCGGCACCAAGAAGGGATGCGATCGCGGCCAGTGCGGCGCTTGCACAATTCTCATCGACGGCAAGCGCATCAACTCCTGCCTCGCACTCGCCGTCAGCCATGACGGCGCCGACATCCTCACCATCGAGGGCGTCGCGCGCGGCGACCAGTTGCATCCTATGCAAGCCGCCTTCATCGCCCATGATGGTTTCCAGTGCGGATTCTGCACGCCGGGCCAGATCATGAGCGCGATCGGCATGATGCAGGAAGCGCAGGCGGGCAACGATCCCGAGCGCATCCGCGAATGCATGAGCGGCAATCTCTGCCGCTGCGGCGCCTACGCCGGCATCGTTGATGCCGTGCTTGAGGTGCAGGCCGGCCAGGACGAAGCCAAGCAGAGGCTCTCAGCATGAAACAGTTCGAATACGTCCGCCCCGCGTCGATTGCGGAGGCCGTCGCAGCAGCCGCGCAGCCGGGTTCGGCCTATCTTGCCGCAGGCACCAATCTGCTCGACCTCATGAAGGGTGGGGTGAGCCGTCCCGATCGCCTGGTCGACGTCACCCGCTTGCCCGGTCTCGACCGGGTCGAGCCTCTCGCCGACGGCAGCGTCCGCATCGGCGCGCTCGTGCGCAATGCCAATCTCGCGCATGATGCCCGCTTCGCCAAGGCCTATCCCGCTGTTGCGGAGGCTTTGCTGTCCGGTGCATCCGCGCAGTTGCGCAACGCTGCGACGGTCGGTGGCAACCTGCTGCAACGGACGCGCTGCGCCTACTTCTATGACACGGCGAGCCGTTGCAACAAGCGCGAGGCCGGCAGCGGCTGCGATGCGCGCGACGGCGAGAACCGGCTGCATGCCGTGCTCGGCTGGAGCGAGGGCTGCATCGCCACGCACCCGTCCGATTTCTGCGTGCCGCTGGTCGCGCTCGATGCGATCGTCGAGATCGAAGGCAAGAGCGGCCGCCGCGAATTGCCGCTCGCAGAGCTTCACCGTCTGCCCGGCGATGCACCGGAGCGCGACAGCGCGCTTCAACCCGGCGATCTCATCGTCGCTGTGCGTTTGCCTGCTTCGGCACGTACCTTTGCCACGCATGCGCGCTACCTGAAAGTTCGCGAGCGGACGTCCTACGCCTTTGCCGTCGTATCGGCCGCAGCCGCGCTCCGGATCGAGAACGGCAGGATCGCCGAAGCCCGGCTCGCGCTTGGCGGTGTCGCCGCCAAACCATGGCGTGCCGATACGGCCGAGCAGGTGCTGAAGGGAGCTACGCCTGATGCGGCAAGCTTCCAGCAGGCCGCGCAGCTTGCGCTCGCAGGCGCAAAGCCGTCCGGCGACAACGCCTTCAAGATCGAACTGGCGCGCCGCATCGTCGTGCGCGCGCTGACCCTGGCCGCAGCCGGAACGCCTGCGCGCGTTCCAGCATTGCCGGCCTCTCCCTTCGCATCTGTTTCCGGAGCCCTGCATGTCTGAGCTCAATCTCACCACCGCCCCCGCCCATGTCAGGCATGGTTCGAATATCGGCCAGCCGCTGACCCGTCGCGACGGCGTCCTGAAGGTCAAGGGGCAGGCGACCTATGCCGCGGACAATCACTTGCCAGGAATGCTCTTCGCGGTGATCGCGGCCTCCAGCATCGCGCGGGGCCACGTGACGTCGCTGGATGTCGCGGCGGCGAAGCGCCATCCCGGCGTCGTCGAGGTGATGACTTCGGCCAACAGGCCGAAGCTTGCGATCGATCCGGAGATCAAGACCAACCCGTTCGTGTTCCGGATGGAATCCCTGCAAAACGACGAGGTCCGCTACGCCAACCAGCCGATTGCCGTCGTGATCGCCCAATCGCTGGAGGCCGCGACTGAGGGCGCAGCGTTGCTGGCGCCGCGTTACGAAGCGTTGCCGCCGCGCGTCGGTCTCGATGCCGGCGAGGTCTTCGTGCCACCGGTGGTCGGCGTCGGTAACCCGACCGTCAACGAGCATGGCGACGTCGAGGCAGGCCTCGCATCGGCTGCGAAGCAGATCGATGCGACCTACGAGACGCCGCCGCAATATCACAACGCGATGGAGCCGCATGCGATCGTCGTCGCCTGGGACGGGGACAAGCTGTCGATCGACATGCCGACCCAGGGTCTCATCCTGTCGCGTGCCCGCATCGCCGAATTGTTCGGGCTTGCGCACGAGAACATCCATATCCGCAGTCCGTTCCTCGGCGGCGGCTTTGGCTCCAAGGGGCTGATGGGCGGGCCGCCGGTGCTCGGCATCATGGCGGCAAAGCTGGTCGGCAAACCGGTCAAGCTCGTGCTGCGCCGTGAGCAGATGTACGGCCCGGTCGGTCATCGCGCGCCGACCCGCCAGCGCCTGCGTCTCGGCGCGGACGGCGAAGGACAGCTGACTGCGATCGAGCATCACGCGCGGACCGTGTCGAGCAGCTACGACGATTTCTATGAACCGGCCGCCGACGCCTCGCACACGCTCTATGCCAGCCCCGCGATTCGCACCACGCATGACGCGGTGCGCGTCGATACCGGCACGCCGCTGTTCATGCGCGCGCCGGGCGAGGCCACCGGATCGATTGCACTCGAAAGCGCGATCGACGAGATGGCATTTGCCTGCGGCATGGATCCGCTCGCCTTCCGCCTGAAGAACTACGCCGAGGTCGAGCCGATCTCCGGCAAGCCGTTCTCGTCCAAGGCGCTGCGCGCCTGCTACGAGCAGGGCGCGACACGCTTCGGCTGGTCGAAGCGCAAGCTTGCACCGCGCGGGATGCGCGACGATGCCGGCCTGCTGGTCGGCTGGGGCATGGGCACCGCGACCTTCCCGGCGTTGATGTTCCAGGCCGAAGCGCGCGCGGCGATCCGCCGCGACGGCTCCGGTGTGGTGGAGATCGGCACGCACGACATGGGACAGGGCGCCTGGACCGCCTTCGCACAGATCGCGGCCGACGGCCTCGGGCTCGATGTCGATCGCGTCGAGTTCAGATCCGGTCACTCCAATCTGCCCGACGCCGGCATCGCCGGCGGCTCCGCGCACACGGCGACCGCGGGCGCTGCGATCCACAATGCGGGCGCGGCCGTGATCGCGAAGCTTGCCGATCTCGCGACCAAGGACGAGCGCTCGCCGCTCTTCGGCGCCGGCAATACAGGTGTGATCGCGCGGGATGGAAAGCTGTTCCGGCGCGATGACGAGAGCCGCGGGGAAAGCTACTCCGACATTCTGGCGCGAGCCGGACTCGCCGAGATCGAGGCGCGTGGCACCGGCGCGGCCAACCCAGCCGCGATGGAAGAATATGCGATGCACGCGCATGGCGCTGTCTTTGCCGAAGTGAAAGTCGATCCCGAACTGGGCCAGGTCCGCGTCACGCGCATGGTCGGCACCTTCGCGGCCGGGCGCATCGTCAATCCGCATCTGGTGAAGAGCCAGCTGTTTGGCGGCATGATCTGGGGCGTGTCCTTTGCACTCCACGAGGAGGCCATCACCGACCGGCGCACGGGCCGGATCATGAATGCCAATCTCGGCGAGTACCACATCCCCGTGAACGCGGACGTGCCCTCGCTGGACGTGCTCACGGTCGAGGAGCACGATCCGCATGTGAACGCGCTCGGCATCAAGGGCGTCGGCGAGATCGGCATCACCGGCAGCGCCGGCGCGGTCGCCAATGCCGTCTGGCACGCGACCGGCGTCCGCGTCCGTCGCTTCCCGATCCGGATCGAGGAGCTGCTGGTCTAAAACTAGAACGTCGGCGGCGTGCAGGCGGAGATCACCTCGCAGGCCTTGCCGCCGACGCAACGAAAACGATGCGGACGGCGGCTCTCGAAATAATAGGCGTCGCCCGGGTTGAGGATGCGCCGCTCGTCCTCGACGGTGACTTCGAGCTTGCCCGAGATCACCACGCCGCCTTCCTCCCCGTCATGCACCAGATGAACGCGCCCGGTGTCGCTGCCGGGCTCGTAACGCTCTTTCAGGATCTGCAACGCCCGTCCGAACAGATTGTCGCCGACCTGGCGGTAGGAGATCGGCTTCTTGCCGACTTCCGTGAGCTCCTCCGCGCGATAAAAGATCTTGCGCCGGCTCTCCGGCTCCAGCGCAAAGAACTCGGCGAGCCCCATCGGAATGCCGTCGAGGATGCGCTTGAGCGCGCCGACCGACGGGTTCATCTGGTTGGATTCGATCAGCGAGATGGTCGAATTGGTGACGCCGGAGCGCTTGGCGAGCTCGCGCTGCGACAGCTTCTGGCGCGCCCGGATGAATCGCAGCCGTCCACCGATGTCGACGCTCATGGCCAAAACCCTGTTGCAGGTGTTGCGGATCGCGCAAATATGGACCGGCAGCCCCAGTCAGATCAATGGGTTACGGCCAGACAGAAAAGGACTTGTTGCCCCTCGGCCGCCGTGGCTCTGCTAGCGGGTCAGCAAAGGAGCGTGGCCCGTGACCCTTCACCAGATTCCGAACACCATCAAGACCGATGCGCACTGGATGCCGTTCACGGCCAACCGCCAGTTCAAGAAGGCGCCGCGGCTGTTCTCCTCCGCGGAAGGCATGCACTACACCACGGTCGATGGCCGCCAGGTGATCGACGGCTCCGCCGGCCTCTGGTGCGTCAACGCCGGCCACGGCCGCAAGCAGATCGCAGCTGCGGTCGAGAAGCAGCTCATGACGCTGGATTTCGCGCCCTCGTTCAACATGGGCCATCCGCTGTCCTTCGACTTCGCCGAGCGCCTCGCCGAGATCGCGCCCAAGGGGCTCGACCGCATCTTCTTCACCAATTCCGGCTCCGAGTCGGTCGACACCGCGCTCAAGATCGCGCTCGCCTATCACCGCGCCAACGGCCAGCCGACCCGCACCCGCCTGATCGGCCGCGAGCGCGGCTATCACGGCGTCGGTTTCGGCGGCATGTCGGTCGGTGGCATGGTCGCCAACCGTCGCGCCTTTGCGACCCATCTGCCCGGCGTCGACCACATCCGCCACACCCACGATCTCAGCCGCAACGCCTTTGCCAAGGAGCAGCCGGCGCATGGCGCCGAGCTCGCTGACGACCTCGAGCGCCTAGTCGCGCTGCACGGCGCCGAGACCATCGCCGCCGTCATCGTCGAGCCGGTGCCGGGTTCGACCGCGGTGCTGCCGCCGCCGCAAGGTTACCTCAAGCGCCTGCGCGAGATCGCCGACAAGCACGGCATCCTCCTGATCTTCGACGAGGTCATCACCGGTTTCGGCCGTCTCGGCACGCCGTTCGCCGCCAACTATTTCGGTGTTACGCCGGACCTGATGACGACGGCCAAGGGCATCACCAACGGCACCGTGCCGTGTGGCGCGGTGTTCGCCGCCCGCAAGATCTATGACGGCCTGATGACCGGCCCCGAAGGCCAGATCGAGCTGTTCCACGGCTACACCTACTCGGCGCATCCGGTCGCTTGCGCTGCAGGCCTCGCGACGCTCGACATCTACAAGGACGAGGGCCTGCTGACGCGCGGTGCGTCGATCGCCCAGTACTGGCAGGATGCGTTGCATTCGCTCAAAGGTCTGCCGAACGTCATCGACATCCGGAATTGCGGCCTGATGGGCGCGGTCGAGCTGGCGCCGCGTGAAGGCGTCGTCGGTGCGCGCGGCTATGACGTGATGGTCGACTGCTTCAACACCGGTCTTTATTTGCGCATGGCCGGCGACTCCTTCGCGATGTCGCCGCCCCTGATTGTCGAGAAGAGCCACATCGACCGGATGGTCTCGATCCTCGGCGACGCCATCAAGCGCGTGGCCTGATTATTGCTCCCGCGGCTGGTGGAGTTCTGATAGTTTGAAGCGGCGCACTGACGCCGCGGGAGCGTAGTCAATCGTGAAAGTCGTCATTCTCGGCAGCGGTGTCATCGGTGTCACCTCTGCCTACTACCTTGCGCGCGCCGGCCATGACGTGACGGTCGTCGACCGTCAGCCGCAGCCGGCGCTCGAGACCTCCTTTGCCAATGCCGGCGAAGTCTCACCCGGCTATTCATCGCCCTGGGCCGGCCCCGGCGTTCCCGTGAAGGCGGTCAAATGGCTGTTGATGAAGCATGGCCCGCTGGTGATCCGGCCCAAGGTCGATCCCGTGATGTGGCTGTGGCTCCTCAAGATGCTGCGCAACTGCACGTCGGCGCGCTACGCCGTCAACAAGAGCCGCATGATCCCGATCGCGGAGTACAGCCGCGACGCCCTCCGCGTGCTGCGCAGCGACATCGGCATCAAGTATGACGAGCGCTCGCAAGGCACGTTGCAGCTCTTCCGTTACCAGTCGCAGCTCGATGGCACGGTCGAGGATATCGCCGTGCTCAAGCAGTATGGCGTGCCCTACGAGGTGTTGAACCGCGAAGGCTGCATCGCGGCCGAGCCCGCCTTGGCCAGCGTGAAGGAGAAATTCGCCGGCGGGCTTCGATTGCCGCAGGACGAGACCGGCGACTGCCACATGTTCACGCAGGCGCTGGCGCGCGAGGCCGAAAAGCTCGGCGTGCGCTTCATGTTCGACACGGCCATCAACGGTCTGATCGCCGATGCATCGAAGATTACCGGCGTCTCCACCGGCGCCGGCACGCTCCAGGCGGATGCCTATGTCGTAGCCCTCGGAAGCTGGTCGTCGCGCTTCGTCGCCCCACTCGGCATTTCGCTGCCGGTCTATCCGGTAAAGGGCTATTCGATCACGGTGCCCATCAAGGACGCCTCAGGCGCGCCGGAATCGACCGTGATGGACGAGAGCTACAAGGTCGCGATCACGCGGCTCGGCGATCGGATCCGTGTCGGCGGCACCGCGGAGATCTCGGGCTATTCCGATAAGCTCTATCCGGCACGCCGCGCCACGCTCGATCATTCCCTGACCGATCTCTTCCCGCGCGGCGGCGATCTCTCCAAGGCGACGTTCTGGTCCGGCCTGCGTCCGATGACGCCGGACGGCCCGCCCGTGATCGGCGCGACGCGCTACGCCAACCTGCACCTCAACACCGGTCATGGCACCCTCGGCTGGACCATGGCCTGCGGCTCCGGCCGCGTGCTCGCCGACATGATCTCCGGCAAGAAGCCGGAGATCGACACCAGCGAGCTGACGGTCGAGCGGTATAGTCACCGGTTCGGCTGACGCTCCCTCCACGTCATTGCGAGCGTAGCGAAGCAATCCAGACCGCATCCGCGGCGAGATTCTGGATTGCTTCGCTGCGCTCGCAATGACGGGGGAGAGGCAGAAGAGTTACGTCGCCCCCGTCACGGAATTCACCCACAGCACCACGGCCTTCGCATCATCTACCGGATTGGAAAACCGGTGTGGCCGCCGGCTGGCGAACCGAAAGCTGTCGCCTTCCTTCAACGACCACGTCTCCGTATCCACCGTCAGCAGCATCTCGCCTTCGAGCACGAGGCCGGCCTCTTCGCCGTCATGGGTGTAGAGCTCGTCGCCGGTGGAGCCGCCGGGCTCGAGATGCACGAGAAACAGATTGAGCTTGTTCTCCGCACCCGCCGGGCTCAGCAATTGCTTCGAGATGCCCGTGCGCCAGAGTTTTAACTCCGGCCGCTGCAGCCCGCGCGTCACGACGTGATCGCTCGTGCCGTCCGCGCTCGGGCTCGCGCCGAACAGCGCGGCGATGCCGACGCCGAGCACGTCGGCGATGGTTGCAAGCACGCGCAGCGACGGTGACGAAAGGCCGCGCTCGATCTGGCTGAGGAAGCCGATCGACAATGACGTGCGCTCGGCCACCGTCTCCAGCGAGAGTTGTCGCGTCCGCCTGAGATCGCGGATGCGGCGCCCGACCGCGATGTCCATCGCAGGCTCGGCTGGCTTCGCAGCCGATCTGGCTGCTACCTTGGCCTTCTTCACCGGCTTGGAGGCGGCCGGTCTGCGCATTCTCTTGCCACCGCTCACGTCAAACCGCTTCCTTCATGTGCATGAAAACCGCTTGCATCGTCAGCCAAAGTGTGACCAAATTTTCATATTGGTGAAAATAGGCCGAAACGGCGCGGCCCGCAACGTCTGTCAGCAAAGCGCGGCGCGCCGCCGTCGGCCGAACCCAGAGGGGGTTGCGATGCCGTTGAAGCGTATTGTCCGGGCCGCGGTTGCGGCGCTCGCCATTGCCGTCAGCCTGCCGTCCCAGGCGCAGCAGGTGCTGAAGGTCGGCTCGACGCCGACGGGCATTCCCTTCACCTTCCTCGACACCAAGACCAACACCATCCAGGGCGTGATGGTCGATCTCATCACCGAAGTCGGCAAGGATGCCGGCCTCAACGTGCAGATCGAGCCGATGCAGTTCTCGGCGCTGATCCCGTCGCTGACCTCGAACAAGATCGACATCATCGCGGCCGCGATGTTCATCACCGCGCCGCGCAAGGAGGTCATCGACTTCTCCGACCCGATTTACACCTATGGCGAAGGCCTCATCGTGCCGAAGGGCGACGCAAAAGCCTACGCCTCCCAGGAGGATTTGAAGGGCGAGGTCGTCGGCGCCCAGGTCGGCACCGCCTTCGTCGATGCCCTGAAGAAGACCGGCTTGTTCTCCGAAGTGAAGGCCTACGACACCATTCCCGACATCCTGCGCGACGTGAACGCCGGCCGCCTCAAGGCCGGCTTCGCCGACTATCCGATCCTCGCCTACAATCTCAAGCAGGGCGGCTTCCCCGAGGTGAAGCTCGTTGCCAGCTACAAGCCCGTCACCGTCGGTTCGGTCGGCATCGGCGTGCGCAAGACCGATCAGGAGCTGCTCGCCAAGATCAACGGCTCGCTCGCCAAGCTGAAGGCGAACGGCACTGTCGACAAGATCCTGGAGAAGTGGGGCCTGAAGGGCTGATCGATGCAGGGTTTTTGGCGCGACACCGTCGAGTTCTTCCCGATCCTCCTGAACGGCGTCGCGCTCACGATCATCGTCACCATCGGATCGCTGCTGCTTTCGACCGTGTTGGGCCTGCTGTGGGCGCTGATGCGGGTGTCCGGCATCGGCATCCTCTCCGGGATCAGTGCCAGCGTGATCAACGTGATCCGCGGCATCCCGATCATCGTGCTGCTGTTCTACCTCTATTTTGTGATGCCGGATCTCGGCGTCACACTGTCCGCGCTACAGGCCGCCATCCTCGGGCTCGGAATCGCCTATTCGGCCTATCAGGCGGAAAACTTCCGCGCCGGCATCGAGGCGATTGACAAGGGCCAGATCGAGGCCGCGCAGTCGATTGGCATGGGCTGGTGGCTGACCATGCGCCGCGTGGTGCTGCCGCAAGCCGTGCGCATCGTGCTGCCACCCTACGGCAACGTCATGATCATGATGTTGAAGGACTCCTCGCAAGCCTCCACCATCACGGTCGCTGAGCTCGCCCTACAAGGAAAACTGATCGCGTCCTCGACCTTCAAGAACACCAGCGTGTTCACGCTGGTGGCGCTGATGTATCTCACCATGAGCATTCCGCTGATCCTGCTGGTCCGTCACTTCGAGAAGCGGGCGGGCAAGCGATGATCGAGCTCACGGACGTCCACAAGAGCTTTGGCAAGGTCGAGGTGTTGAAGGGCATCACGGCCTCAGTCGAGAAGGGCGAGGTCGTTTGCATCGTCGGTCCTTCAGGCTCCGGCAAGTCGACCATTTTGCGCTGTATCAACGGGCTCGAAAGTTATGACCGCGGCGAGATCAGCGTCGAGGGTCTGCGGGTGAACCGCGATGCGCCGTCGATCGTGTCGATCCGGACGCAAGTGTCGATGGTGTTCCAGCGCTTCAACCTGTTTCCGCATCGCACCGCGCTCGAGAATGTCGTTGAAGGACCGCTCTTCGTAAAGCAGGAGCCGCGCGCCCAGGCGCTGGAGCGCGGCCGCGCGCTGCTCGCGCAGGTGGGGCTGGCCGAGAAGGCCGACGCACATCCGCCGCAACTCTCCGGCGGCCAGCAGCAGCGCGTTGCCATTGCGCGTGCGCTGGCGATGCAACCGAAGGCTATTCTGTTCGACGAGCCGACTTCGGCGCTCGACCCCGAGCTGGTCGGCGACGTCCTCTCTGTCATGCGCAAGCTCGCCGATGACGGCATGACCATGGTGGTGGTGACCCACGAGATGGGTTTTGCGCGCGACGTCGCCGACCGCGTCCTGTTCATCGACGGTGGCGTCATCGTCGAGCAGGGGCCTGCGAAGACTGTGCTCAACCAACCCCAGCATCCGCGCACGCAGGACTTTTTGCGGCGTGTGCTGCATCCGCTTTGATGGTTTCGCAATGAACGCCCGCCTTCCGCTGCCGCCGTCGCTCTATGCCGACACCGCCGTTGCGCCGGTGCCG
>NZ_PPPT01000191.1 GCF_006483445.1 Bradyrhizobium guangdongense | reverse complement strand
CGACACGATCCGCGAGCCGCTGGTCGTCGTCGACGAGGAGCTTCGCGTCGTGTCGGCCAGCCGGTCCTTCTATCGCTTCTTCGGCGCCAGCCCCGAGGACACGCTGGGATTCCGGCTCCCCGAGACCGACGCTCATCATCTCGATGTTCCGGCCCTGCGCGCATTCCTGGAACGCGTGAGGGATGGAAAGCAGCTCGCGGAAAGCTACGAGATCGCACTCGATCTGCCGCCGCTCGGGCAGCGCGTGCTTGCGGTCGCGGCCGAGGAGATCCACGATGCAGGGCTGACTGAAAAGCGAATCCTGATCTCGTTCACCGACATCACCGCTTTCAAGCAGGCCGCCGAGCAGCTCACCGAGGCCAAGCAGGCCGCCGAACAGGCCAATCGCGAGAAGTCGCGCTTCCTCGCCGCCGCGAGCCACGACCTGCGCCAGCCGTTGCAGACCTTGAAGCTATTGCACGGTGCCCTGGAGCAGCAGGTCGAGGATGAGCGGGCCCGGACTACGCTGGTCCGGCTGGGATCCTCGCTCGAATCCATGGCGAACCTGCTTGCCGCCCTGCTCGACATCAATCAGCTCGAGGCCGGGACGTTTCGTCCGAAATTTTCCGATTTCCCCGTCGAGGATCTTGTCCGCTCGCTCAGCGGCGCGTTTGCCGAGCAGGCGAGAGAGAAGGGGTTGGACTGGCGGGCCGTTCACTCCAAGCTCACAGTGCGCAGCGACCGGCGCCTGCTGGAGGAGATCGTTCGCAACCTGCTCTCCAATGCGATCCGGTACACTGACGGCGGAAAGGTTCTCCTCGGTTGCCGGCGTCGCGGAAGCAGCCTGCGGATCGAAGTCTGGGATACCGGCATGGGCATTTCCGCGGGCCAGCTTCCGCAGATTTTCGACGAGTATTTTCAGGTCGCCGAGGGCACACAGCGGGGTGGAATCGGTCTCGGTCTCTCGATCGTGCGGCGATTGTCGGATCTCCTGGGGCATCGCATCGAAGTGCGCTCCCGGCTCAATAAGGGCTCGGTCTTTTCCATCGATGTGCCGCTCGCCGACGCGACATCGACGCCAGGCCGGCAACCGGCAGAGTTGCAACAGGAGGGTTTTAAACGGACCGGCACCATCCTCATTGTCGAGGATGAGCCCACGGTGCGGGAAGCTCTCGAAACGATGCTTGCGCAGGTGGGACACCGTGTGTTTGCTGCCACCAATGGACGATCCGCGTTGGATTTGCTCAGCAAGGAAGGCATAAGACCCGACCTCGTCGTTTCCGACTACAATCTGGCGGGGGAATTTGACGGGATACATCTTGCCGACGCCCTGCGCTCCGCTCTTGCGTGGCAGGTTCCGGTCATCATCTTGAGCGGAGACGTCAGGGCCGACAAACAACACGCGATCCGCGAGAGGGGGCTTTTCGGTGTCATCAAACCCGTCAAGGCGAGGGAGCTTCTGAGGCTCGTCGGGCAGCTTCTTGCCAGTTCGCCGCAGCCTGCGAGAACCTCCGTTCCGGCGCAGGCCCCTGAGCATCTTCCGGCGCTTCGCGGCACGACGATCTTCGTCGTCGACGACAATCGCGAAATCCGGGAAGCGATGCAGATCATGCTGACCCAGGCCGGCTACGAGGTGAAGACCAGTGCCGACGCGTTGTCATTCCTGGCCTCCTATGGGCCCGAGTATACCGGCTGTCTTGTCGTCGACGTCCGCATGCCTGGCCTGACCGGACTGGAGATGCTGGCCCAGCTCTCCGCCCGCGGTAGCAAGCTCCCGGCGATCGTCATCACCGGCCAGGGCGACATCGCCATGGCGGTCGAGGCGATGCGCGCTGGCGCCTTTGATTTCATCGAGAAGCCGGTCGATCCCAAGACATTGCTCGCTTCCATCGACCGTGCGTTGCGGCAGGCTGCCAATCCAACCGATCGCTCCGCCGCTCAGGCCGCTATGACGATGCGAGTCGCGGCGCTCACCAAGCGGGAACGCGAGGTGATGGACCTCGTCGTGGCCGGGCATTTGAACAAGGAAATTGCCGCGCGCCTCCGCATCAACCAACGAACGGTGGAGACACATCGCGCAGCCGTCATGAAGAAAATGCAGGCTTCTTCGCTATCGGAATTGGTCCGGCAGGACATCTTGGCGCGCGGGGCATAGCCTGCGCTGCATGAAGATTCGCGAGAATTCCGGATCGTTCCCGCTCCTTTCGTGATTGGCGCGCGCCTTCAGTCAGTATTGATTTCAGTCAATGCCGTCAGCCCCCCTCCAGCTAGACTTTTCGATCGCTGTAGCAGATATGGCGCGTAGTCGGGATTTGCCGCTGCGAGGAGTAGCATCCAATGATGGACTGGCAACCGATCGCAACCGCTCCCATTGCGGAAGATCTCGAACTCAGCGTTATCGAAAACGCTGAAGTCCATTCCCTCGTCTTCCCCTGCCGCCGCTCAGAGGATGGTTGGGTTGATTGTCAGACCAAGAGACTTGTTCCGATCCATCCGACCCATTGGCGATTCTGGGGAAAAAACCAATCATAGCCCGTAACGGGATCCCGCCAGTGCGTGGTCGCAATATTCGCCGCCAGGTTGGAGCCCTGGTGCGCCCACCATCCCTTCCCCGACATCGCAGTCGCTCAGGCAGGCCTCATTCCGTGCTTTGGGCCGCGGTGCAACGTTCCCAAAGGGCTTCGCGCCCCAAGCGCTGGTCGTCAGCAGGCGCTATACGTTGTGGCAGGCAACTGCTCTCCCGTCCGTGCCTGCCGGCCGCAATTGTGGAACATCGACCAGGCAGCGGTCGCTGGCTAGCGGACAACGGGCCGCGTAGGCGCAGCCGGGCGGACGCTTGAACAGGCTCGGCGGCTCACCCGTTTCGATCGCGCCCAGGATCCGCTTGGTCGGATCCGGCTTCGGAATTGCTGCCACCAGCGCGCGCGTATAGGGATGGAGCGGCTGGTCCAGAACCGCCCGCGTTGCGGCCTGCTCGACGATCCGGCCCATATACATCACGGCGACGCGGCTGCTGATCTGTCCGATCACGCCGAGATCGTGCGAGATGAAGAGCATCGACAGTCTGAGCTCCTCGCGCAAGTCCATCATCAGGTTGAGCACCTGGGCCTGCACGGACACGTCGAGGGCCGAAACCGGCTCGTCGGCGATGACGATGGAGGGCGTCGGAAGAATGGCGCGCGCGATACCGACCCGCTGCCTTTGCCCGCCGCTCAGTTCGTACGGATAGCGGGCGGCGAAAGACGGGTCGAGGCCGACGGCCGTCAACGTGGCTGATATCGCCGCGCTGCGCTCGGCACGGCTCTTGAAGAAGCCGTTGATGTCGCCGGCCTCCGCCACCGCGTCGCCGATCGTGCGCCGCGGGTTGAGCGATGCATAGGGGTCCTGGAAAACCATCCGCACGTTCAGGCGCATCTCGCGGAGCTTGGTACCGCCGGCGCCGATCATCTCGCCGCCCCTGAAGCTGATGGCGCCGCTGTCGGGCTGAACCAGCCCGACGATGGACCGGCCCACCGTGGTCTTGCCGCAGCCGGATTCGCCGACGATCCCGAGCACCTCACCCTCGGCGAGTGACAGCGACGCGCCATCCACCGCCTGCACCTGGTATTTCCGGCCGGCGCGCCTGACTCTGAACGAGACTTTCAGGTCTCGAATTTCGAGGATGGCATCGCCGCTCATGATGCGACCCCGCCATTCAGCGGAAACGCGCAGAGCACCTCGTGTCCGTTCGCGACACCGGTGCGCGGCGGGGAGGCGACACGGCACGGCTCGCGCACCCCGGCGCAGCGCGAGGCGAAGACGCAGCCGGCGCCGACCGTGCCGGGCGCCGGCGGCTGCCCCGAGATGGTTGGCAGGCGGCGCGCGCCGGAATTTCGCGACGGCATGCAATCCATCAGCCCGCGTGTGTAGTGGTGGCGCGGCCTGTCGAACAGCGCCTCGACCGGCGCGGTTTCCACGATACGGCCCGCATACATGACAGCCACCCGGTCGGCGAGCTGGGCGATCACCCCCATGTCGTGGGTGATGAACAGGATCGCCATATCGAGGCGATTGCAGAGCTCGCGCAAGAGCCCGAGAATCTGCACCTGAATGGTCACATCGAGCGCGGTGGTCGGCTCGTCGGCGATCAAGACCTGCGGCCGGCAGGCCAGCGCAATCGCGATCATGACCCGCTGGCGTTGACCGCCGGACAATTGATGCGGATAGGCCGACAACTGCATTGCGGGGTCGGGCATGCGCACCAGCTCGAGCAGTTCGCGCGCGCGGAGAAGCGCGGCGGCACCCGAAGTCCCGTCATGCACTTTTACGGCTTCGGCGATCTGATCGCCGATCCGGCGCACCGGGTTGAGCGAGGTCATCGGCTCCTGAAAGATCATGGCCATGCGGCCATGGCCCGCTTCGACGCGTTGCCAGGGCTGCAACTGCGTCACGTCGCTGCCCTCCAGCAGGACCCGCCCGGCCCGGACCCGAGGACCGGGCTGCGGCAGCAGTCCCATGACCGCAAGTGACGTCATGCTCTTGCCGCAGCCGGATTCGCCGACGAGCCCGAGTATCTCGCCCTTGGCAATGTCGAAGGACACGCCTGCGACGATGTCGAGCGGTGCGGTCTCGGGCCCTATTGATACCGTAAGGTCGTGAACGGACAGCACGGCCTAGCCTTTCTCGCCAAAGACCTGACGGAACCGCGGATCGAGCCGATCACGCAGCGCATCGCCGACAAGGTTGAGCGAAAATGCCGTCGCCACGATCATCATGCCGGGGAAGAACAGCAGCCACGGCGCGCGGGTGATGAAGGTGCGCGATTCCGCCAGCATGTTGCCCCAGCTCGGAATCTCCGGCGGCGCGCCGAGGCCGAGGAAGTCGAGCGACGCCGCGCCAAGCTGCGCGAAAGCGAACACGAAGCTCGCCTGCACCAGGAGCGGTGAGACCAGGTTCGGCAGGATGTGCTTGCCGATGAGCCATAAAGTTCCCGCGCCCATGCTGCGGGATGCCTCGACATAGGTCTCCGCGCGCAGGCGCAGCGTCAGGCCGTAAACGATCCGCGTCGTCGTCGTCATGTAGCCGACCCCGATGGCCAGAATGGCATTGGCCACGCTCGGGCCGAGAATGACGATTAGCCCGAGTGCGAGCAGCAGCGCCGGGAAGGCCATCAGCACGTCCACCATGCGCATCAGCACGTGACCCAGTCGAGGGAACAGAGCCGAAAGGACCCCGATCGGCACGCCCGTCGCGAGCGCAAAGACGACCACACCGGAGCCGATCAGAAGCGCCATGCGCGCGGACTGGATGACGCGCGACAGGGTATCCCGGCCAAACTGGTCCGTCCCGAACCAATGGGCGGCGTTCGGGGGCGTCAGGCGGATCATCGGATCGATCGCGTACGGATCGTAAGGCGCGAGCCAATGGGCGAAAGCGGCAGCGAGCACGGTTGCCAGAAGGATGCCCAGCCCCGCCAGCGCGATCGGGCGGGCGACGAACGGCTTTAGCCACAGGATCGCGCCGTCGTGCCTCATTGCAGTTCGACCCGCGGGTCGAGCAATCGGTAACTCAGATCGACGATCAGATTGACCAGAAGATACACGACGACGATGACCAGGATGACGCCCTGGATCACCGGGTAGTCGCGGCGCAGGATCGACTGGACGACGAGGCGGCCGATGCCGGGCAGGGCAAACACCGTTTCGGTCACCACCGCTTCGGAGAGCAGCGCTGCGAAGGTGAAGCCGAATGCCGACACCACGGCCAGCAGCGCATTGCGCAGGATGTGCCGGCGCACGACCTGCCACGGGCGGATTCCCTTTGCGCGCGCCGTGCGCACGTAGTCCTCGCGGGCGACGTCGAGCATGCTGGCGCGTGTCAACCGCAGGATCAGCGCGGCATTCGGCGCCGCGAGCGCCAGGCTGGGGAGGACGAGGTAGCGCAGATTGGCGGCGCCGCCGCCCTCGAAGATCGAGGGATAACCGGAGCTCGGAAACCAGCCGAGCCAGGCGGCAAAGATCAGGATCAGATAGAGCCCGACCCAGAACGTGGGTATCGAAGCCATCAGCATCGCCCCACCTGACAGGCCCTGGTCGAGCCATGTGCCGTGCCGGACCGCCGCGATCATGCCGATCGGCACGCCGATGATTGTCACCCAGATCATCGTCATGGTGGCGAGCAAAGCGCTGGTCTCGGCGCCATCGGCAATCACCGACAGCACCGGCGCCTGGAAGAAGATGGAACGTCCGAGGTCGCCCTCGAGCACATGGCCGACCCAGGTCAGATATTGAACGATGATCGGTCGATCGAGACCGAACTGGTGCCGCAGCGCGTCGATCTGATCCGGCGTGGCGGTGTCGCCGAGCAGAACGTAAATGGGATCACCTGGCACGACATGGATGAACGCAAAGATGATGACGGACGCCGCCAGAAGCGTCACCGCCGTCGTTCCCGCGCGCTTGAGTACGTAAGACCACATGTGATTGCGCGGCCGATCAGCGGCAACGACGTGTGACGTTGCCGGCGCTCGACATTCCTTGCGGCCTCATTGCCCGTCCTTACTTCGTCGACACGTTCCAGAACGCAGGGCCGTTCGGGTTGAGCCCTTTGAGCTTGGGAGACGCGATGTCGTAGGTGTAGGCGTCGCCGACTTTCATGACCGGCACCTGATCGTAGACCAGCGCCTGGATCTTGTCCCATGTCGACTTGCGTGCGGCCGGATCGGTCGATTTGATCAGGTCGGCCCGAAGCGCGCCGATCTCGGGGCTGTCCCACCAGCCGGGATAGCTCGCATTCAGGAACGTCAGGAGCAGCGGGTCCGGCGAGAACGAATGGTGGGTGACGAAGATGTCCCACTGTTCCGGCTGACCGCGCATCTTCAAAAGGGTTGCCCAATCGACGACCATCATCTGGACATTGATCCCGGCGTCGGCCAGTTGGCGGGTGAAGACGGCGGCTTCGTCATAGTGCGCCTGATAGTTCGTCGAGACGAGCAGGCGGATGGGAGTTCCCGAGTAATCCGCCTCCTTGGCGAGTTCTTTGGCCTTCTTCGGATCGCGCGGACTGTAGTTGGAAACGCCCTCCGTCGAGTACCAGGGCGTGCCCTTGGGAAAGATTGATCCTTCCGCGTTCCACAGGTCCTTTGGGCCGAAGGCGACGCGCAGGGCCTGCGATTTGTCCAGTGCGGTCTGGATGGCGCGCCGGAGCTTGTAGTTGTCCTTCAGGATTCCCTGCTTCGAGTTCATGAAGAAAAGGCCGAAGATCGGCGCGTTGGTCCGCTGCACCTGGACCGATGGATCCTTGCTGAGGGATTCGTAGAGATCGCCGGAGATCATCTCCGCATAGTCGTAGTCGCCTGCCTGCACCCCGCTCACGCGCGTGCCGACATCAGGCACCGGAATGAACCGGATCTTGTCGAAGACGGCGGCGCGGGCGCCGGCGAAGCCGTCGGCCTTGTCCTTCACGGGCTTGTAGCCGTCGAACTTCTCGACCTCGACGTAGCGGTTCGGCCGCCACTCCACGAACTTGTAAGGCCCGGTGCCGATATAGTCCTTCTGCTCGATCGGTTTGTTTCCAGCGTTGGCGGCGATGTCTTCCGGATAGATCGCAAGTCCGCCATTGACGTCCGCGATCAGATTCTTCCAGGCCCCGTTCGGTGCCGAGAGCTTCAGCGTGACCTCATACTTTCCGGTCGCTTCGACCGAGGTGGCCGCCGCCATCAGGAGCTTGCCGCGCGCGCCGAAATCACCCCATCGCTTCGTCGAGGCGACAACGTCCTTGGCGGTCATCTCCTTGCCGTTGTGGAAGGAAACGCCCTCGCGCAGCTTGATGACGATGGTCTTGCCGCCGTCCGCCTCACGTTCGCTCTCGGCCAGCATCGGGCGCGGCGTATAGGTCGAATCCAGCGCATAGAGGGTTTCGAAGATGTGGCGGCCGATCACCGACGCGACGTCTGCCGTCGTCAGCATGACATCGAGCGGCGGCGGCTCGCCGATGGTGGCTTCGCGAAGCAAGGTGGCCGCGCTCGCCTGCGCGTTCAGAAACAACGCGATGGCGATGCCTGCGGCGCCACGCGTCACGACACTGAGACCGTATCTCATGATCGCCCCTCCCACCTATTTGAACCGCCTGCCTCTCGCGTGCAGGGGATGTGCCTCAGGCCTTTGGCCGGGCGGCACGTTGTTTGAAAGTTACATACACAATATGCTAGATTTCAAGCAAAAAATTGCTATTCATCGCCGATAGGCCAATTTTTGGACCGCCGATGCTGAATGTTTCTTACATGAATGCCGGACGCGCAGGTTGATATGGCCTCGGGAAGGACGCGCATGCCGCGTGCGAAGCAAATTCATCCGGCGAAAGCCGCCGGGGCGGCAGTCTCGACGCCATCAGGCCGTGACGCTGTTGTGGTCGGCGACATCGTCTCTCTCATCCGGCAGAGCGTCCCGGATCTCAGCCCCTCGGAGCAGCGCGTTGCCACGGCGCTGCTGGCCGATGTCGAGTTTGCCATTCACGCCAGCAATGCGGAGCTTGCCCGCCGGGCGCGCGTCAGTGAACCGACGGTGACCAGGTTCAGCCGCTCGGTCGGCTGCCGCGGTGTCCGTGACCTCAAGGTGAGGCTTGCTCAGGCCATGGCGGTTGGGCGGATCTACGTCGAGCTGCCCCCGCATGTCGGAACCGATCTGGCGCGCCCCGCGCTCTGGCGGTCTGTGTTCCAGGAAATTCGTCGCGCCATTGCCACCGCCGAGGAGGGGCTGCGCAAGGAGGACGTCGAGCGGGCCGCCGAAGCCATCTCGCGCTGTTCGAAGCTTGCCGCTTTCGGCGTGGGCGGCGGCTCGACCCTTGCGGCGATGGAGGTTCAGAACCGTTTCTTTCGTCTCGGAATCGCCGTCTCCCACACCTCCGATCCCAGATTGATGCGCATGATCGCCGCGACCTTTGGTGAGGGCGATGTCGTCATTGCCATCTCGACCACGGGTGCGGCGAACGAGGTGATCGAGGCAGCCAGGATCGCCAGACAATACGGCGCGCTGATCGTTGCGATTACCAGGCCGCAAAGCCGGCTGGCCTCCATCGCCGATATCGCGCTCGGCGTGCACGTGCCCGAAGCGCCCGATGCGCTCAAGCCGACGGCGTCGCGCTACGCCCTTCTCGCGGCGATCGACTTGCTCGCCGCCTCGACGGCCTATTGCAAGCCGCTCGAAGCCCAGGCCCGCATGCGGCGGATCAAGTACGAGCTGGTGAAGGGGAGCGACGGGGACGCCAAGGGGCCGCTGGGCGACTGACGCGCCGGCGAGCAGCTAATCCGCTTCGATGTCGCGGAGCCGGCGATGATGTCAATATAGCCCTGATTTGCCCGACGGGTCAAACGAAATTCGTAAAAAAAGAATTACGAGGAGGGGCCGGAAATTTCTACTGTGCACGGGGTTGTTTTCGACGTCTTTTTGAGGGCAGGGGCAGGCGCCCGCAAGATTAGACCGAGCCCGGCAAACCATCCCCTCTGAAATCATTCAGATTTCTGTTGTTCGCGGGCCCCGCCGCCTCTACCATCCGCGCAAAGCAAGCGTGGAGATCAACTGCACGATCAGGGAGGTCACGATGGGCCGTATCCGTGCATGGTTGCTGGTCGCGTGCGTGCTGGTGTCGCAGCTTGTCCTGCTCGCGGTTTCCGCCAATGCGCAGGGCATCCCGCAGAATATCCCGCGAAAAGAGCTCCTGATCCTGGAGAACCCGGAAGGGACCATCAAGAACGCCGGCTGGTTCAACATCTGGGCCATCAATGCCGGCTCGCAGTCGAACGGGCTGCAGCAGGCAGCCCTCGACACGCTCTGGTACATCGATCCCGAAAGCGGCCTCGACGGGGTCTGGGACAATTCGCTCGCCGCCGACAAGCCGCAATACAATGCCGACTTCACCGAGATGACGGCAAAGCTGCGCAAGGGCATTTTCTGGAGCGATGGCGTCGAGTTCACGGCCGACGACGTCGTCGCGACCGTGATGACCCAGATCAAGAATCCGGGCATGCGCTTCAGCGCGGTGCTGGCGAGCAATGTCGCCTCCGTCACTGCGCCCGATCCCTACACCGTCGTGTTCAAGCTCAAGAAGCCGAACTCGCGGTTCCATGCCAATTTCACGGTGCGCTGGGGCGCGGTGTGGATCTTGCCCAAGCACGTCTTCGAGAAGGTCGAGGATCCCGCAAAGTTCGATTTCAACAAGCCGGTGTCGCTCGGCGCCTATGTGCTCTCGAGCTACGATCCCGATGGCAAATGGTACATCTGGCAGCTTCGTGACGACTGGCAGCGCACCTCGCTCGGCCGCTACGGCAAGCCCGGACCCAAATATCTCGCCTATGTCGATCCCGGCCCGCCCGACAAGCGCGTGATTGCGCAGCTCAACCACGAGCTCGACGTCGTCCACGACATCGCGCCCGAGGGCATGTTCGCGCTCGCCAAGCAGAGCAAGGCGACACGGGCCTGGTTCAAGGGGTTTCCTTACGGCCATCCCGATCCGACGTTGCCCGCCGTCATCTTCAACACGCAGAACGAGCTGTTCAAGAACCCGGACGTGCGTTGGGCGCTGGCGCTGCTGATCGACATCAAGGCTGTCTCGATGGCGGCCTATCGGGGTGCTGCGACCATCTCGGCGATCGGCGTGCCGCCGACCGGTACGCACCCTGCGACCTATCATCAGCCGATGGAGGCGTGGCTCAAGGAGTTCGAGCTCGACACCGGCAAGCGCAAGATCAAGCCGTACGATCCGACCGTCGGCAAGCAGATCGCCGACATGCTGCGGCCGTCGATGGGTGAGCAGATCCCGTCCGATCCCACCGAGGTCGCCCGCGCCTTCGGCCTCGGCTGGTGGAAGACCGATCCGCAAGCTGCGCAGGAACTGCTGGAGAAGGCGGGCTTTGCCAAGCGCGGCGGTGCCTGGACCACGCCGGACGGAAAGCCCTTCACCGTCCGCGTCATGGTCGAGGGCGACCTGCGTCCGGTGATGACGCGGGCCGGCACCATGATCGTGCAGCAATGGAAGCAGGCCGGCATCGATGCGAGGATCGACGTGGCGCAGGGCACGTTGCCGACGCGGCGCGCCGCCGGCGATTTCGACACTTTTATCGGCTGGAGCGTCGAAACCTGGGGCGGCAACCAGGACCTGTCCTACTTCCTCGACAGCTGGCATTCGCAATTCGTCGTCGAGCCCGGCAAGCCCCAGCCGCCGCGCAACTGGCAGCGCTGGTCGAGCCCCGCGCTCGACAAGATCATCGAGCAGATTCGCACCGTCGGCTTCGACGATCCCCGGTCGACCGAGCTCGGCAAGGACTACGTCAAGCTCACGGTGAAGGAGATGCCGACCATTCCGCTGATGGCCTATAACGTCTTCACCGCCATGGACCAGACCTACTGGACGGGATTTCCGACCTCGGAGAATCCGTACGCCAATCCGGTCCCGAACTGGGGGAATTCGCGCTACATGTTCGTCAAGCTCAAGCCGGCCGGCTAGCACGCAGTGAGTGGCTACCTCGGTTATGCGATCCGGCGGCTGGCGCAGTTCGCGCTCGTCGTCTTCATCGGCGTCAATCTCGCTTACGTCATCACCCATGCGACCCCGATCGATCCGGTCGAGCAGTCGATCTCGGTGGTCACCTCCTATGGCAACACGGCGCCGGCCGCGATCGAGGAGATGCGTAAGTCGCTGCGCGAGCTCTACGGCCTGTCAGGCTCGCGCGTCGAGCAGTATTGGGTGTTCTGGAAGCGCATCCTGCGCGCTGACTTCGGCCCGTCGCTGTCCGCGTTTCCGACCCCGGTCTCCACCCTCGTCGTCCGTGCCTTGCCCTGGACCGTCGGCCTGCTCTCGGTCTCGACCCTCATCGCCTGGGGGCTCGGCACGCTGCTCGGCGGCCTTGCCGGCTACGACCGCACCAACCGCGGGCTGAAGCTGATGGGCGTGGTCGCCATGGGGCTGCACCCGATCCCCTACTACATCCTGGCGCTGCTGCTCTTGATCGTGTTTGGCTTCCTCTGGCCGGTGCTGCCGATATCGGGCGGTTCGGCGATGAACCTGCCGCAAACGCTGAGCGTCGACTTCGTCACCAGCGTCCTGCAGCACGCCATCCTGCCTGCGCTCTCCCTGATCCTGATCGGCGTCGGAAGCTGGTTCTTAGGCATGCGCGCGCTGGTGTCCAACGTCGTGACCGAGGACTACGTTGTCTATGCCGAGCTCGCGGGTGTCGAGCGCTGGCGTATCCTGTCCTCCTACGTGATGCGCAACGCACTGGTGCCGCAGGTGACGGGCCTCGCCATCTCGCTCGGCGGCATTTTCAACGGCGCCGTGATCACGGAAAAAGTCTTCGGCTATCCCGGCCTGGGCTCTCTGCTGGTCGACGCCGTCTATGCCGGTGACTACGGCCTCGTGCTCGGCGTCACCACCGTCTCGATCCTCGGCGTCTCGATCGCGGTGCTCGCGATCGACCTGCTGTATCCGCTGCTCGATCCCCGGGTGAAGGTGCGCTGATGGCCGCGATCCTGCGCGACCTCTTGCGTCACAACCTCGAATTCCGGATCGGCGCCGTGCTCGTCGGCGCAGTGCTGCTGCTGTCGGTGCTGGCGAGTTTCTCGCCCTATCCGCCGCAGGACGTCTATGTGGTGCCGCCGGACCTGCCGCCATCGACGACCTACTGGTTCGGCACGACGTCGCGCGGCCAGGACGTATTTTGGCAATTGAGCTTTGCGCTCCGCAACACGCTGCTGTTCGGCTGCACCGTCGCCCTGATCAGCCGTCTGCTCGCGCTCGCGATCGGGCTCCTCGCTGGCTACAGCGGCGGCTGGATCGACCGCGCGCTGATGTCGGTCAATGACACCTTCATCGTCATTCCCCTGCTTCCGCTCCTGGTGCTGTTCTATTTCGTGATGCGCGACCGCATGTCCTGGCTGATGCTGGCGCTGATCATGGCCTGTCTCGGCTGGGCCTATGATGCGCGGCTGATCCGTTCGGTCGCCATGAGCCTGAAGAGCCGCGAATTCACCGAGACCAGCCTGTTCTCCGGCATGACGACGCGCGAGATTCTGATGCAGGAGCATCTGCCCTACGTGCTGCCGATCGTGTTCTCGACCACCATGAACAACATGGTCTGGTCGATCGGGCTGGAGGTGACGCTCGCGGTGCTCGGCTTCACCGACATCAACACGCCGACCATCGGCGGCATGATCTATTGGGCCAACCAGCACACCGCGATGGTGGCCGGGGTCTGGTGGTGGATCGCCTTTCCAACCATTGCCGTGATCATGACCTTCATCGGCCTGTTCCTGCTGGCGGTGTCGATGAACGACTACATCGATCCGCGCAGCCGGCTGCGCAGCGTCGGGGGTGCATCGTGATGCACGCCAAGTCTGCCGATAAGCCCGCGCAACCGCCGACGTCTGATGTCGCCGAACCGATCCTGTCGGTCCGCGACCTCAAGGCGTACTACCGCACCAGCCGCTTCGGGGCCGCGCGCGAGGTGAGGGCCGTCGATGGCGTCAGCTTCACGGTACGCCGCGGCGAGATCTACGGGCTGGCCGGCGAATCCTCCTCCGGCAAGACCACGCTGGTGAAGGCGGTCGCGGGCGCGGTCAGGCCGCCGCTGGAGATCGTCGGCGGCAGCGTGGATTTTGCCTTCCTGCCCGGCTATGGCGGGTTGCACCGCGCGCCGCCTTCGGAGGTGGCACGGATCCGCTGGCGGCATTTGTCTTATGTCATGCAGGGCTCGATGAGCGTGCTCAACCCGGTGCGCCGCGTCCGCGCGTCCTTCTACGATTTTGCCTATCCGCATGTCGGGGGAAGCCGCACAGAGTTCGAGCAGCAGGTGGTCGCGCATCTGGCGCGGCTGAGACTCGACCCCTCGGTGCTGGCGGCCTATCCGCACGAGTTGTCGGGCGGCATGCGTCAACGCACGACGCTCGCACTTGCCACTATCTGCCGGCCCGATTTCATCATCGCCGACGAGCCCACGACCGCGCTCGACGTCGTGGTGCAGAAGGAGGTGCTCGGCATGATCACCGGCCTGCAGCGCAAGATCGGCGCATCCGTCCTGTTCGTGACCCATGACATGGGCGTCCATGCCAACGTGACCGACCGCCTCGGCATCATGTATGCCGGACGCCTCATCGAGGAGGGCGCGACGGCGGAGATTTTTCGCAATCCGCGGCATCCCTACACCGGCCACCTCATTTCGAGCCTGCCCCGAATCGGCGATGATCGGCCCCGACGGGGACTGGAGGGCGCGCCTCCCAATCTTGCCGATCCGCCTGCGGGATGCCGCTTTCATCCGCGCTGTCCGCTGGCGATGGAGGTCTGCCGCCGCGAGGTCCCAGCCATGGCCGAGGCCGCGCCGGCGCATCGCGTGGCGTGCTTTGCGGTCAACGGGAGCGATCGGGCATGAGCGACGTGCTGCTCGATGTTTCAGAAGTCAGCAAGACTTTCGTTCGCGGAGGCTTGCTGTCTGGCCAACGCGTTGCCGCTGTCAGGGACGTCAGCTTCCGCCTCGATGCGCGGCGGCCGGAGATTCTGGCTGTCATCGGCGAAACCGGCAGCGGCAAGACGACGCTTGCACGGATGATTCTGAATATCGAGACGCCGACCGGCGGCAGGCTGCTGTTCGACGGCGTCGATCTCGCAACCATCCGCACCGGCGCGCGCCGCCTGGCCTTCATGCACCACGTGCAGCCGATCTTCCAGAATCCGTTCGAAGCGTTCAACCCGCTGAAGCGGCTGGAGCGCTATCTGTTCATGACCCAGCGCCGCTTCGCGGCGTCGCCGGTCACACCCGAGACGGCCGTCGATGATGCCTTGCACAAGGTCGGGCTTTCGCTGACGGAAATCCGGCATCGCTATCCGCACGAGCTGTCCGGCGGGCAGCTTCAACGGGTTGCGATTGCGCGTGCGCTGCTCTCAAGTCCGAGGCTGATCGTCGCCGACGAGCCGGTGTCGATGATCGATGCGTCGCTTCGCATCTCCATCGTCAATCTGTTCAAGACGTTGCGCGACGCTCTCGGCATCTCCATCATCTATGTGACGCATGATCTCGCCACCGCCTACTATGTCGCCGACCGCATCATGATCATGCAGGAGGGGAGTGTGGTGGAAAGCGGCGACGCGCGGGCGATCCTGACGGCGCCGCAGCATCCATATTCCCGCCAGTTGCGCGAGGCCGTACTATTGCCGGACGTCGCGAACTCCGCATTATCAGCTTGATCCGTCACACCAGCCCGAAGGCGTCAGAGAGAAGAGCATGAGAAAAGCCAGCGTTCTGATGGATCGCGATTTCGCCATCGGCCAGACCGATCCCCGACTGTTCGGCGCGTTCGTCGAGCATCTCGGCCGCTGCGTCTACGGCGGCATCTACGAGCCCGGCCATCCCACGGCGGACAAGAACGGCTTTCGAAAGGACGTGTTGGCGCTGGTGAAGGAACTCGGCCCGACCATCATCCGCTATCCCGGCGGCAACTTCGTCTCCGGCTATAATTGGGAAGATGGCGTCGGCCCGGTGGAGAAGCGCCCCGCACGCCTCGACCTCGCATGGTTCAGCACCGAGCCCAACAGCTTTGGCACCAACGAGTTCATGGACTGGTGCAAGGCCGCGGAGGTCGAGCCGATGCTCGCGGTCAATCTCGGCACGCGCAACGGCGATGCCGCGCGCAACCTCGTGGAGTATTGCAACCATCCCGGCGGATCCGCCTGGTCGGACCTGCGCCGCGCGCACGGTTGGGACAAGCCGCACGGCGTCAAGTTCTGGTGCCTCGGCAACGAAATGGATGGCCCCTGGCAGATGGAATACAAGAGCGCCGACGCCTACGGCGCGCTGGCGCGCGAAGCCGCCAAGATGATGCGCTGGATCGATCCGTCCATCGAGCTCGCGGCCTGCGGTTCGTCGGGGCGCAACATGCCGACCTTCGGCCAGTGGGAGGACACGGTGATCGAGCACACCTTCGATCACGCCGAATACATCTCCCTTCACACCTATCTCAACAACTACAAGCAGGACACGCCGTCCTTCCTCGCCAGCCCCGATCTGATGGACCGCTTCATCGACGAGGTCGTCGCCATCGCGGATGCGGTCGCCGCGAAGCGGCGCTCGCACAAGCGCATGATGCTCAGTTTCGACGAGTGGAACGTCTGGTACCGGACGCGGCGTGGCCGGGCCAATCGGGTTTGGGAGGGCTGGCCGGTGGCGCCGTCGATCCTGGAGGAAATCTACACCATGGAGGATGCGCTTGCCTTCGGCGGCGCCTGCATATCCCTGCTCAATCACGCCGATCGGGTGAGAACCGCCTGCCTCGCGCAGCTCGTCAACGCCATCGCGCCGATCATGACCGAGACGGGCGGGGCGGCGTGGCGCCAGACGACCTTCTATCCCTTTGCCCAGATGAGCCGCCTCGGTCGCGGCAAGGTCTTGCGCACGCAAGTCGAGTCTGAAACCTACGATTCGACCTATTACGATCCGCGCGACGGGCAGCAACCGATGTTTCCGATTCCCAACGTGGCCTATCTGAAGGTCGCGGCCGTTGCGGGGGAAGACGGTGGCCTGTCGCTCTTCCTGCTCAACCGCGACCTGACGCAAGAGATCGAGGTGAGTCTCGAAGCGCGAAGCTTTGGTCGGCTTGCAATTGGCGAAGCGCTCGAGCTCTGCCACGACGATCTCGGGGCGACCAACACCAAGGACGCGCCCGAGCGGGTAAAACCGGCGCCGCTTCAGGGCGCGCACATGGACCGTGGACGATTGCGCCTGACGCTAAAGCCGGCGTCGTGGAACGTGATCCATCTGGCGGCGGGCTGACGCGAGCGGCGCGCATGATCATGCAAGATCAGTGCGAGCCGTCCCGATGCGCACGGGAGCCGAGAACCTGACGGATCATGCGCGCCATGTCGGCAGTCCGATAAGGCTTGTTGAGCAGCGTCACGCCGGGTTCGAGGCGGCCATCCTGCGTCATCGCGGCCTCGGGATAACCCGACATATAGAGGATGGCCACGCCGGGCCGTAGTTTCGCGACGGCGTCGGCAAGTTCGCGCCCGTTCATGCCGCCGGGCATGATGACGTCCGTGAACAGCAGGTCAAACGCCACGCCCTGGTTCACCAGGGCCAGCGCTTCCGGCCCGTTGGCGGCACTGATCGTGTGATAGCCGAGGCCTTCGAGCTGGGTCACCACGTAGCTGCGCACCAGTGCGTCGTCCTCCACGACCAAAATGGTCTCGTTACCGCGTTGCGGCCCGCCGACCGGGGTTTCGCTCGAAAGGGATGCCTCCTGCGCAGCGCGCGGCAAATACAGGCTGATCGTCGTTCCCTGTCCTTCCTCGCTGTCGATCCTGATGTGGCCGCCGGATTGCGTGACGAAGCCATAGACCATGCTCAATCCGAGTCCGGTGCCCTTGCCGAGCTCCTTCGTGGTGAAGAACGGCTCGAACACCTTGTCGCGGATCGCCGCGGGGATGCCCGACCCGTTGTCGCGGACCGTGACCATGATGTAGTCGCCGGTCATCCCAGCGGAGCCGGTGTCGGACGCCGGCGGCGCGAAGCTGACATTGGCGGTGCCGAAAATGATCCGGCCGCCGGCGGGCATTGCGTCGCGGGCGTTGACGGCAAGGTTGATCAGGGCGGTCGAGAGCTGACTTGGGTCGATCAGTGCGCGCCAGCACTCGGCGTCGAGCGTCGAGCCGATCTCGATCTGCTCGCCAAGCGTCGGCCGCAACAGCTTTGCGGTGTCGACGATCAGGTTGTTGATGTCGGTCACGCGCGGTTGCAAGGGCTGCTTGCGGGCGAACGCCAGCAGCGCTTTGGTCAGATCGGCGCCGCGGGCCGCCGCCTCGTCGATCATGTGGCCGATGGCCGCCAGCTCGGGCCGGTCGGCAAGGCCGTCGATCAGGATCTCGATGGTGCCGGTGATCACGGTCAACAGATTGTTGAAGTCGTGGGCAACGCCGCCGGTCAACTGGCCGATCGCGTCCATCTTCTGCGCTTGGCGCAATTGCTGCTCGAGGCGCAGGCGAGCGGTGATGTCGCGTCCGATGACGATGACGAGCTCCTGGCCGCCGGTCGACACGCGGGCGGCCGACATTTCCACATCGAGGTCGTTGCCGTCGGCGCCGGCCAGGCGGAGCTGCACCAGCCCGGTCGAGCCGGGGGCGAGCAGGCTGTCCAACTCGTCCGCAGGATCCGCAACGGATCGCAGCGGCTGCCCGACGATGTCTTCCCGCCGGCGCCCCAGCGTCACGGAAGCCGTGCGGTTGGCTTCGATCACCAGGCCGTCCTGGTCGAGCACCAGGATGGCGTCATGGGCCTGCTCCATCAGCAATCGGGTTTTCTCTTCCGCCTGCTTTCGTGCGGTGAGATCGAGGACGAAGGAGATGATCTCGTCGGTTCCCGCCAGCAGGGCCGAGCCGATCAGCACCGGAATGCGGCTGCCGTCTTTCCGGAAGAACTCCTTTTCGCGCGGTTCGGCCTGCCCCGACGATCGGAGCTGGTCGACACGCTGATCGTCATGCACGCGGTATTCCGCGGGCGTCATCTCGCGCCAGTCGATGGTGCCGGAGACCAGCTCCTGCCGCGTATAGCCGGTCATGTTGAGGAAGGCATCGTTGGCGTAGCTGACGTCGCCTTCGGCATCCCAGAACAGGATCCCGATGATGTTGGAATCCACGAGCCGGCCGATGCGGGCCTCGCGCTCCCTGAGGTCGCGGTACAGCAGGGTGTTCTCGAGCGAGATCGCGGCCTGGGCTGCGAGCAGCTCCAGCACCGCGACCCTGTCGGGCGTGAATGCGTGGGTGGCGAGCGTGTTCTCGAAATAGAGCAGCCCGATCAGCCTGGCCTGCTTCATCAACGGCAGGCAGAGGATCGATCGCGGATGCCGGCGATGCAAATAGTCCTCCTCGCACAGCGGGGTTGGCCGCGATGCGTCGTCGAGGATGAGGGTCTTTTGCGTCCGGATGACATAGCGCAGCAGGGCTTCGGGGCAGTCGGGGCCGGAGACCGGGGCCTGGCGCATCGCGACCGAGAAGTCGTCGCCGCTCGACTGTCCCTCCGCCTCGATGCGGAAGTCATTCTGCCGCGACAGGATGAGCAGGCCGCGATCCGCGCCGGCGTTCTGCAGCGCGATCTTCATCAACGTCTCGATCAGCTTCGGCAGTTCGATTTCGCTCGATACCGCCTGCGACGCCTTGACCACCGAGGTGACGTCCATCTGCTGGACCGACTCGCTCGGCTTGCCGGCTGCGATGCCGTCTTCCGCCACGTGCAGCCGCGGGTAAAGCCGTTCGAGCTGTCTCGCCTTGGCGTCGGCTCCCCAGCGGAGATAGCCGTAACGGGCATCGCGCAGATAGGCATAGGCGATCTTCTCGAATCCGCGCGTCGCGTAGAAGCGGCCGGCAAGCTCGTTGGCGATCGCTTCGTTCTGGACAAAGCCGCTCGCGCGCGCCGCGTCGATGGCGCGATCGTAGAGACGCATGGCGTCGAGCTCGCGGCCCTCGATGCGCGCGATTTCAGCGCCGATCAGCGCGGCGCGGTCGGCAAAATCCTCCGGACAGATATCGGTCCACTCCTGAAGCTGGCGATGGTGGCTTGCCAAGGTGGCAAGGTGCGCAGCGCGCTCTGCGGTTGCCGCATCCGTACGCGCGGCAAGGGCCAGTGCGGCATAGAAATGAAACGCGACGCGATCGAATAAAGCCTTGGCGGTCCACAGATACTGCTCCGCCTTGGCGGCGGTTGCGATGGCGGCGGGATCGTCGGCGAGGACTCGCGCCTGGAGCTTGCGAATCCAGTACCAGTAGGCAGCGTGGGTCAGGTTCGGCTCAGCCTCGAGGCGACGCTCGAACTGCTCCTCGTTGAAGCCTGCGTCGTCGAAGCTGCCGAACCTGGGCGTCAATCCGCGCAGGGTCCGGATGAGCTGGAGCTGTCCGATGACCCTGTCGACGGCGAGGTCGACCTGCGCCCGCCGTGCGTAGTCGAGCCCGGCTTCCGCCTCGCGCTGCACCTCGGCAAGCGGATCGCCACAGGCGAGCAGATGCGTCACGAGGTGATGATAGGTGAAGCTGGCGTAGTTGAAATCGCCGACCTGCTGGGCCGCGTCGAAGGCTTTCCGCAGCAGCGGCCGGCCGGCCCGGATATTCCGTGTCCAGCTTCCGTAGCCCAGGTAGACGCGGGCCTTGAAGCGATCGGAGTCGAGCCGTTCGACCAGATCGAGGCCGAGTTGGGCGAAGCGATAGCCCGCGCCGTAGTCGCCAAAATCCGGACCGAGCACGGTGCCGAGCAGGATGTAGGCGAGGCACGACGCGTCGGAGTTGCCGTACTCCATGCTCAGATTGGCCATGCGCGCGATGATGAGGCGGCGCAGATCGTCCGTGATGTACCAGGCGGGCGACACCAGCACGGTGAGAACGTCCATGGTTCCGGACGCGACCGGATCGGTCAGCCGGGGCAACTCCAGAAGCGCCTCGATCGGGCGTTCGCCGATCTGCCGCCACATCCGCTCATATTCCTGCGCGACCTCGTCGGGCGTCGGCTGCGCCGAGCAGTCGATGCCGACGCGACGCAGATAATTGAGCGCGATTTCGACGTCGCGGTCGTTCGGCTCCATCTGCAGCCGGGTGACCGCGGCGAGGTCGGGGAGGGTGGCTGCATGGCCGGAGAGCTCGGCAAGATGCTTCTTTGCGGCCGCGTGCTCGCCGGTCAGGAACTCGCACTCGGCGCGGTTCAGCGCCAGCGCGAAGCTCAGCGCATAGTGCCGCTCCCAGCGGTCGTTCGCGAGCATGGCGTCGCCGGCGCAAAAATGCGTCAGCGCCATGCCAAAGGCGGTGGCGGCTTTTGCGCGCTTGCCCGCCAGCAGGTTCAGCTCGGCCAGTTTTTCGCGCTCTGTCGTCGCGGTGATCAAGGCGGCGCCGCGGTTGAGCTGGCTCACGATGTCGAAGACGTTGTCCTCGATCGCCTCCGGCGCGGTGCGCGCCGCGAGCAGTCGTCCAATCCGCAGATGGGCCGCGCTCCGCTCGTCCTCGGGGATCAGCGCGTAGGCGGCTTCCTGGAAGCGGTCATGGACGAACCGGTAGGCGCCGGCGAGAGGCTCGACCAGTTCCTGGCGGACGGCCGGCCACAGATCCGAATGCACCTGCTTTTCGGATGTCCCGAGGACGACCGCCAGCATGGCTGTCTCGGCGGTGTTACCGAGGCAGGACATCTGCCGGAGTGCGGTCTGCGTCGCGGCCGGCAGCCGGGTCAGCTTCCCGAGCATGAGGTCGACGACGTTCTCGGTGTAGCGCTTGGCGTGGATGCGATCGAGGTCCCAGGACCAGCGCGCCGCGTCGTGGTCGAAGGTGAGCAAGCCTTCGTCCAGGAGCGAGAACATGAACTGAATGGCGAAGAACGGATTGCCGCCGGTCTTGTCGAGCACGAGCTGGGCGAGCAGCCCTACGCGCTCCGGATCGCAACGCAACGTCTCCGCCAGCAACTGGCCCAGATCTGCGCGACCGAGCGGCGCAAGCGTGATCTCCGTGACCGGTTCGCCTGAGCTCTTGACGGCGTCGATCATGCGCATCAGCGGATGAGCGGCATCGACCTCGTTGTCCCGGTAGGCGCCGATCAGCATCAGGTGCTTGGGATCCGACCGGGTCAGGAGATCGTGGAGCAGATCGAGCGTCGCGGTGTCGAGCCATTGCAGATCGTCGAGGAACAGCACCAGCGGATGTTCCGCGCGCGCGAACACGCCGATGAAGCGTTCGAAGGCGTGCTGAAAGCGGCTCTGCGCGTGCTGCGGCGAGAGCTCGGGGACCGGTCCCTGGTCGCCGATGATCAGCTTCAGCTCGGGGATCAGCTCGACGATCAACTGTCCGTTTGGACCGAGCGCCTCCAGAAAATCGTGCCGCCACCCGCCGAGCTCGGTGTCGCTCCCGGCGAGAAGCGGCGAAACCAGACTCTGGAAGGCCTGAGCGAGCGTCGCGTAGGGAACGTCGCGCTTGTGCTGGTCGAACTTGCCCGATGCGAACAGTCCGCGGAGCGGCACCAGCGCCTTGTGCAGTTCGTTGACGACGGAGGTTTTTCCGATCCCGGAATAGCCCGAAACCAGCACCAGCTCGGCCGCGCCGCGGGTGACCATGCGGTTGAACGCGTCGAGCAGGCGCTCAACCTCGCGCGCTCTGCCGTACAGCTTCTCGGGGATCTGCAGGCGGTCGGGCGTGTCGTGCAGGCCGAGCGGGAAATCGTCGATGCGGCCGTGCTGCTCCCATTCGGCCAGACAATGCCGCAGATCGCGCTCGGCGCCCGCCGCGGTCTGATAGCGCTCCTCGGCCATCTTCGCGAGCAGCTTCATGACCAATTGCGACACTGCCGCCGGGACAGTCTCCAGCCGGCTCTCTGGCGGGGCCGGCCTTCTGGCGACGTGGCAATGCACCCACTCCATCGGATCCGACGCGGTGAAGGGAAGCGCGCCGGTGAGCATCTGGTAGAGCGTGACGCCGAGCGCGTAGAGGTCGCTTCGCGAGTCGATCGAGCGGTTCATGCGGCCGGTCTGCTCGGGGGCCATGTAGGCAAGCGTGCCGGCGATCTGTTCGGGCGGCGCCAGCGATTGCCGCTCGCGCGCGCGCCGCGAGGCAAAGCCGAAGCCGGTGAGCCGCACCTTGCCGTTACCGCGGTTGACCAGGATGTTTGCCGGCTTGACGTCCTTGTGCACGAGGCCGCGCTGATGGACCTTGCCCAGCGTTGCCGCGATTTCGATGGCGAGATGCAGGAACGCTGCAATCTCCATGGGAGCGCCGAGCTGCCAGGTCAGAGGCTCGCCGCCGAGATCCTCCAGCACCAGGATGGTCCGCGCGCGGTCCTGCAGCAGCTCCTGGGGCTTCGCCGCCCATGCGCTGTCCAGCTCGTCCCTCAGTTCATATTCGTGTGTGAGGCGTTCGAGGCTCTGAGGTGTGGGATGCTCGGTGGCCGAAAGCACGGCCAGCACGACGTCGCGCTTGCCGTCGGCTCCTTCACGGCCGACCCTGCACAGCAGAATGCCGTCATCGTCGGACAAGACCTGCGGACCGTAGGCCCAACCTGCGCCCATGAACGATGAAAGATTCATCCGGACAAACCGTGCCGCTGCCTGCCTCCGATCGCGAGCCGAAAGTGGTTCGCCAGATCGGTCCGCTGTATCTGGCGGGAGAGGCAGGACACACGTGCGATGCGCGATACGACTTGCCCCAGCCCACGCCCTCATTCCGGCGCCATGCTTCGAATGGATCGGCCGGGCGCGCTCACAACGTATCATCAAATACGCAAAAGTTCCCCTGTCGATCTTTTCGGAATTCGAGCCGTATTCGTCAACTTGCTGCAATTGCGAAGGTTTTGGCAGCGTGCCGGGGTGACCGATAGACGACCGCGCAGCGGGCGGATGCCCACCCGCCGCAACCTGGCCGCGAAATTCGAACGCACCGGAGTTTGTGCCTCGACAAAGAATCCAGGCGACTGCCGGGCGATCGTATTTCCACAACAGGAATACCTCCGATGCCGATCGAGGATGACGATATAGTGGACGAGGTGATGAGAAACCGCCCGGCAACGATCCGCGTCTTCCTCGACTTCAAGATGAATTGCGTCGGCTGTCCGATTGCCTGCTTCCACACGGTTACCGACGCCTGCATCGAGCATGGCATCGATCGCAGCGCGTTTCTCGGCGCGCTGCGTGAGGCCGAGATGGTCCGCTGATCCGGATCGGGGAAGACATGAGCGCTTAGGCGGTCTACGATACCGCGACGAGGAACGAGACCGCGCGTACCGATAATGCCTGTCACTGAACAAACCGGATCTACGTCACGGACCGCCTTGCTGCTCGCCGCTCACGGCGAACGGCGGCCGGACGCGACCAACGCGGGTGTGTTTCGCATCGCCGAGGTGCTCGCGAGTCGCGGGCTCGATGTCGCCGTCGGCTTCATCTCGGGCGTGCCGACGATCAAGGAGGCGCTGCAAACGCTGGTCGCCGATCGTGTCCTGGTTTATCCGCTATTCGCCTCCAACGGCTATTTCACGCGGGATCGGCTCGTGCAGATCCTCGACGAGGCCAACAATACCGGCCGCAGCATTGAGATGCTGACGCCGCTCGGGCTCGATCCCGGCTTGCCCAATGTCGTGCTCCAGCAGGCAGGAGATGCTGCACGCGCGCACGGCCTTGCGCCGGAGACCTCGACGCTCATCCTGTTGGCGCATGGCTCGCAGCGCAACCCGGCTTCGCGCCAATCCACCGAGGAACTGGCACGCACGCTCGAACGGCGTGTAGTCTTCGCCAGGGTCGCCGTCGCCTTTCTTGAGGAGCCGCCCTCGCTGGACGACGCGGTTGCGTCGATCGAAGGGCCCGCAGTCGTCCTCGGGGTGTTCTCCGGCGAGGGCCTGCATGGCGCAAAGGATGCGCCCGGCCTGGTCGCGCGGATCGGCCGTCGCGACGTCGTGTTTGCCGGCATCATGGGGACCGCTCCCGGCATTGCCGAGCTGGTGGCGCTCGCGGTCGCGGCACGGCAGGCAGGCTGATCGGCGGCTGGGACTGTGTCGTCTGCCCTGGAGTTGAATCTAAGCCGGATACTGACAGGGACCGGGCAGGGCGCGTGAGCCTCAAGCCGGGATCTTGGCGCGCTGCGCACCCTCGCCGAGCCGTTTTGCCTCAGCGGCGAGGTAGTCGGCGATCGTGCTTTCCGGCATCGGCTTGGCAAAATAGTAGCCCTGGATGTAGTCGCAACCCAAGCGCCGCAGGCTGTCGAGCTGGGCGCGCGTCTCGACGCCTTCGACGACGCAGGCCATCTCCATGTCCGCGCACAGGCCGGTTAGCGACTTGATGATCTTGTGGCTCACTGGATTCTCGTTGACGTCGGCGACAAAACTGCGGTCGACCTTGATCTTGTCGAGCGGCAGCCGGTGCACGTGGCTGAGCGAGGAATAGCCGGTACCGAAATCGTCGAGTGAAATGCCGCAGCCCATCGCCTTCAGCGCGGCGATCGACTGCTGCGCCCGGGTGAAATCGAAAGTGACGGCGGTCTCGGTGATCTCGAAGTCGATACGGCGCGGCGACAGGCCGCTGGCGTTGATGATCGCGATCAGCGGCAGGATGCCGTCGGAGGCGCAGACATCGTGCGCCGACAGGTTGAACGAGACGCGGATGTCGTCGGGCCAGGTCTTGGCCGCGGCCAGCGCGCGGACCAGCAGCGCTTGCGTCAGGGGCCGGATCAGGCCGATGCGTTCGGCAGCCGGGATGAAGTCGGCCGGCGAGACCAGCCCGAGCCGCGGGCTGTTCCACCGCGACAGCACCTCGAAGCCGCTGGTGCGCTCGCTCATGGCGTCGACGATCGGTTGGAACACCAGATGCATCTCGGTCGCGAAGTCGGAGGTCCGCAGCAGGTTTTCGATGACGCCGCGGCTGCGGATCTCTGCCTCGAGCTCGCTGGAGAAGATCACGGTGCGGCCGCGCATATGGCGCTTGGCGTGGTAGAGCGAATAATCCGCGCATTCGTACAGCGCTTCGGCGTCGGTCGCGGATTCCGGGAATACCGCGAAACCGATCGAGCAGGACAACGCGGTGTGCGCGGTGTCGATCTGGTAGGGCAGCTTGACGCGTTCGCCGATACGTTGGCCGAGTTCGAGCAGGTCCTGGTCGGCGGGATCGCCGCACACCACGAGCCCGAACTCGTCGCCCCCGAGGCGGGCAAAGGCCACGCGGTTCGCGGCAAAGCCCTCGCAGACGTCGCGGATCCGGCGTCCGGCCTCGATCAGCACGCGATCGCCGACCGAATGGCCGTAATTGTCGTTGATCGGCTTGAAGCCGTCGAGGTCGATGATGCCGACGGCAAGCCGGACGCTGCGGCGCTCGGCGTCGGCGAAAGCGCTCGACAGCTCCGCGAAGAAACGGCGGCGGTTCGGCAGCTCTGTCAGCGAATCCAGATTGGCGAGGCGGAAATTCTCGTCTGACAGGGCCTGCGTCGCCTCCTGCTGCGCGATCAGCGATTTGCGGCTGGAGACGAGGTCGGCGAAGTCTCGGTAGTAGATGACCAGCACGGTGACCATCGCGCCGGTCACCAGCAGATTGTTGACGGCCATCGCCTCCAGCGTCGGCTCACCCGTGGCAAAGAAGAACAGCACATAGGGCACGTCGACGACCAGCGTCACGATCAGGGCGGCGGAGCGCAGATGCATCAGGCTGAAGATGCAGCCGATCACGGTCACCGCCATGTAGAAGGCCACGTGGCTCTTGGCGAACGCGTCACCGTAAGGGTAGAGCGAGAAGGCCCAGACCGCGAAGCCCGCCGAGATCGGTGCGGCGATGCGGTTGGTGAGGCGCAGATTGCGCAAGATGTCGGCGTCGCTGCGGACGACATGACGCTGCCGCAGCCACCAGAACGTCCGGAAACCCGCCACCGAGACCAGCAAGGCCGGCACGATCACACTGAGCCAGACCGGGGCCAGCGGCACATAGGTGTAGGCCACCGCGACCGAGTTGGTGATCAGGATGAAGTAGAGCAGCGGGATCTGTTTGGAGAAAGCGTCGAACTGGGCGCGCGTCAGGTCAGGGTCGGTCGGCACGCGAAAGAGCTGCGCCGCCGCGGCGAGATAAAGCTTCAAATTGAAAAACATCGAAAACGAGCCCCAGTCCGCAATATCGGGACCAAAGGATGCACGGGACGGGTAAAAGCGACGTTAGATGGTCGGGCAGGCAGGCCTGCAAACGGTTGCTTGCTACCGCAAATTTTGCTGTGCTGGCCGCCCCCGGTGAGGTCCCGTTAAGGTTACAATCGGGATTGGCGTTTTTGACGCACCTCGCCGCTCTGTATCGGCGGCGGTCATGTCCTGCTACTGAGGGGCCATCCGAGGGCGAGTGATCGCTTCAGATTTCAAGCGGGTGCGGTGCCTAAAGAAGCGGCTGCGCCCGATCAACGAGAAGGACGAGACGACTATGATCGAAACCGTTGGCATCATCGGCGCGGGCACCATGGGGAACGGCATCGCGCAGGTCAGCGCGGCGGCCGGCCTGAAGGTCGTGATGGTCGACATCTCCGATGCCGCCGTGTCGCGCGGCGTGGCCACCGTCGCCGGCAGCCTCGACCGCCTGGTCAAGAAGGAGAAGATGACGGCCGCCGACAGCGACGCGACGCTCAAGCGCATCACCGGGACGACCGACCGGGCCAAGCTTGCCGATTGCGACCTCGTGATCGAGGCCGCGACCGAGAACGAGGAGTTGAAGGTCAAGATCCTGAAGGACCTCTGCGCGACGCTGTCGCCGCGCACGCTGGTCGCCACCAACACCTCGTCGATCTCGATCACCAAGCTCGCGGCTGCGACCGATCGTCCGGATCGCTTCATCGGCATGCACTTCTTCAACCCGGTGCCGGTCATGGCGCTGCTGGAATTGATCCGGGGCTTGCAGACCTCCGACGACACCCACGCCAAGGCGCTGGATTTCGCCAAGCGTGTCGGCAAGGTCGCGATCACGGCCAAGAACAGCCCCGGCTTTGCCGTCAACCGCATCCTCTGCCCGATGATCAACGAGGCGATCTTCGCGCTCCAGGAAGGTATCGCGAGCGCGGAAGAGATCGATGCCGGTATGAAGCTCGGCTGCAACCATCCGATCGGGCCGCTGGCACTCGCCGACCTCGTCGGCCTCGACACCATGCTCTCGGTGATGGAAGTCTTCTACAAGGGCTTCAACGATCCCAAATATCGTCCCGCGCCGCTGCTCAAGGAAATGGTCGATGCCGGCCATCTCGGCCGCAAGACCGGACAGGGTTTCTACATCTACAGCAAGTGACGCTGCCGCCAACTGGTGACTGTTGATCCAAGGAAGCGGTGTCCTGGCGGGCACCGCTTTTTTTTGGCGCCTGCCTCGCATCTCCCAACCACGCACTTTGGTTCCGGAGTTTGCGCCCCGTCAAAGAAGAACCGGCCGATGCGCCTATGGTGGCCGGGTAGGGGACAACTCATCACTATCTTGGTCTGGCGGACGGAATGTGCCTCTCGCCGTGCCGGGCGACAGGCAAGCCGTATCAGCGATGACCGTCATCGACATCGACCATTCCCGCACGCGCGCCAAGGCTGCCCCCCAAGAGGCTGCCCCGCAAGAGGCGTCCCTGCAAAGGACGGATGCCGACAAGGCCCTGCGGAAGAGAGCGGATGCGAACCGCGTTGCCGCGCACCGCATCTCGCGGGTGGTGCCGCAATCCGTGTCGGGCCGGCTACGGCGGATCAAATGGGCGATCCTGCTGCTGACGCTGTCGGTGTATTACATCACGCCGTTCCTGCGCTGGGATCGTGGACCGAATGCGCCAGATCAGGCGGTCCTGCTCGATTTTGCGAATGGTCGGCTCTACGCGTTCTTTATCGAGATCTGGCCGCAGGATCTCTACATCGTCACCGGCCTCCTCATTCTCGCCTCCGTCATCCTGATTCTGGCGAACGCGCTTGCGGGACGAATTTGGTGCGGCTTTGCCTGTCCGCAGACGGTGTGGACCGATCTGTTCCTTTTGGTGGAACGCATGATCGAAGGTGATCGCCGGCAGCGTTTGAAGAACATAGAGGCGCCGCTCAGCGTCGCTCGGGTGATGCAAATCGGCGCCAAGCACACGGCCTGGATTCTGATCTCGCTTTTCACCGGCGGCACGCTGATCTTCTACTTCACGGATGCGCCGAGCCTCGTTCGCGCGCTCGCCAGCGGTGAGGCATCCGTGACCGCGTTGACCTGGATCGCCGTTTTCGCCGGCACGACCTATGGCCTCGCGGGCTTCGCGCGCGAGCAGGTCTGCACCTTCATGTGCCCGTGGCCGCGGCTTCAAGGGGCGATCTGGGATCCCGAGGCCTTCACCGTCAATTATCGCGATTATCGCGGCGAGCAGCGCATGTCGGTCAAGAAGGCCGCCGACCTGCGCGCACGGGGCGAGGCGGCCGGCGACTGCGTCGATTGCGGCCTTTGCGTCAATGTGTGCCCGATCGGCATCGACATCCGCGAGGGCCCGAATTTCGCCTGTATCAATTGCGGGCTCTGCGTCGACGCCTGCGACAGCGTGATGGCAAAGCTCGACCGGCCGCGCGGCCTGATCGATTTCGAGAGCTGGGACAATATCGAGCACGGACGCCGCGGCGAGCCTCCCGTCACGCGTCTGGTGCGGCCGAAGACGGTGGCGCTCACGGCCGTCGCTGTCGGCCTTGCCGCAGCCCTCGCTTTGTTGCTGGCCACGCGCGCGACCGGTGCTCTGGCGGTGCTGCACGACCGCGATCCCCTCGCGATCACCCTGTCCGACGGCTCAGTCCGCAACGCCTACACCGTCAAGCTCCTCAACAAGGGGCAGATGACGCGGCACTTCACTTTGGCTATTCAGGGCATAGATGCTGTCATGTCCATCGTCGGCAACGACAATGGAACTCCCATCGCCGTTGAGCCCGATGGATCGGAATCGCTGCGGGTCACCCTGACCATGGCGAAGCCGCAGGAGACAAGTGTCGTGTTCATCGCCAGGGATGAGAACGGCGGAACAATGCTGTCGGCATCCGACAGGTTTGTCGTGCGGTAGACCTAAAGCAACGAGAGGACCATGTCAGACCGACTGAAGATCGACCGCGAAGAGGCGGCAGCGCGGCGGAACCTTCTGGTTCAGGACGTCATCGAGCGCACCGGGATCACCGAAGCCATGATCGGGGAACTCGTCACGACGTTCTACGGGCGCGTTCGCGAGGATGCGCTCCTCGGTCCGGTCTTCGCGGTCGTGCAGAATTGGGACGATCATCTCGCCAAGCTCAGGGATTTCTGGTCCTCGGTGGTGCTGATGAGCGGCCGCTACCACGGCCAGCCGATGCGCGCGCACATGCCATTGAAACTGGTCGGCGATCATTTCGATCGCTGGCTCGATCTGTTCGAGCAGACGGCCCGTGAGGTGTGCCCGCCCGCGGCCGCCGATTTGTTCATCGACAAGGCGCGCCGCATCGCTGACAGTTTTGAGATGGCCGCCGGCACCCAGGCCGGCCGCATCGTGACGCCGCGCCACGTCTATCGCTCGTAGAGCTTCGCGGGCGGTGACACTGTGATTGCGGACGCATCACACCAATTCCAACTCGTCGAGTCTGATCTGCGAAATGATCATGACGTTCGCGTGTCGTGACGTTGCAATCGAAAAAAATGCCGACGCTTGCGCAAATCTGCATTCAATCTCCACGAGCACATATGAAATGATGCACTGCGGCGCGCCGGTGTCGCCTTTTTTTCGGCTGAGTTGCGGCGCCAGCTTATGCCATGTCGCATTCATATCCCCGCATCGCATCGTCGCAACCCACCGAAAGCGCTGCGGAACCTGAAGCCGCAACTTGCGTCTGCGCGACGCGGCGATCGCTCCTGCTCGCCGCGCTCGCCTCCACCGCCTGTCTCGCAAGTTCCGGCGACATCGCTGCAGCCGAGGAACAGCCCGGCGCCGACGAGCGTCCGAAGAAAGGCGATCTCCTGGTGCAGTCGGAAGGGGATCGCGAAGGCAAGCTCGTTACGCTCGCCGACCTGCCCGTCGGCGGCCCGCCGGTGCATGCCTGGCCGAAGGATCCGAGCACGTCGGTGGTGCGCAGTGGTTCGCGGCTGAACGAGATCCTGATCATCCGGCTCGATCCCGCCGACCTCGACGAGCAGACGCGCGCGCGGGCGCAGGACGGCGTCATTGCCTATTCGGCGATCTGCTCGCATGCCGGCTGTCCCGTCACCGCCTGGGTCAAGAGCGATGTCGGCGACAAGGATGTGTTCAAGTGCATGTGCCACAACTCCGAATACGATCCCCGCAAGGGCGCGCAGGTCGTGTTCGGACCCGCGCCGCGCCGACTCGCCGCGCTGCCGCTCGCCTTGAATGATGGCGCGCTGACGATCGCCGGCAGCTTCATCGGAAAGGTAGGTGGCCAGCAGCCAGGATGACCGCACGCCGCGGGTCGCCCCCGCGCCGGAAGCACGACAAGAATTCAGACCGACAAGAATTCAAAACGGATGAATCAAAAGGGGAAACGTCGATGACCAGAAAACAATGGTACCTGTCCGGCTTCGTCGCCTTCACATGCCTCGTCTCGACCGCAGCAAGCGCCGGACCGATCGAGAATTACAGCCCGGTGAATTCGGCTCGCCTCGAGAATCCCGAGCCCGGCAACTGGATGCTCTATCGCCGCACCTATGACGGCCAGGGCTATAGCCCGCTCGACCAGATCAACACCAACAACGTCCAGAATCTGACGCCGGTGTGGACCTTTGCCACCGGCGTGGTCGAGGGCCATGAGGCGCCGCCGATCATCAACAACGGCGTGATGTTCGTCGCGACCCCGATGGGCCAGGTGATTGCGCTCAATGCCAAGACCGGCGACGAGTACTGGCGCTACAAGCGGCAGCTCCCCGACGATCTCTTCCAGTTGCATCCGACCAGCCGCGGGGTCGGCCTGTGGGAGGACAAGCTCTATCTCGCCACCACCGACGACTATGTCGTCGCGCTCGACGCCAAGACCGGCAAGGTGGCGTGGGAGACCAAGGTCCAGGACTACAAGAAGGGCCAGTACATGACCCTGATGCCGCTCATCATCGACGGCAAGGTCATCGTCGGCGGCTCCGGTGGCGAGCTCGGCGTGCGCGGTTACGTCGCCGCCTTCGATGCCAAGGACGGCAAGGAGCTGTGGCGGACCTACACTATTCCGGGCGAAGGCGAGCCCGGTCACGACACCTGGCAGGGCGACGACTGGAAGAACGGCGGCGGCTCGGCATGGATGACCGGCAATTACGACAAGGACACCAAGACGATCTATTGGGGCGTCGGCAACGCTGCACCCTGGCCCGGCGACGCGCATCCCGGCGACAACCTCTATACCTCGTCCGTGCTGGCGCTCGATCCCAACACCGGCAAGATCAAGACCCATCACCAGTACCACCAGAACGACTCGTGGGACTGGGACGAGGTCGAGGCGCCGATCCTGGTCGACCTTCAGCGCGACGGCCGCACCATCAAGAGCCTGATCCACCCGGGCCGCGATGCGATCTTCTGGGTGCTCGAGCGCACCCCGACCAAGATCAACTACGTGGCCGGCTGGCCCTTCGTCTCCAACGACGTCTGGAAGGGCATTGATGCCGAAAGCGGGCGTCCGATCGTCGATCCCGCGCACAAGCCGGTCATCGGCAAGCGCGTCGAGTTCTGTCCGTCGCTGTGGGGCGGCAAGGACTGGCCGTCGGCCGCCTATAGCGAGCGGACCAAGCTCGTCTATGTTCCCGCCAACGAAAACTTCTGCGGCGGTTTTACCGGCGAGAAGGTGGCACTGAAGCCCGGCGAACTCTGGCTCGGCACCAAGCCCGAAGATATCGGGTTGAAGGCCAAGCCGGGTGCGGATCACTTTGGCGAGCTCCAGGCCTGGGACCCCGTGACCGGCAAGAAGGTGTGGCAGCACAACTTCCCGAAGTCGCAGTTGTTCGGCTCGGTGACGGCGACGGCCGGCGACCTCGTCTTCGCCGGCGGCACCAACGACCGCAACTTCCGCGCCTTCGACGCCAAGAGCGGCAAGCTGCTGTGGGAGCAGAAGACGAACTCCGGCATCATGGGCATGCCGGTGTCCTACGAAGTGGACGGCACGCAATACATCGCGATCCAGTCCGGCTGGGGCGTTGACGCCCAACGCATCCAGGACGCGCTCGCGACCAACAACATCGGCATCGAGGCCAACGTGCCGCAAGGCGGCGTGGTCTGGGTGTTTGCACTGAAGAAGTGACGTACTGAAGCAGTTCCTGGTGGCGGATCGAAGGAAGCGGCGCGGCCAGGGGGGAGCGGCAAATGCGGCGGACGGAAACGTCCGCCGCATTCTGCTTGTGTGTGCGTGTGGAGTGAATGTCGGCGCCCCGAACTCGTCATGCCCGGG
>NZ_PPPT01000190.1 GCF_006483445.1 Bradyrhizobium guangdongense | reverse complement strand
GCCTCCTCGACCGTCGGGAATACGAGCTGATGCACCTGCCGCTTTTCCGGCGTGCCGAGCCGGTCCTTGCGCTGGTCGAACAGCTTCTTGGCGTCGTCGTCGGAGACCTCGGTCCACTTGCCGATTTCTTCCGGCGAGATCACGACAAAGGAGATCTTGCGATATTCGGGGGCACGGAACTGGATCTTGTGGTCTTCGAAATAGGCCGCGAGCGCCTCGGGCGAGGGCGGGTCGATGGTGCCGGCGTGGGCTGCGTCCAGCTTGACGAATTCGATGCCGCGCTGCTCGTTCTGGTATCGGGTCAGCACGTCGATCATGGCCTTGGTCGGCTCGAGGCCGGCGCCGATGGTGCCGGTGATCTGCCGCCGCAGCGACACCTTGCGCTGCTCGGCGATGTAGCGCTGCTCGGTGTAGCCGAAGTTGCGGATCACGGCCTGGAAGCGCTGCGGGTCAAAGCTGCCGCTGACGCCCTTGAAGTTCGGGTCGTTCATGATGACGCGGCGGATCTCGTCGTCGGACTGGCCGAGCCCGAGGCGGCGGGCTTCTTCGTCGAGAGCGGCTTCCGCGATGGTCTGCTGCAGCACCTGGCGGTCGATGCCGAAGGCGCGCGCCTGCTCCGAGGTCAGGGGACGCCCGAACTGGCGGCCGATCTGCTGCAGGCGCTCGGTATAGGTCTGGCGGAATTCGTTCAGCGAAATCTCGGTGCCGCCGACCTTGGCGACGGTCGACTGCCCAAAGCCGCGGAAGATGTCGGCGATGCCCCAAATGCCGAAACTGATGATCAAAAAGCCCATCACCACGGCCATAACGGTTTTGCCGAGCCAGTTTGATGAGGCCTTGCGCATTCCTCGAAGCATTGGGTCCAACTTGTCTGGTAGGAAAGGGAACCGGGTCGCGTCTTAATGCAGTTTCCGCAAAAGCGCGTCACCGAATTGATCTCGCATCATAAAGAGGCTGCTTTCGCCCCGCAACCTGAGGCTCCCTTAAGCTGTGTTAACGGGGCGAGGTATCTGGAACTGCGGCGCCCGCTCTGCTAGCGCATGGGCGAGCCCATTTCGCTGGATTTTTGACATGACTGACGCCATCCGCCCCCTGATCGCCGGCAATTGGAAGATGAATGGCCTCAAGGCCGCGACTGCCGAATTCGACGCCATGCTTACGGGCGCGGCAGATGTCGCCGCCAAGGCCGATCTCCTGGTGTGCCCGCCCGCCACGCTGATTGCCGCCTTTGCCGACAAGGCGCGCGGCAAGAAGGTCGCGGTCGGCGCGCAGGACTGCCATCCCAAGGTTTCGGGCGCCCATACCGGCGATATCGCCGCCGAAATGCTCGCTGATGCCGGGGCGAGCGCCATCATCGTCGGCCATTCCGAGCGCCGCGCCGACCATGGCGAGAGCGATGTTTTGGTGCGGCAAAAGGCCGAGGCTGCCTGGCGCGCCGGGGTGACCGCGATCGTCTGCGTCGGAGAGACCCAAGCCGAGCGCGACGCCGGCAAGACCCTGGACATTTTGCGTGGCCAGCTCGGGGGATCGCTCCCTGACGGCTCTCGAGCCGCCAATCTGATCGTTGCCTATGAGCCGGTCTGGGCGATCGGCACCGGGCTCACCCCGACGGCCAAGGATGTCGAGCAAATTCATGGGTTTATCCGCGAATTGCTGACCTCCCGCTTCAGCGCCGAGGGGGCGAAAATGCGCATCCTCTATGGCGGATCGGTCAAGCCGTCGAACGCGGCCGAGCTGATGGCGGTCGCCAACGTCAACGGCGCCCTGGTCGGCGGCGCCAGCCTCAAGGCGTCCGATTTCCTTGCGATCGCCAAAGGCTGCCCCTAGCTAACGGCTGGAGCATTTTCTCGCGGCGATCGGGGTGGCATTGCCGGTCCTGATCGTGTAACACCGCGCAACTTCAGGAAAACCCGCAAAGCGCGCTGGCAGCCGGTATCGGCGCTGACGGCTTGTGACGGAAGGGTACCATGCAGACTGTCGTTATCGTCATCCATCTCATGATCGTCTCCGTGATGATCGGGGCCGTGCTGCTTCAGAAGTCTGAAGGCGGCGGCCTCGGCATGGGTGGCGGCGCGGGCTTCATGTCGAGCCGCGGCACGGCGAACCTTCTGAGTCGGACGACGGCGATTTTGGCCGCAGGCTTCTTCCTCACCAGCCTGTTCCTGACCTGGTATGCGGGCTACGACCGCAAGCCGGCGTCGATCATCGGCGCGCCTGCGTCGCAGACGCAGCCTGCCGGTGGCGCGGTGCCGGTGGCGCCGACCTCGGGCGGCGTGCTCGATACGCTGAAGAAGGCGGACGAGCAGCAGCAGAACCAGGCGCCTTCGGCTCCGCAGGCGCCGAAGTCGCAATAGCGGCGCAATAAAGCAGGGGGGCCATGCAGGGCGGCGTCTACCGTCCCGCATCAACAATCCCCATCAAGGCACTGTTACCACTCTCAGTTTTGGCTCACCCACAGGCCCGCAAAATCTTTGGGCCGGAAGACGAATCGCTTTGGCGAATCGAATTCGAGGGATTAGAGGTTAAGTCCCATGGCGCGGTACATATTCATCACCGGCGGCGTGGTTTCTTCGCTCGGAAAGGGTCTGGCTTCAGCGGCACTCGGTGCTCTGCTGCAGTCCCGCGGGTACAAGGTCCGCCTCCGCAAGCTCGACCCCTATCTCAACCTCGATCCCGGAACGATGTCGCCGTATCAGCACGGCGAAGTGTTCGTGACCGATGACGGCGCGGAGACCGATCTCGACCTCGGTCACTACGAGCGCTTCACGGGACGTCCTGCGACCAAGCAGGACAACATCACGACGGGGCGCATCTACCAGGACATCATCTCCAAGGAGCGCCGCGGCGATTATCTCGGCGCGACCATCCAGGTGGTGCCGCACGTCACCAACGCCATCAAGGAATTCGTGCTGTCGGGCAATGACGAGTACGACTTCGTGCTGGTGGAGATTGGCGGCACCGTCGGCGACATCGAGGGCCTGCCGTTCTTCGAAGCGATCCGCCAGCTCAAGAACGAGCTGCCGCGCGATCACGCCGTCTACATCCATCTCACGCTCTTGCCTTACATCCCGAGTGCAGGCGAGTTGAAGACGAAACCGACGCAGCATTCGGTGAAGGAGCTGCGCTCGATCGGCATTCAGCCGGATATCCTGCTCTGCCGCACCGACCGCGAGATCCCGAAGGAGGAGCGGCGCAAGCTCGGCCTGTTCTGTAACGTGCGTGAAAGCGCCGTCATCGAAGCGCGCGACGTCGACAACATCTATGCGGTGCCCGAGGCCTATCACAACGCCGGCCTCGACGACGAAGTGCTCGCCGCCTTCGGTCTCGGCTCGCGGATTCCGCCGGAGCTGCAGAGCTGGCGGCAAATCAACGAGCGCGTCCGCAATCCCGAGGGCAACGTCACCATCGCCATCGTCGGCAAATACACCGGCATGAAGGATGCGTACAAATCGCTGATCGAGGCGCTGTCGCATGGCGGCATCGCCAACAAGGTGAAGGTCAATCTCGACTGGATCGAGAGCGAGATCTTCGAGAAGGAAGATCCCGCGCCGTTCCTCGAACACGTCAACGGCATCCTGGTGCCCGGCGGCTTCGGCCAGCGCGGCGCCGAAGGCAAGATTCGCGCGGCGCAGTTCGCACGCGAGCGCGACGTGCCGTATTTCGGCATCTGCTTCGGCATGCAGATGGCCGTGATCGAGGCCGCCCGCAATCTCGTCGGCATCGAAGCGGCCAACTCCACCGAGTTCGGCCCGACCAGCGAACCGCTGGTTGGCCTGATGACGGAATGGCTGCGCGGCAACGAGCTCGAAAAGCGTTCGAAGGCGGGCGATCTCGGCGGCACGATGCGGCTCGGTGCATATCCAGCCGCGCTCACGCGCGGTAGTCGCGTCTCGCAGGTCTATGGCGGTGCCACCGAAATCTCCGAGCGTCATCGTCACCGCTACGAGGTCAACACCGCCTATAAGGATCGCCTGGAGCAGCACGGGCTGAAATTCTCAGGCCTCTCGCCGGATGGCGTGCTGCCTGAAATCGTCGAGTACGAGGATCATCCCTGGTTCATCGGCGTGCAATTCCACCCCGAGCTGAAATCGCGGCCCTTCGAGCCGCATCCGCTGTTTGCCTCGTTCATCCAGGCGGCGATGGTGCAGAGCCGGCTGGTTTAATCCTCAGGGCGCGGCGGTGCAGTCGCGCTCGAGTTGAATCTGCTCCGGTGCAACCCGCGTCGATGGCTCCGGCGCAAGCGATCCCGTCACGATCTTCATCTCCGGCCGCCGCGTCAGCTTGTAGACGGCGGCGGGGGGTATGTTCAGGAAGGCGCGATCCACCAGCGTCGCGCGCAGACCGAGCCGGTCGAGCACGGGCCGCGGGATCGGGCAGCTCATGCCGTAGGTGAACTGGTAGAAGGCGCCGCCCGGACGGACATAGCTGAACGCGCCACCGATGATCGAGACGACCTTCCGTGTCGACATGTTGAGCAGCGGCAGTCCGCTCACGACGGCGCCGACGGGCGCGCCGTCATAGAGGCGCTCCGTTGCGAGCCGCCCCGCATCCATCCACAACACGCGTGCGCCGGGAAAGCGCATTTGCAGCACCTTCATGAAGTCGGAGCCGTATTCGATCAGCGTGAGGTCCTGCTGGCGCACGCCGCGCTTGAGCAGCTTGTAGGTGAACGCGCCGGTGCCGGGACCGAGCTCGAGAACCGGTCCCGTCGATGCCGTGATCTCGCGGGTGATGAGATCGGCCAGCGCCGCGCCCGACGGCGCAATCGCACCGACGCGACGCGGGGCTGACATCCAGGACAGGAAGAAGGAGAGGAAATCGTTGGGCATGCGCACTCCGGCATCTTGGTTGCACCTCGCAAATCAAAGGTGAGGCGGCCGAAGAGTCGCCGGAGTGCATTGCGACAGCATTGCGCGTATGCCGGTTGCGTCAATTCTCTCGTACTTGCGGCAGTGAAATCCTGAAGCTTGCGCCGCCGTCCGGTCCGTCCGCGACCGAGACATGGCCGCCATGCAGCAGCACGATCTCGCGCACCATGTTGAGACCGAGGCCGGCGCCGCGGTCGACCGGCGTCAGCCGGTAGAACGGCTCGAAGATATGTTCGCGTTGATCGAGCGGAATGCCAGCGCCTTCGTCGGTGACCTCGATGCTCGCGGGTCTGCTGACGCGAATACCGATCGTGCCGCGGCGCGGGCCGTGCTGGATCGCGTTCTGTACGAGGTTGGTCAGCGCGCGCTCCAGTGCGGCCGCATCGCCGATCGTTTCGATCGGCGTGGCGGGTGCGTCAAGCGCCAGCTCGTAGCCGGCGGCAATCGCCAGCGGCGCGAGGTCGGCCGCCGCGCTTTGCGCGAGCTGCACGAGGTCGAACCGCGCGAACGGATGGCCGCAGCGGTCGAGCCGCTGGATGTCCAACAATTGTTCGGCAAGCGTGGCCAGCCGCGCGGTATCCTCCTGCAGACGGATCTTGTCCGGGCCAGGGGCGAGCGATTCCAGTCGCGTGTTCAGGATCGCGATCGGCGTGCGCAGCTCGTGGGCGGCGTCGGCGACAAAGCGCTTGTGGCGGGCGTAGCCCTGGTCGAGCCGCGTCAGTGCGTCATTGACCGCAGTCACCAGCGGCACGACCTCCAGCGGAATCTGCTCGACCGATAGCCGCGCGCCGCGCTGGTGGATGTCGATGCGGCGCGCCTGGTCGGCGGTGGTGTCGAGTCCTCTGAAGGCGCGTCGCACGATCATCGGCGTCGCGATGAAGGTCGCCGTTCCCATCAGGAGCAGCCCGGGCAGGGCGATGCCGAGGAATGCAAGCGAGGTCATGACCAGTGCCTTGGCGCCGGTGAGCCGTCCTTGTGTCGCGGTGATGATCTGTACATTGCCGGCGTCGGTGTCGACCCGCTTCAGCCGCGCTGCCGGCTTGCGCGGATCATCCTCGAACAGCTGCCAGCCGAGCCGCGCCTGGCTGATCTGGTCGAGGCCGCCGCCGATCGCGGCGAATTCGGCCGGCACGGTGCCTTCGCTGAGCGAATGACCCTGCCGGTCGCGGACCAGGAACCAGAGGTCCGGAGTCTCGCCACGCAATTGTTTCAGCTCGGATGTCGACCGCAGGGTCAGGCCGCCTTGCGTGTCGCGCGCGAGTGCGTGCTGCACCACGTCGATCACGCGATCCTCGTCGCGCTCGGCGAGCACGAAGCCCGACGCGCATAGCGCTCCGACGACGACGGCCACCAGCGCGACCAGCAGCGCGGCCTGGAGCGACAGCAGGCGCCAGCTCAGTCGTGAGCGCAGGCAATAGGGATCTTCATGCTTGCTCATGTCAGCTTCTTCAGGAGATAGCCGACGCCGCGAATGCCGTGGATCTCGACGCCCGCATCCGCTTCAGCGAGCTTGCGGCGCAGCCGCGAGATGTGCGTGTCCAGCGCGTTCGACTGGATCTCGTCGTCAAAATTGTAGACGGCCTCTTCCAGCGCCGCGCGCAGCACGGTGCGGCCGATGCGGCGGATCAAGGCTTCGAGCACCAGGAGCTCGCGGCGCGGCAGCTCGAACGGCTGGCCCTCGATGCTGGCCTCGCGATGGCCGAGGTCGAAGGTAAGGCGGCCGGCGCGAATGAGGTCCGGGGACAGGCCCGCGGGCCGCCGCAGCACGGCGCGCAGGCGCGCCAGCAATTCCTCGACCGCGAAGGGCTTCGCCAGATAGTCGTCAGCGCCGCTGTCGAGGCCGGCCACGCGGTCGGCGAGCTCGCCGCGTGCGGTCAGGACGATGATCGGCACACCGTCGGCGCGTGCGCGAAGTTTCGGGATCAGGGTGAGGCCGTCGCCGTCGGGAAGCTGGCGGTCCAGCAGGACGGCAGCATGCACATCGGAGGAAATAGCCTCCTCCGCTTCGGCGAGTGTCGGGACATGATCCACCACCATGTCGTAGCGTTTCAGTGCCGACGCCAGCGCGCAGGCCATCTCCGCCTCATCCTCGACAAGCAAAACCCGCATGATCCGGCACCTGACCCTTGATTGAGCCCATCTAGCGGCCCGATCATTGCGGCAGCATTGCGGGAACTGTGTTGCCGGAGCCCGTGCAGCCATGCGCGAAACGCCACGGGGGCGGCCGGGCAGGGCTCAAGACACCGTCATGGCCAATCGTTATAACTGCCGGACCTGTTCAGGGAGGAAACAAGAATGATCTACGAAATGCGCGTCTACCATTGCTTGCCGGGCCGGCTGCCGGCGCTGCTCAAGCGCTTTGACACCGTCACGCTGAAGCTGTGGGAGAAGCACGGCATCCGGCAGGCCGGGTTCTTCACCACGCTGATCGGGTCGTCGAATCAGGAGCTGACCTATTTCCTGGCGTGGGAATCGCTCGCCGAGCGTGAGAAGAAATGGGCCGGCTTCATGGGCGATCCCGACTGGATCGATGCGCGCGCGAAGTCGGAAGCAGATGGCCAGATCATCGCCAATATCGTCAGCCAGTTCCTGGTGCCGACCGCGTTCTCCGCCGTGAAGTGACGGGTGGCCTCGCGCCGCGCGGCCCTGCTGCAACCCTGATATTCAGGCAGCAGGGCCGAATAGGGTTGATCCGACCCTTTTCGCCGCTATGGTCGCGCCGGAACGAGGATTTTGGTCTTGAGCGATAGCAACTCCGCAGCGTCAGTTGTCACGGTCGGCTCGGTCAGGTTCGGCAACGATCTGCCGATCTCGATCATTGCAGGTCCTTGCCAGCTCGAGAGCCGGCAGCATGCGCTGGAATGCGCCTCGGCGCTGAAGGAGATCGCGAGCCGGTTGAAGATCGGGCTCGTCTACAAGACGTCGTTCGACAAGGCCAATCGCACAAGTGCGTCTGCGCAGCGCGGTCTCGGGCTCGCGCAGTCGCTGCCGATCTTCGCTGAGATCCGCTCCTCGATTGGTCTTCCCGTGCTCACCGACGTGCATGAGGCGACGCAATGCGCCGAGGTGGCGCAAGCGGTCGATGTACTTCAGATCCCGGCATTCCTTTGCCGACAGACCGATCTCCTGCTGGCGGCGGCCGCGACCGGCAAGGTCGTCAACGTCAAGAAGGGGCAATTTTTGGCGCCCTGGGACATGGCGAATGTCGTGGCCAAGATCACCAGCGCCAACAATCCGAACGTGCTCGTCACCGAGCGCGGCGCGTCCTTCGGCTACAACACGCTGGTGTCGGACATGCGCGCGCTGCCGATCATGGCGCGCATCGGCGCGCCCGTGATTTTCGATGCCACCCACTCTGTGCAGCAGCCGGGCGGGAAGGGCGCATCCTCTGGTGGCGAGCGCGAATTCGTACCGGTGCTGGCGCGCGCCGCCGTTGCGGTCGGCGTCGCCGGCGTTTTCATCGAGACGCATCCTGACCCCGATTCCGCGCCGTCGGATGGTCCGAACATGGTGCCCTTGCGCGAGTTCGAGGGACTGTTGCGCAGGCTGATGGCCTTTGACACCGTCGCCAAGGGCAAGACATCCTGATGCATCAGACGGTGGCGCGGCCGCAGGATCAGCGCCTCCCGCCGGCGCTCAACGTCATCGCGCTGACGAGCTTTGCCGCGAGCCTCTCGGGGCGGGCGCTCGATCCGGTGCTGCCGCACATCGCCGACGATTTCGGCATCACGATCGCGACCGCTGCGAGCTTTTCGGCCGTCTTCGCCTTCACGTTCGCGATCGTGCAGCCGCTGATCGGTGCAGCCGCCGACGTGTTCGGCAAGGCGCGGTTGATGATTGCCTGCCTCGTCATCCTGGGCATCGCCAATATCATCGGCTCGCTTGCGACCTCGTTTCCGCTGCTGTTCGCCTCACGCATCCTCGCCGGCATCGGCTCGGGCGGGGTGTTTCCGGTCACGCTCGGCCTGACCGCGGATCTCGTCGCGCCTGACAAGCGGCAGGTCGCGATCGGCCGCACGCTCGCGGGCTCCATGACCGGCAATCTCCTGGGCGCATCCGTTTCAGGATTGATCGGCGATCTCCTGGGATGGCGCGGCGTGCTCGCCATTCTCGGCGGCGTCGTCATCGTCGCGGCGATTGCGGTTGCGGCCGGCTTCCGCGGCGCGCAGCTCGCGCGGCCGCCGCGCACCAGCCTGCGTGCGCTCAGGCACGGCTATCGCACCATCTTCACCAACCCGAATGCGCGCATCTGCTATTCCGTGGTCTTCATCGAAGGCTGCTGCGTGCTCGGCCTGTTTCCCTTCATCGCCTCGTTCCTGTTCGATCTCGGCGAGACCTCGCTGTCGGTCGCCGGCATCGTGATCGCAGGCTTTGCCATCGGCGGGCTGTTCTACACCATGACCGTGTCGCGCTTCCTGCCGCGGCTCGGCGTCAAGGGCATGATGATCACGGGCGCGACGCTGGTGGGCTTGCAGCTCATCGCGACCGCGTTTGGCCCAAGCTGGCAGATCCAGTTCCTGTGCCTGCTGATGATGGGCTGGGGCTTCTACATGATCCACGGCTGCATCCAGGTCTTCGCCAGCGAATTGTCGGTCGAGGCGCGGGCCACCGCGATGTCGCTGCATTCTTTCTTCTTCTTTATGGGCCAGACGGTCGGGCCAATCGCCTATGGCTTTGGCCTTGCCCATGGCGGCAAGGTCGCGACGCTTCTGACCGCCGCCGTCTGCATGATCCTGCTGGGCTTTGCCTGCGCCCGGCTGCTGCGGCAGCGTGCGCCGTCCGATGCCCGCGTTTGAGGCCGCCGGGACGCGGCAAATTTGCCAATTCCCCGTAGTCTCCGCAGCCGAACGGTAGCTGAATCCGGTCAGTTTTAAATCAAATCTCACCTTTCGATTCCAGAGTGGCCGGCAAGCCGTCGGTCGCGGTATCACTCTGTTGGATTATTCGATGCAAAAGCAGCGTTCGGTCGCCCGCATCCTGGGCGCGGTGGTTGGCTCTCTCGGGATCGTGCTCGTCGTCATCTGCGCCTACGCGCTGAAGCTCGCGGTCACCCGCTATTCGGATAGCAACCGGATCGTGTCGCTGGCGGTGGCAAGCCGCGACCTGACCAATGCGCTTGTGGTGTTCCGCCTCGAACGCGGCGACACGCTCAGCCATCTGTCCGCAGCTTCGCCGGCGACGGACCAGGTGCTGGCCGCGATTGCCGAAAACCGCGCAACGGCGACCAAGAACTACAATGTGGCCTTGCAGAGTCTCGCCGAGATCGAGTTGCCCGGCCTCGCCGAGCGGTTGAACAAGCTGCGCGGAATCTGGGGACAGTTGGAAGAATTGCGGCCGCGCACCACGGCCGGACTACGTCAGGAGAAGGCTGCCCGCGAAGCCAGTCTGACGCCGGCCTGGGCGAAGGCGAGCGATGCCTATATGGACGCGATCGGCGATGTGACCGCGCATGTCGACAATGGCATGACGCTGATCGAGCCCGTCATCGATCGCCTTGTGATGGTCAAGCAGTCCGCCTGGCAAACTCGCGCCTCGCAGGGCCAGACCATCCTCATGCAGTTCAGCGCGATCCTGGGAGGGAAGAGCTGGGGAGCGGGCGAGGGCATCGAATTCGCCGATCTGCGCGGACGTCTGCAGCAGTCATGGAAGGTTGTCCGCGAGCTCAGCGTCGGTGTCGCCGATGCGGCGCTGGAGCAGGCCATTCGCGACGCCGATCCGGCCGTGTCTGGGCCCATGCACGAAGAACGCAACGCAATCGCGGCGCGTCTTCTGAAGAGCGAGCCCGCAGGCGTTGCCGGTATCGACTACCGCGATCGCCAGCTCGTCGGCGCCGACAAGATCGTCACCGTGACCAAATCCGCGCTCGCCAACATGATCGCGCGCGCCGAAGACGGAGCCTCGCGCGCACGCGTCAGCCTGATCCTGTTCGGCCTGCTGCTGCCGGCCTCGCTGGCATTGACCGTCGGCGGCATGCTGTTGATGCGCAACCGCGTGACGCGGCCGCTGACCGCGATCACAGGCGTGATGACACGTTTCGCCGCCCACGACTTTGCCAGCGACGTTCCGGGCCTCGACCGCAACGACGAGATCGGCCGCATGGCCTCCGCGCTCCAGGTATTCAAGGACGCCATGATCAACGCCGAGCGCCTCTCGGGCGATCAGGCCGCCGAGCGCGCCGCCAAGGAAGCGCGCGCCGGTGAGCTTGCCGGTCTGGTCCGGCAGTTCGAAAGCCGTATCGGGCAGATGGTGCAGAGCCTGTCGGATGCCTCCAACGAGCTCGAAACCACCGCGCGCTCGATGTCGGGCACCGCGACCGAAGCCCAGGATCAGGCCGGTTCGGCCTCGAACCTCGCCGACCAGGTCGGCGGCGGCGTGCAGACCGTGGCTGCCGCGGCCGAAGAGCTCAATGCCTCGATCCGCGAGATCAACCGTCAGGTCGAGCAGGCGACGCGCGCCACCGATCAGGCGGTCGATACCGTGAAGGAGACCAACACCACCGTGCGTGCGCTTGCCGACGGCGCCGACCGCATCGGCGAGGTGATCGGCCTCATCACCTCGATCGCGGGGCAGACCAACCTTCTGGCGCTGAATGCGACCATCGAAGCCGCGCGCGCCGGCGAGTCCGGCAAGGGTTTTGCCGTCGTCGCCAGCGAAGTGAAGAATTTGGCGTCGCAGACCGCCAAGGCGACGGAAGAGATCAGTACTCAGATCAACCAGATCCAGGACGCGACGCAGAAGGCGGTTTCGGCGATCGACGGCATCGTCAAGACCATCGAGGAGGTCTCGAGCATCAACCGCGTCATCGCGTCCGCCGTGGAGGAGCAGAACAAGGCCACTGCCGAGATCGCGAGCACCGTGCAGCACACCGCGGAAGCGACCTCGACCGTGACGCGCAACATCGCCAGCGTCTCGTTGGCCGCAAGCGAAACCGGCCGCGCCGCGACCGGCGTGCTGAAGGCCGCCGCCAACCTGTCGAGCCAGTCGACGTCGCTGACATCGGAGGTCGACACCTTCATCAGCAAGGTGCGCGCGGTGGCGTGAGGCATCGGACAGCACGGCAAGTTCCAGGCCTGCCGCAACTCAGGCTGCGGCAGTTCCTTGCTTTTGCGCATGAATCCGCCTCCGATGGTGTCAACATGACGCATTCGAGATGTCATGTGGACGAAACTTAATCCGACAGCGCAGCCGCCACGTGCTATTCGTGGGAATGAACAGACTCCTGATCGTCGCGCTGCTCGCTACGTCTCCCGTTGCTGCGCAGACCGTGCAACCCTCGCCCAAGCCGCTATTGACCGATCGCGAGCAGATTCAGGCCGACAGGGCCAAGGCCGTCGCTGTAGAAAAGAGCGATCCTGCTGCCCGGCCTTGGGACAGGGACGCCGACGGCAAGAGGCCGTGGGAGAAGACGGGACCGTCGAAGTAACGCCCCTGAAGTCCTGAGATGAATCGTTCCCGCGCAGCGCCGTGACACCGCGCGGTTCCGTATACATGGCACGCCGATTGCTTGCGTTTTGAGCAAAGCAGGGTGTGACAACCGTGGACGCTCGTTCGACCAGCACAGCCAGTTCAAGCAGAACCAGCGGTTATCCGACCAGGCCACCGCTACGGCGCTTCCTCAGCGATTGCTACGAGACCTTCAGGTTGGATCACTCCGGTGCGGTAGCCGATTACATTCCCGAGCTGAAGCGGGCCGATCCTGCGCATTTCGGTATCAGTCTCGTCACCATTGACGGTCATATCTACGAGGTCGGCGACAGCGCCGTGCCCTTCACGATCCAGTCGGTCTCGAAAGCTTTTGTGTTCGCGCTGGCGCTGGAAATGGTCGGTGAGGCGCGGGTGGCGGCGACCATCGGCGTCGAGCCGAGCGGCGAGGCCTTCAACTCGATCCGGCTGACCAACGACAACCGTCCCTTCAATCCCATGGTCAATGCCGGCGCCATTGCCTGCTCGGGCCTGATCTACGAGGTCGAAGGGAAGGGTGCGTTCGAGCGCATCCGTGCCAAACTCAGCCAGTTCGCCGGCCGCGAGCTCGGCGTCGACGATGCCGTGCATGCCTCGGAAACCGCGACAGGCAATCGTAACCGTGCGATTGCCTGGTTGCTCAGGAATTACGCGGTACTGCCCGACGACGTCGACGCCGTGCTCGACGTCTATTTCCGGCAGTGCGCCATTCTCGTGACCGCGCGCGACCTCGCGGTGATGGCGGCGACGCTCGCCAATCGCGGGATCAATCCGGTGACGGGCGTGCCCGTGATCACGCCGCATATCGTCGCCCGCACGCTGTCGGTCATGACGAGCTCGGGCATGTACGATTATGCCGGCGAATGGACCTACCGCGTCGGCATTCCCGCCAAGAGCGGCGTCGGCGGCGGCATCGTCGCGGCACTCCCGTCGCAGATGGGCCTCGGCACCTTCTCGCCGCTGCTCGACGACCACTTCAACAGCGTGCGCGGCCTGAAGGTCTGCGAGGCGCTGTCGGCGCGGTTCGACCTGCACATGCTCAACCGCAATGCCGACGTCCGCACCAGCATCATGGCGGATTACGACATCTATGGAATCTCCTCGCGCCGCAGCCGCCAGCCGCATGAGCAGCAGATCCTGGACGAACGGCACAGCGACATCCGCGTGCTCGAGCTCGTCGGTGCGATGAATTTCGGGACCATCGACTATGTGACGCGAAAGCTCACGAGTGAGCCGCCGAACGCGCCGCTGCTCATCATCGACTTCCGCCGTGTCCCCGATATCACCGCCGCCGGCGCCGAACTGCTCGGCGAAACCTTGACGGCGCTGGGTGATGGCGGTGTCACGACAATCGTTTCGGGCGTCGAGCGCAACTCCACCCTCTGGAAAGCGATCTCCGAGCGGACGGCCGATGCGCGGCGCCTGCGCTGCTTCACGCTGCTCGACGATGCCATCGAATGGGCCGAGGATCAGGTGATCTACCGTCACGGCGGCTTTACCGACGTGAAGGAGAGCGTGCATCTCCAGGAGCAGGCGCTGCTGGCCGAACTCGGCGAGGACGAGATATCAGCCATCGTCAAGTTGTCGACCACGCGCCGCTATGAGCCCGGCCAGCGCATCATCGGCGCCGGCGAGCCGGCCAATTCGCTGTTCTTCCTGCAGTGCGGCATGGTGAGCGTGAAGCTGCGAAGCGGCGTGCGGCTGGCCTCGCTCGGCCCCGGCATGGAGTTCGGCGAGATGTCGATCCTGGAGCAAAGCCGCAGCGCCGACGTCTTCGCCGACACGTCCGTGACCTGCCTCGAGCTGCCGCTCGACAGTTTTGCCGACTATCGCCGGCTGCACCCGGAAACGGCGCTCAAGATCATGCGCAATCTCGCAGCCATCCTTGCGCGGCGGCTGGTGGCGGCGAACGCAAAAGTCGATCTGCTCAGCGCCTATTGAGGTCGCGTCAGGCCGCCGCTCGGACGGCCTGCCAGAGGTCGAGCACGTCCTGGCGCGCGATGCCGCGGGTGATGAACACGATGCGCGAGCGCCGGTCGGCGTCGGGCCATTTCGCCAGCGCGACCGGGGGATGGAAGACGTGGTGCACGCCGTGGACCGCGACCGGCGCCGCTTCATCGCGCAAATTGAGGATTCCTTTGACGCGCAGCAGATCCTCACCACGGGCGGTGCGCAGATGCGCGAGCCAGTGCGACACTGCCATCCAGTCGAGGGGCTCGTCGAAGGCGATCACGAAGCTGGTAATCGACGTATCGTGGCTGTGATGGTCGTGGTGATCATGATCATGGTGATGATCGTGCTCATGCGTGAACGCCTGTTCGTTGAGCCAGCGCGCGATGTCGGCCGTCTTCTTTTCGGGGTCGACCAGGGCGGCACCGAACAATTGGGCCGGGTCGATCTCGCCATGCATCACGCTCTCGATCGCTGCGCCGGGATTGAGCCGCCGCAGGCGCTGATGCAGTGCGTCAACGTTATTGACCAAATCGCTCTTCGTGATCAGCAGCCGATCGGCCAGCGCCACCTGCTTCACCGCTTCATACTGACGATCCAGTTGGTGCGATGCGTTGGCGGCATCGACCGTCGTCACGACGGTGTCGAGCCGGACGAAATGTGAGACCAGCGGATTGTTCAGTAGCAACTGAATGATGGGGGCGGGGTCGGCGAGGCCGGTGGTCTCGACCAGAATCCTGCGAAACGGCGGCACCTCGCCGCGGTCGCGGCGCGCCAGCAGCGTACGCAGGGTTTCCTCGAGGTCGCTGCGGATTGTGCAGCAAATACAACCGCTCTCGAGCACGGCCACTTCGCCGTCGACGCGCTCGACCAGGAGGTGGTCGAGGCTGACCTCGCCGAATTCGTTGATGATGACGGCGCTGTCCTTCATCGCGTCGTTGCGCAGCAGACGGTTGAGCAGCGTGGTCTTGCCGCTGCCGAGAAAGCCGGTGATCAGCGACACCGGCAGCCGCTGGGCGGATTTGTCGCTCTCGAACAGGCTCATCGGCGTCCTCAACCTGTGGTCTTATTTTTGTCGCTAGACAACAGCCTAATGCAGGACGAGCATATCGAAAATAACTTTTAAGCCCGGCGCACCGGGCACAACCTGGGAGGAAGCGATGGACGAAACCAAGGGAGACGACGGGAAGGGCGGAATGGCGACGACCGATCGCCGAACCCTGCTTCGCACGGCGGGCATCGCCGGCGCCGCGGGGGCTGCGCTCGCGGGCGCGATGCACGGCAAGTTCTCGCTCGCGCCGATTTCGGAAGCGCAGGCGCAGACAAGCACCATGCCAAAGAACGTCGACAAGCCTTGGTGGCCGTCGAAATGGGGCAAGGACGACGAGTCCGGCGCATCGAACCACATGACGCCGGCGAAGGTGCTCGACGCGGCGAAGTGGATCAAGGACGGCAAGATCTACAAGATCGGCCGCGTCTACGAGGCTGCCATGCCGCTGTTCGGCGCGCGCGTGTTCGCGCTGCGCATTCCCGGCAGCCCGACTGGTGGCCCGTTCGGCGACAACAAGCTCGTCTATCACGACGAGTTTCTCGCCACCGAGATCGGCCAGACCGGCACGCAGTTCGACGGCCTTGGCCATATCGGCATCCAGATGGGCAAGGACGGCGACAAGAGCGAGATGCGGTTCTACAACGGATTTACGGCCGCGGAGATCAGTGACGCATATGGTCTCAAGAAGCTCGGCGTCGAAAAACTCAAGCCGATCTTCACCCGCGCTCACCTGATCGACATGGTCGCGCTCAAGGGCGGCATGATGGATGCGGGGCAGGAGATCACCTCGGCCGACATCAAGGCCGCGCTGGCGAAGCAGAACATTCCCGAGAGCGACATCAAGCCCGGCGACGCGATCATGTTCCACACCGGCTGGGGCTCGCTGTGGATGAAGAACAACGACCGTTTCAACAGCGGCGAGCCGGGCATCGGCCTCGATGCCGCCAAATGGGTCGTCGAGAAGGATCTCGCGCTCACGGGAGCTGACACCTGGGCGGTCGAGGTGGTGCCCAATCCCGACAAGACGCTCGCCTTCGTGGTCCATGCCGAATTGCAGACCAAGAACGGCATCCACAACCACGAGAACCTGATCTTCGACGAGCTCATCGCCGACAAGAAATACCAGTTCGTCTATAGCTTCACGCCGGCCCCGATCAAGGGCGCCACGGGAAGCAACGGCTGTCCGATCGCGATCACGTGATCGCAATGCGACGTGTGGGCGGATCGTCCGCCCACACCGCTGCGACAATCCGTACACCTTGAAGCGCTTTGCGCTCGCGGTGCCGTGAAGTCGTTTCATGGTTCCTGTTCCGGCGAAGTACCGGCGCCGGGACGAAGCCGTTTTGCGAGCGCAACGACATCACCTCAAAGCAGGAGCGGCTTATTCTCCACCGCAATTCCCGGAGGGGAGAGGTGATATGTGGTTCCACGAGAGACTTGCCGCACCAATCGTTATTCTGTGTTTCTCCGCCGCGAGTATCGCGACGCTCATGATGGTGGGCGCCTGGTAGATGACCATGCGTGAAGAATTTGCATCTTTCGCTTTTCTTGCCGTCGCCCTCGCAGGCGTTGCTCTGCTCTGTTCGGGGCTGCTCGCCCTGGCCTTCGTCTGACGAACGGCTAACCCCGCCCGCGATAGGGCGCGACGCCTTGTTCGGGCACCCAGAGCCCCTTCGGGACGCGGCCGGTCTGCCAGAACACGTCGATCGGGATGCCGCCGCGCGGGTACCAGTAGCCGCCGATGCGCAACCACTTTGGCTTGATCTCGACAGCGATGCGCTTGCCGATCGTCACGGTGCAGTCCTCGTGGAAGGCGCCGTGATTGCGGAAGCTCGCGATGTAGAGCTTGAGCGATTTCGACTCCAGCAGCCATTGGCCGGGCGCGTAGTCGATCATCAGATGCGCGAAATCCGGCTGGCCGGTCACCGGGCAGAGCGAGGTGAATTCGGGCACAGTGAAGCGCACCAGATAGTCGGTACCCTTTTGCGGATTGGGCAAGCGGTCGAGCTGGGCTTCTTCCGGCGTGTGCGGCCATTCGACCGAACGGCCGAGCTGGAGGGATTTCTTCGCCATCATTCGTCATCCTTTGGAGCATGATCCGGAAAAGTGGACGCCGGTTTTCCGAAAAGATCATGCTCAATAGAAAAACCTAGAGCGCGATATGATCGCGCTCTAGGGACGCCGGGATGGACGCATTCGCTGCCGACGTCAACCCGAGGCAATACTTTGGATCAGCACGATCCGGTCGTTACCGGACTCGCAGCCCCAGACCTCGCCCGGCCGGCCGTCGAGCTGGCGGACATTCGCGTTGGCACGGTCGCTCGGGAAGCTCGTGAATTTTTCCGTCACCGGGTCGAAGCGCACGATCGCATTGGCCGAAAAATCCGTCAGCCAGACCTTGTCCTTGTCGTCGACGAACACCGCATAGGTGCGCGGACGCTCGCCCGGCAGCTTCCAGCTTTTCCAGGAGCCGTCAGCGGGATCGTGCACCGACACATGTCCGCTATTCCACTCGCTGACCCAGATCCGGCCCTTCGTGTCAGACCACACGCGCCGCGCGCCCTGATTGGGCGTGGGCGGCTGGACGACGGTGGCATTTCCGGTGGCGAGATCGATCTTGGCGATGTGGCTGCCGGCGAGCGAGGCGTACCAGATGTCGCCCTTGGGCGTGACGGTGATGCCGTAGGGGCCGACGCCTTTCGGCGCCTTGAACACGTCGATAGTGCCGGATTTCGGTTCGAGCCGGCCGTAGTAGCCGGACTGGCCGGTGAACCAGTAGGTGCCGGTCTTGTCGAACACGCCGGTGTTGAGGTTCGCGGCCGCGAATTTCCCGGGCAGGAGGAACAGCGCGACCTTGAGGTCGGCAGGATCGACCCGCGCAATCGCGTTCTGGCCGCCCTCGGTGATCCACGGCGCGCCGTCCGGTCCAATGGTCACGCCATGGGGTGCTGCGCCCTGGCCGAGGCTCACCGTTTTAAATGAACCGTCCTTGGGATCGAGCCTGCCCAGCAGGCCCTTGCCTTGGGCTGTGAACCAGACCGTGCCGTCGGGGGCGGGCGTCAGGTCGTGCAGGCCAATGCCGGCGCTGATCGGGTAATATTTTGTCCGGAACGGGGCTTCCTGCGCAAAGCCTGGGCGAACGGCGAGCACGACGGCGCTGGAGGCAAGAAACTGGCGGCGATTCATTGCGTTACCCCGACTGTTTCAGATTGCGGTTCGAGACGCAGATCAACCGGGTGAGACCATAATCCGGCGCTCTTCACCCGTCAGGCGAACGGCGCAGGCTAAGCGTTCACATTTGCTTGCGCTCCGTGTATGACCCGCGGCGAAACGATCGCCTTAAACGACCCGCTCAAACCAACGGAAGCGCATTATGACCGCCATTGTCGACATCATCGGCCGCGAAATCCTGGACAGCCGTGGCAATCCCACCGTCGAGGTCGACGTCGTGCTGGAGGACGGCTCGCTTGGCCGTGCCGCGGTGCCCTCCGGTGCCTCCACCGGCGCCCATGAGGCAGTGGAACTGCGCGACGGCGATAAGGCCCGCTATGTCGGCAAGGGCGTCCAGAAGGCGGTCGGCGCCGTCAACGGCGAGATTTTTGAGGCGCTCAGCGGCATGGACGTCGAGCATCAGGTCCAGATCGACCAGACCATGATCGACCTCGACGGCACCGCGAACAAGAGCCGCCTGGGCGCCAACGCCATCCTCGGCGTGTCGCTCGCCTGCGCCAAGGCGGCCGCGAACTCGCTCGACATGCCGCTTTACCGTTATGTCGGCGGCACCTCGGCGCGGCTGCTGCCGGTGCCGATGATGAACATCATCAATGGCGGCGTGCACGCCGACAATCCGATCGACTTCCAGGAATTCATGATCCTGCCCGTCGGCGCCAAGAGCTTTGCCGAAGGCCTGCGTTGCGGCGCCGAAATCTTCCACACGCTGAAGTCGGAGCTGAAGAAGGCCGGCCACAACACCAATGTCGGCGATGAGGGCGGCTTTGCGCCGAACCTGCCGTCGGCCGACGCCGCGCTTGAGTTCGTCATGAACGCCATCAACAAGGCCGGCTACAAGCCGGGCGGCGATGTCATGATCGGGCTCGACTGCGCTTCGACCGAGTTCTTCAAGGACGGCAAATATGTCTATGAAGGCGAGGGCAAGACCCGCTCGATCTCGGAGCAGGCAAAATATCTCGCCGATCTCGTCTCGCGCTATCCGATCGTCACCATCGAGGACGGCATGTCGGAAGACGACATGGACGGCTGGAAGGAGTTGACCGATCTCATCGGAAAGAAGTGCCAGCTCGTCGGCGACGACCTCTTCGTCACCAACGTCAAGCGTCTCGCGGAAGGCATCAAGGCCGGCCGTGCCAACTCGATCCTGATCAAGGTCAACCAGATCGGCACGCTCACCGAGACGCTCGCTGCCGTCGAGATGGCGCACAAGGCCGGCTACACCTCCGTGATGTCGCACCGGTCCGGCGAGACCGAGGACTCCACCATCGCCGACCTCGCGGTCGCCACCAATTGCGGCCAGATCAAAACCGGCTCCCTTGCGCGCTCGGATCGCACCGCCAAATATAACCAGCTCCTGCGCATCGAGCAGCAGCTCGGCAAGCAGGCACTCTACGCCGGCAAGTCGGCGCTGAAGGCGCTGGCGTAAGCAACGATAAAACGATCACCGGGGAGGAAACGACATGAGCGACGGCAACAGCGGCCTGCAACTGCGCTCGCTGCTCAAGAAGAGCGGCGAACTTGAATTGTCCCTGGTGAGTGTGCCGACACCGGAGCCCGCGGACGATGAGGTCGTGGTCCGCGTCGAGGCGACGCCGATCAATCCGTCCGATCTCGGGCTGTTGATAGGCCCCGCCGACATGTCGACCGCGCAGGTGTCCGGCACCAAGGATATGCCGGTCGTCACCGCCAAGATGCCGGAAACGGCAATGCGGATGATGGGTGCGCGGCTCGACCAGTCGCTTCCCGTCGGCAACGAGGGCGCCGGCACGGTCATCAAGACCGGGGCGTCGGACGCCGCCAAGGCGCTGATGGGCAAGACGGTGTCGATGATCGGCGGCGCGATGTACTCGCAGTACCGCGTGCTCAAGGTCCGTGACGTCATGGAGCTGCCGGCGGGCACGACGGCGGCCGACGGCGCCTCCTGGTTCGTCAATCCGCTGACCGCACTCGGCATGACCGAGACCATGCGGCGGGAGAACCACAAGGCGCTGGTGCACACGGCGGCGGCTTCGAACCTCGGCCAGATGCTGAACAAGATCTGCATCAAGGACGGCATCGGCCTCGTCAATATCGTGCGCAGCAAGGAGCAGGCCGACATCCTGCACAAGATCGGCGCCAAGCACGTTGTCGATTCCACCTCACCGAGCTTTCAGGACGATCTGACCAATGCGCTGGTGGAGACCGGTGCTACGATCGCGTTCGACGCCATCGGTGGCGGCAAGCTTGCGAGCCAGATCCTCACGGCGATGGAGGTCGCGGCCAACAAGACCGCCAAGGAGTACAGCCGCTACGGCTCGAACGTGTACAAGCAGGTCTATATCTACGGCAGCCTCGACAACCGTCCGACCGAGCTGAGCCGCTCCTTTGGCCTGACCTGGGGCGTCGGCGGCTGGCTGCTCACGCCCTTCCTGCAGAACATCGGCCCCGCCGAGATCGGAAGGCTGCGCCAGCGCGTGGTCTCCGAGCTCAAGACCACCTTCGCCAGCCACTACACCCGCGTGGTGTCGTTGCCGGAGACGCTCGACCTCGCCAACATCGCCGTGTACGGCAAACGCTCCACCGGCGAAAAATTCCTCATCAACCCAAATAAATCTTCGTGACGTTCGACGGAGTGTAGTCAAAGAGGACTTGCCTTCTCGGTCCGACGGGAGAAGATTTGCGCCCGGTACTGGATACAAAATGCCAGAGGCGAAAAGCGCCGGGGACCGAGAAGGGACAGTCCATGATCGAACTCAATCGTCGTCACATGCTCGCGGGCGTTGCCGCAGTCGGTGCGGCCGCCATCTCCCGTTTGGGAGCTTCAAACGCGCTTGCCGCAGTGCCGCAAAGCGGCAGCCAGGCACCGGGCTTCTATCGCTACAAGGTCGGCTCGATCGAGTGCACCTCGATCAATGACGGCGCGCGCACGTTCCCGATGCCCGACAAGTTCGTCACCAACGTGCCGAAGGAGGAGGCACTCGCCGCGGGCGAGGCCTCCTACATGCCCAAGGGCATGGTCACCGTGCCGTTCAATCCGCAGCTCATCAACACTGGCAGCAAGCTCGTCCTGATCGACAGCGGCAACGGCGTCGCCAATTTCGAGGCGAGCAAGGGCGCAGTTGGGCGTACGCTCCAGAACCTGGCGGCGGCAGGTGTCGATCCCAAGAGCATTGACGTCGTGCTGCTCTCGCACCTGCATCCCGACCACACCAACGGCATCCGTCTTGCCGACGGCGGTCTGGCCTTCCCGAATGCCGAGATCATGGTGCCGGTGAAGGATTGGGAGTTTTGGGCGAGCGACGAGAACGCGGCCAAGGCCGAGTCCAACGCGATGATGAAGAACTACTTCGCCAACGTGAAGAAGACCTTTGCGGGTCTGGAGTCCAAGGTGACGAAATACGAATGGGGCAAGGAGGTCGCGCCCGGCATCACCTCGATCGCGACGCCCGGCCATACGCCGGGCCATACGTCCTTTGCGGTTGCGTCGGGCGATGCAAAAATCCTGATCCAGTCGGACGTGACGAACATTCCGGAGTTCTTCCTGCGCAATCCGGACTGGCACGTGGTGTTCGACAACGATCCCGCGATGGCGCAAGCCACGCGCCACAAGTTCTACGACATGGCGGCCGCCGAGAAGGCCGCCGTGGTCGGCTTCCACTTCACCTTCCCCTCGGTCGGCCATGTCGAGAAGGACGGCGCAAAATATCGCCTCATCCCCTCGCTGTGGAATCCGACGCTCTGAGTTGAAGCATTTGCACCGAAGATCGGGCCGCTCAGCGGCCCGATTGCTTTTGTAGCCCGGATGGAGCGCAAGCGAAATCCGGGGCCGCCGTCGCTTGGGGCACTAACCCGGATTACGCCTGCGCTCCATCCGGGCTACGAAACAGTTTGTTTTCGCGAACACAGCGTTTCCAAATAGGGTCGGTTCATGCACTTGCATCTACTGGCGCAAGTCGCTTAAGTGCCGTCCCGGCACTCCCGCTCAAGCCTCGAGGACACCATGGCCTACAATATCGTCACGATCGCCGGCAGCCTTCGCAAGGAAAGCTTTTCGCTGAAGATCGCGAACGCGCTCGCCAAGCTGGCGCCGAGCTCGCTCTCGCTGGAGGTCATCACGCCCGCCGGCATCTCGTTTTTCAACCAGGACCTCGAAGGCGCGCCGCCGGCCGACTGGCTGGCCTTCCGTGAGAAGCTCCAGAAGTCGAACGGCGTACTGTTCATCACCCCTGAATACAACCGTGCGATCCCGGGCGTGCTGAAGAACGCCATCGACGTCGCCTCGCGCCCCTATGGCAAGAGCTCGTTCCTGGGCAAGCCGGTCGGCATCGTCTCCAACTCGCCGGGCCCGCTCGGTGGCGTCAGCGCAGCCAAGACGCTGCAGAACATCCTGCCGGGCATTGCCGGCCCGATCATGCAGCAGCCGGAAATCTATCTGAACGGCGTCGGCGACGCCTTCGATGCGGCCGGCAACCTGACCAAGGACTCGCTGAAGACCGTGCTCCAGCAATACATCGACGCCTTCGCCGCGCATGTGGCGAAGAACCAGGGTTGAAGCTCCCCGCTTACCCTCATCTAAGAGTCGCCGTCATGGCCGGGCTT
>NZ_PPPT01000189.1 GCF_006483445.1 Bradyrhizobium guangdongense | reverse complement strand
GCATCTTCGATGCAATCCGACCTCTCCCCGCAAGCGGGGCGAGGTGAAGCAGGCACTAGGCCTCGCGCATCGGTACAAAGGCCGTCGCAGTGATGGAATAGACCTCTTCGCCACGCTGGTTCGTGCCTGTGGTGGTCGCCTGCAAAATGCCCCAGCCCGGGCGCGAGCCGGATGTGCGCTTGTCGGTCACGACATTGACGAAGGAAATGGTGTCGCCGGCGAGCACCGGACGGATCCAGCGCAAATCGCGAAAGCCCGGCGACGGGCCCCACACCGCGAGCTTGTCGCCGCGCGCCACCGCTTCCTGCGTCATGCGACGGCCGTCATCGACCAGCAACCGCATGCAGGCGGAGCCAACATGCCAGCCTGAAGCCGCGAGCCCGCCGAACAGCGATTTCTTGCCCTCCTCCTCGTCGAGGTGGAAGCGCTGCGGATCGAATTTGGCGGCAAAGGTCTTGATCGCCTCGGCGGTAAAGGTGTGCGACCCGATCTCGCGGCGCTGGCCGATCTGGATGTCCTCGAAGAACCGCATCAGGCCGCTCCCTCGCGCCGCTTGATGAGGATCGGCGATGTCATCTCGCACAGCACCTGTCCCCTGGCGTTGCGCGCGGTGCATTTGAATTTAACGATGCCGAGTTCAGGACGGCTCTTCGAGGTCCGCGCCTCCAGCACGTCGACATCGAGCGTGAGATCGTCGCCGGGCCGCAACGGAGAGAGCCAGTGCACTTCGTCGACGCCGGGCGAGCCGAGCGAGGCCGCGCGCGTGATGAAACTGTCCGCCATCATCCGCATCATCAGCGAGCAGAGATGCCAGCCCGAGCCGGACAGGCCCTTGAGCATGCTTTTGGCCGCCGCCTCTTCGTCCAGATGCATCGGCTGCGGATCGAACTCGGCGGCGAAGGCCAAAATCTCGTCGCGGGTGACATGGCGCGGGCCGAACGAGCCGAACCGGCCGGGCGGGAAATCTTCGAATGTCAGGGTCATCTTGGGGAAGCCAGAGGGAATGACAGATTGTGGCCGCACTTTGCGGCAATCTCAACCCGCCCGGCCGCATGGCACGTGCTACATTCGACGAGTCGGGCCTGCCTGACCGAGCCAAACTCACGCGACCCGATTTGCCGGGGGAGACCAATGTTTGCATTCAGCGACCTGTTCCAGTGGGACCGCTTCATCACGCCGACGATCATCAAGACCTTCTACGTGCTGGTGATCGCGCTGATCTGCCTGTTCGGCATCTCCGGCATCTTCTCTGGGCTCGCTGCGATGGCGATCAGCCCGTTCGGCGGTTTCCTCGTCGTGCTCTACTCGATCGCGAGCGTCGTGGTCGGCATCGTGTTCTCGCGCATCATCGCGGAATTCATCCTGATCGTGTTCCGCATCAACGAGCATCTCGGCGCGATCCGCGACCAGGGCAGCGGGATGCGCTAGCTCGTCATTCCGGGGCGCGCCGAAAGGCGCGAGCCCGGAATCCATCGAGCCTCAGAGAAAATGGATGAATGGATTCCGGGTTCGCGCTACGCGCGCCCCGGAATGACGACCGTCACGTATTAAACCGGAAATGCATCACGTCGCCGTCGGCGACGACGTATTCCTTGCCTTCGAGCCGCAGCTTGCCGGCATCGCGGGCGCCGGCTTCGCCGCCCAGCGCGACGTAGTCGTCATAGGCGATGGTCTCGGCGCGGATGAAACCCTTCTCGAAATCGGTGTGGATCACGCCCGCGGCGGCCGGGGCTTTTGTGCCGCGATGGATGGTCCAGGCGCGCGCTTCCTTCGGGCCCACCGTGAAATAGGTGATGAGGTCGAGCAGCGTATAGCCGGCGCGGATCAGGCGATCGAGGCCGGCTTCTTCCAGACCCAGCGTCTCCAGGAAGTCGGCGCGCTCTTCACGCGAGATGGTCGCGATCTCGGATTCGATCTTGGCGGAGATGACGACGGCGACCGCGCCCTCCTTCGCCGCCTGCTCCTCGACCGCCTTGGAGAAGGCATTGCCGGTTGCGGCCGAGCCTTCCTCGACGTTGCAGACATAGAGCACGGGCTTTGAGGAGAGCAATCCCAGCATACCGAAGGCACGCTCCTCCTCGGCCTTGCGCTCGACGAGGCGCGCGGGCTTGCCCTCGCGCAGCAGCACCAGCGTCCGGTTGACGAGGTCGAGCTGCTCCTTGGCGTCCTTGTCGTTGCCCTTGGCTTTCTTGCTGAGGTTGTCGACCCGCTTCTCGAGACTGTCGAGATCGGCGAGCATCAGCTCGGTCTCGATGGTTTCGATGTCGGCGAGCGGCGCGATCTTGCCTTCGACATGGGTGATGTCGGAGTCCTCAAAGCAGCGCACGACATGCGCGATGGCGTCGACCTCGCGGATGTTGGCCAGGAACTGGTTGCCGAGGCCTTCACCCTTGGAAGCGCCGCGCACGAGGCCGGCGATGTCGACGAAGGTCAGCCGCGTCGGAATGATCTGCCCCGACTTGGCGATGGCTGCGAGCTTGTCGAGCCGCGGATCGGGCACGGCGACTTCGCCGACATTGGGCTCGATCGTGCAGAACGGATAGTTCGCCGCCTGCGCGGCTGCCGTCTCGGTCAGCGCGTTGAACAAGGTCGACTTGCCGACATTTGGCAACCCGACAATTCCGCATTTGAATCCCATGTCGTCCTCTAAGAAAACGGCGCCGTTATTCCTTGCCGTTCTCGTCCTTGGTCAAAAATCCCTTCGCCTGCATGGCGAGATGAACCTTGTTGGCAAACGTCGCATCCGCGCCCTTGGCGAGCAGTCCGGCGTGCTCGGCAACGGCGTCGCACAACGTTCTCACCCACTCGTCGTCGGCCTTGGCGAAATCCGACAGCACATGCGCGTGCACGAATTCCTTGACGCCGGGATGACCGATGCCGAGCCGCACCCGGCGATACTCGTTGCCGATATGCGCGGAGATCGAGCGCAGCCCATTATGGCCGGCGATGCCGCCGCCCATCTTCACCCGCACCTTGCCCGGCGGCAGTTCGAGCTCGTCCTGAAACACCGTGACGTCGCGCGGCTCGATCTTGAAGAAGCTGGCAGCTTCCTGAACGGCGCGGCCGGACTCGTTCATGTAGGTCGTGGGCTTGATCAGGATGACGCGCTCGGTGTCGAGCGTGCCTTCCGAAGTCTCGCCCTGAAAGCGACGGCGCCATGGTGCAAAACCATGACGCCGCGCAATCTCGTCGACGGCCATGAAGCCGATATTGTGCCGGTTACGTGCGTATTTCGCGCCGGGATTGCCGAGCCCAACAAAGAGTCGCATGACGCGGCGCGCCCCTCGCTCGGCGCGCGATCAGGGACCGCGCGCCGGCTCTCTAAGAGATTACTTCTTCTTGTCGCCGCCGGCCGGAGCCTTGGCAGCCGCCGCCGGAGCAGCAGCACCCGCTGCCGGCGCCGCAGCACCAGCCGCCGGAGCAGCAGCCGCAGGCGCAGCACCCGGAGCAGCAGCACCGGCTGCAGCCGCAGCCGCCGCCTTCTGCTCTTCCGCGTAGCCCGAGGGCGGCACGATGGTGACGAGCGTTGCGTCCTCGCGGGTCAGCGCCTTGACGCCCGACGGAAGCTTGACGTCCGCCAGATGCAGGGAGTGACCGATTTCGAGCGTGCCGACATCGACCTCGATGTATTGCGGGATGTTCTCGACCGAGCATTCGAGCTCGATCGCGTGCGCAACGATGTTGACCGTGCCGCCGCGCTTGATACCGGGCGAGGCTTCCGCCTTCACGACGTGCAGGGGCACGCTGATGCGGATGGTGGCGCCTTCGCCGAGCCGCATGAAGTCGACATGGATCGGAAAATCCTTGACCGGGTCGAGATGGAAGTCGCGCGGAATCACGCGGTGCTTCTTGCCCTCGAGGTCGATGTCGACCAGGGTGGTCAGGAACCGGCCGGCCAGGATGCGCTGGCGCAGTTCACGATCTTCGATCGAGATCGTCACGGGGGGCTGGTTGTTTCCATAGATCACTCCGGGCACTCTCCCGGCGCGACGCTCTGCCCGGGCGGCCCCCTTGCCGCTCTTCGGACGTGCGGTCGCCTTCAATTCCTTGACGGTCGCCATAGTCTTAAGTCCTTGTTTTTGCAAAAGTTAATGGGCCGCAGCGCGGCCCATGGCTTGTCCGCAGCAAGCCTCCAGGGGTGCGGGGGCCGCGGACGTGGCGGGCTTTTAGCCGCAAAGTGCCGAAATGACAAGGAGATTGGGCCGCTTTCAGGCCCCGTAGAATAGCTCAGGAACTTGCGGGCGGGGTCGCGAGCCTGGCCTCCAGCGCTGTGATCCGCGCCTTCAGCGCCTCGTTCTCCTCGCGGGCGAGACGAACCATGTCCTTGACCGCCTCGAACTCCTCGCGCTTGACGAGGTCCATGTCGCGCAGGAATTTTTCCGCCTGCGTGCGCATCACCGTGTCGAACTCGCGCTTGACGCCCTGGGCAGCGCCGGCAGCATCGTTCATGAGACGTCCGATCTCGTCGAAAAACCGGTTGTTGGTCTGGGTCATGGCGATCTCCGGAAGGCTGTGCGCGGACTGAAACTGCAGAAGACAATGGCAATCCAGACGCCGCGGTTCAAGGGCCGATCAGACCGGCGCGCGGTATCCTTGTCATGCCCCGGTTTCCTTGCAATCGTACTCATCAGTCCTGCAAAGAATCACACGACAATAATCATTGGCGAAAGACCGACATGATCGACCAGCGGATCGAGATTGCGACCAAGGACGGATCGACCACCACCTTCATCACCCATCCCGAGCGCGGCGGTCCCTTCCCGGTCATCATCTTCTACATGGATGCGCCGGCGATCCGCGAGGAGCTGCGCGACATGGCGCGCCGGCTCGGCACGTCGGGCTATTACGTGATGCTGCCGAACCTCTATTACCGCTCCGGCGTGATGGAGCTGGGACCGTTGCCAGCCGACCCGAATTCGCCGGAACGCAAGCGCATGTTCCAGCTTATGGCCTCGCTCAATATTCCCATGATCATGGAAGACACCAAGGCGCTGCTCGCCTACGCGGAAACGCAAGCGGCCGCGAACACCAAGATCGTCGGCACCGTCGGCTACTGCATGAGCGGCCGCTACGCCGTCAACGCCGCGACGCATTTCCCCGACCGCGTGAAGGCCGCGGCCTCGATCTACGGCACGCATCTGGCGACCGACGAAGACAACAGCCCGCATCTCGCGGCCAAGAAGACCAAGGCCGAGCTCTATTTCGCCTGCGCCGAGACCGACATCTACGCACCGCCGGAGGTGATCGCGAAGGTCGCCGAGAGCATGAAGGGGGCGAATGCCGAGGTCGAGATCTATCCCGGCACCCATCACGGTTTTGCCTTCCCCAAGCGTCCGGTCTACGAACGTGACGCAGCCGAACGGCACTGGGAGCGCCTGCTGGCGCTCTATCACCGCAATCTAGTTTAGGGCCTGATGCTCCCTCTCCTGATCAACTTCCCGTCCTTCGACCCGATCGCTCTGTCGCTCGGGCCGTTTGCGATCCGCTGGTATGCTCTCGCCTATATCGGCGGCATCGTGATCGGCTGGCTCTATGCGCGCTCGCTGGTCAAGAAGGAGAGGCTCTGGGGCGGGCCGCCGCCGATGTCGCTGGTCCAGCTCGACGACTTCATTCTCTGGGTGACGCTCGGCATCATCCTCGGCGGCCGCACCGGCTACGTGCTGTTCTACAACCTGCCCTTCTTCATCGAGCATCCCGCCGCGATGTTCAAATTGTGGGAAGGCGGCATGTCGTTCCACGGCGGCTTCCTCGGCTGCGTCGTCGCGGTGATGTGGTTTGCCAGCCGCAACGGCATCTCGATCCTGTCGCTCGGCGACATCACCACCGCGGTCGGACCGATCGGCCTGTTCCTCGGGCGCCTCGCCAACTTCATCAACAGCGAGTTGTGGGGTCGCCTCGCCGACCCAAACCTGCCCTGGGCCGTGATCTTCCCCACGGGCGGACCGCTGCCGCGCCACCCGAGCCAGCTCTATGAAGCCGGGCTCGAAGGCATCTTGCTGTTCACCGTGCTCGCGGTGATGATCCGTTTTGGCGCGTTGAAGCGGCCCGGGTTAATCCTCGGCAGCTTCATCCTGATCTACGGGCTGGCCCGCATCACCGGCGAGCACTTTCGCGAACCGGACCCCCAGCTCGGATTCCTGTGGGGCGGGTTAACCATGGGCGCGCTGTTGTCGATCCCGATGCTTATTGTCGGTGTCATACTTATTGTATTGGCGGTACGGCGCGGAGCGTCCGACACCGCGGAGGCCATTCATTAATTCATTTCGAGAAGGCAGGTTGTGAGCGAATCTTCTGCGCTGTTGAACGAGATCAAGGCGCTGATCAAATCATCCGGACCGATGCCGGTCTGGCGCTACATGGAACTGTGCCTGATGCACCCGCGCTACGGCTACTACGTCTCGCGCGATCCGCTGGGACGGGAGGGCGACTTCACCACGGCGCCCGAGGTCAGCCAGATGTTCGGCGAGCTCCTGGGACTGTGGACGGCATCGGTGTGGAAACAGATGGGCTCGCCGCAATTGCTGCGGCTGATCGAGCTCGGGCCCGGCCGAGGCACCATGATGGCGGATGCGCTGCGGGCGCTGCGCGTGCTACCGCCGCTCTACCAGGCGCTGAGCGTCCATATGGTCGAGGTCAACCCGGTGCTGCGCGAGCGCCAGAAGACGACATTGTCGGGCGTGCGCAACATCGCCTGGCACGACAATATCGACGACGTGCCCGAAGGCCCGTGCATCATCCTCGCCAACGAATATTTCGACGTGCTGCCGATCCACCAGATGGTGAAGCGCGAGACTGGCTGGCATGAGCGCGTGGTCGACATCGACGCCAACGGCAAGCTGGTCTTCGGCGCGGCCGCCGAGCCGACGCCGCGCTTCGACGTGCTGCTGCCGCCGCTGGTGCGCGCGGCGCCCGTCGGCGCCGTGTTCGAATGGCGCCCCGATGCCGAGATGATGAAGCTCGCAACCCGCGTGCGCGACCAGGACGGTGCGGCACTGATCATCGATTACGGCCATCTGCGTAGCGATGCCGGCGACACGTTCCAGGCCATCGCGCGCCACACCTTCACCGATCCGTTGAAGGCGCCGGGCCAGGCCGACGTGACGGCGCATGTCGACTTCCAGGCGCTGGCGCGCGCGGCGGAAGACGTCGGCGCCCGCGTGCATGGCCCGGTGACGCAGGGCGAGTTCCTGAAGCGCCTCGGCATCGACACCCGCGCGGCCGCGCTGATGCAGAAGGCCACGCCTGAGGTTTCCAACGACATCGTCGCCGCGCAAAAGCGCCTGATCGATACCGGACGCGGCGGCATGGGCTCGATGTTCAAGGTGCTCTGCGTGTCCGAGCCGCGGCTGACCGGGATCGCAGCGCTGAGCGACCATACCGAGGAAGACGAAAGCGCATCATGACATTTGGCTCGTCGCTGCTTGCGGCCGTTCCCGGCCTGCGCCACGCCTTCTTCACCCGCGAGGGCGGCGTGTCCAGCGGGATCTATGCAGCGCTCAATGGCGGGCTCGGCTCCAATGACGACCCAGCCAATGTCGCCGAGAACCGCCGCCGCATGGCCGAGCATGTCGGCGTCGCGCCCGAGCGCTTCATCAGCCTGCACCAGATCCACTCGCCTGATGTCCTCGTCGCCGACGGCGCATGGCCGGCAGGTCCGCGCCCCAAGGGCGATGCGCTGGTCACGAACACGCCCGGCATTGCGCTCGGCGTGTCCACCGCCGATTGCGGCCCGGTGCTGTTCGTCGATCCCCAGGCGCGCGTGATCGGCGGCGCGCATGCCGGCTGGAAGGGCGCGCTGACAGGCGTGCTGGAATCGACCATCGACGCGATGGAGAAATTGGGTGCCACGCGCAGCGGCATCATCGCCGCGATCGGGCCGCTGATCCGCCAGGCCTCCTACGAGGTCGGCAACGAATTCGTCACGCGCTTTGTCGAGGCGGACGCCGACAATGCCGTGTTCTTCATTCCCTCGGTGCGCGAGGGCCACGCGATGTTCGATCTCGCCGGCTTCATCCGCCAGCGCCTGGAACGCGCCGGCATCTTGATGATCGACGACATCGGCATCGACACTTATGCCGACGAACGCTTCTTCAGCTATCGCCGTTCGGTGCATCGGAAGGAGCCGGATTACGGCCGGCACATCCACGCGATTGCGCTCGAAGCGTGAACATTCAGGGAATCAGGCAAACGCAAGTCACGGCAATCGCGAGCGAATTTCGTTTCGCGTAAGACCTGTGGCTCCCCCGCCCTAGACGTTAATCGGTTTTAACGATATCGCTGCCCCCATATGAGGGACGCGTCACCATTCCTGCTCCGCGCGACGTCGCGGGCGCTGGCACTCGTGCTGGTGGCGGTGGCTTGCGCGCTCGGCGGCTGCGCCGGTGGAGGCGCCGCGTCCAACTCTTATGCGATGGCTCCGAGCGGAAGCGGCGCCACTGTCGCCTTCGAATCGATCGATGGTCCGCCGCCCGCCGTGTTCGACCGCATGGTCAACGTGCTCGACAGCGAATCGAAGCTGCGCAACCTCTCCGTGGTGTCCCGTGAAGGCGGGGCTGCCTATCGCGTGCGCAGCTACCTCGCCGCCCAGGTGGTCCGCGGCAAGACCGTGATTTCCTGGGTTTGGGACGTCTACGATTCCAACCAGCAGCGCGCGCTCCGCCTCTCCGGCGAGGAGCCCGTCGGCAAGGCCGGCCGCGACGCCTGGGCATCTGCCGATGACCTGCTGCTGCGGAGGATCGCTCAGGCCGGATTCAGCGGACTTTCCAACATGATCAACGGAACTCCGGGGGATTCCCCGGGCGCAGTTCCCGGTCTCCGCGGACCGGCCGTGGCCAGCATCCTGGCGCCACCGGCTCAAGCCGACATGCCCGCTTCGGCGCTCGGTTATACCGACCGCTAACCACAGCCAAAGTGTTGGCCGGACTCGGGATTTTCGACGGATAACGTAGCATCCCGGGTTGCCAGCGCTGCCCCCGGCCTGATATTTCCTCGCCCGTCGTCGTAACCGTGCTCGGTGGGTATCTGAGATGTTGAAGGTCGTATCCAGCAAAGCGCGGGAGGAAGCGTCCATGTCGGCTAAAAACGGCTCGATCAAGCTCGTTGCCGGCAACTCCAATCCGGCTCTCGCCCAGGCCATCGCACAAGGCCTGGATCTGCCGCTGACGAAAGCGGTGGTTCGGCGGTTTGCCGACATGGAGATCTTCGTCGAGATCCAGGAGAACGTCCGCGGCTCGGATGCCTTCATCATCCAGTCGACGTCGTTCCCGGCGAACGACCATCTGATGGAATTGCTGATCATCACCGACGCGCTGCGCCGCTCCTCGGCGCGCCGCATCACCGCAGTGCTGCCCTATTTCGGCTACGCCCGGCAGGATCGCAAATCCGGATCGCGCACGCCGATCTCGGCCAAGCTCGTCGCGAACCTGATCACGCAGGCCGGCGTCGACCGCGTCATGACGCTCGACCTGCATGCCGGCCAGATCCAGGGCTTCTTCGACATCCCGACCGACAATCTCTATGCCGCGCCGATCATGGTGCGCGACATCAAGGAAAAGTTCGATCTCTCCAAGGTGATGGTGATCTCGCCCGACGTCGGCGGCGTGGCGCGAGCGCGCGGTCTTGCCAAGCGCATCAACACCCCGCTCGCGATCGTCGACAAGCGCCGCGAGCGTCCCGGTGAATCAGAGGTGATGAACGTGATCGGTGACGTCGCCGGCCACACCTGTATCCTGGTCGACGATATCGTGGACTCCGGCGGCACGCTGGTGAACGCGGCCGATGCACTGATCGCCAAGGGTGCCAAGGACGTCTACGCCTACATCACCCACGGCGTGCTCTCCGGCGGCGCCGCCGCGCGCATCGCGGGCTCGAAGCTGAAGGAGCTCGTGATCACCGACTCCATCCTGCCGACGGATGCGGTGAGCAAGGCGCCGAACATCCGCACGCTGCCGATCGCCAGCTTGATCTCGGACGCGATCGCGCGCACGGCGTCGGAAGAGTCGGTGTCGAGCCTGTTCGACTAGAGACGTCGATCTCGTAGGGTGGGTTAACCAGGCGGCCGCGCGAAGCGCAGGCAGCTCGGCGTAACCCACCTCTTTGGCTTCCACGGAAACAGAAGTGGTGGGTTACGCCCAGCGAATTGCGCTTCGCGCAATCGCGAGGCTAACCCACCCTACAATCCAGGTTGTCGCGCCGCAGCACGCCTCGCAGACCCCACGGGTTGTTGCCGGCCGTGGCGCGTGACATCATCCGAACGCCGAGTCACCTCCTGGAAGCCTGATGCCACGACGGAAATTCGCCTGGGAAAAGCTGTCCGACGAGCAGTTGCTGCAGCAACGCCTGAGCAGCCTGCGGGTGACGGTCGAAGGCACCTGGCTCGAGGATTGCGTCGCCACGCTTCACGAGGAGCTCGAGGAACGAGGCATCCGGCTGCGGCCGCATACCTGGATATCGAGCGAATGGTTCAGTCCGGCAGACGTGCCCGGCATCGCGATTCCCTTCTATCTCGCCCATCCCCGTTTGATGAAGCTCGAGAAGAAGAAGATGTTCGACGTCGAGGGCGGCACCTGGCGCGAGTGCATGGCCATCCTGCGTCATGAGGCTGGCCATGCCCTGCAGCACGGCTACCAGTTGCAGCGCCGCCGGCGCTGGCAGCAATTGTTCGGCCCGTCGTCAAAGCACTATCCGCGCTACTACCGGCCCAATCCGGCGAGCCGGCGCTATGTCCAGCATCTCCGGCTCTGGTACGCGCAGAGCCATCCGGACGAAGACTTTGCCGAGACCTTTGCGGTGTGGCTGCGGCCACGCTCGAACTGGCGGACGCGATATGCCGGCTGGCCCGCGCTCAGGAAGCTCGAATATGTCGACGAGCTGATGGGCGAGATTGCGGGCAAGCGGCCGCTGATTACGACGCGCGAACGCGTCGACCCGCTGAGCCAACTCAGTCAGACGCTCGAAGACCACTACAAGAAGAAGCAGGCGTTCTACGCCTTCACGCCGCCAAAAACCTACGACCGCGATCTCTCCAGACTGTTTTCGGCCGATCCGCGGCATCATCGGTCAAGACCGGCTTCGAGTCTGATCAGGCGTCACCGCGCCCAGATCCGGCAGTTGGTCGCGCGGTGGACGGGCGAGAACCAGCTCACGCTCGATGCCGTGCTCGACGACATGATCTCGCGCTGCCGCGAGCTCGACCTGCGGGCCGTCGGCTCCGAACAGAAGCTCGTTCTGGACTTCACCGTCCTCCTGACGGCAAAGACCATGCACGCGCTGTTTGGCCCATCACGCCGCAAATGGATCGCGCTATGAGACGCCTCCGTATTCTCGTGCTGATGCATCCGGACTTCATGCCTCCGGAGACGACCGACGGATACACGCCTCAGGAAATCAACGCCTGGAAAACGGAATACGATGTCGTCAGCACCTTGCGCGCGGCCGGCCACGAGGTTCGCCCGCTAGGGGCGCAGGAAGAAATCAAGCCGGTCCGCGAGGCGATCGAGGAGTTCAAGCCGCACGTGGTATTCACGCTGCTGGAGGAGTTCCACTACAACGTCGCCTACGACCAGCACATCGCGAGCTATCTCGAGCTGATGAAGGTGCCCTATACCGGTTGCAATCCGCGCGGCCTGATCCTGGCGCGCGGCAAGGACCTGTCCAAGACGCTGGTGCATCACCGCCGGATCGCGGTGCCGGCCTTCGCCGTGTTCCCGATGCGTCGCAAGGTCAAACGTCCAAAACATCTTGCGCTGCCGCTGATCGTCAAGAGCCTGAACCTGGATGGATCCTTCGGTATCTCGCAGGCCTCCATCGTCGATACCGACGAGAAGCTCGCGGAGCGCGTTGCCTTCATCCACGAGCGGGTCGAATCCGCCGCCATCGCCGAGCAATTCATCGAGGGGCGCGAGCTGTATGTCGGCGTGATCGGCAACAACCGGCTGCGCGTCCTGCCGGTCTGGGAACTGAAATTTGGCAGCATGGGCGGGCGCAGGTCGCGGCACATCGCCACCGAAAAGGCCAAGCACGATACCGACTATCAGGAGCGCGTCGGAATTGTCGACGGGCCGGCGAAAGACCTGACGCCCGAACTGACCGCGCGCATCCAGCGCGCCGCGAAGCGCATCTACCGGGCACTTGGGCTGGATGGCTATGCGCGCATCGACTTTCGTCTCTCAGCCGACGGCACGCCGTATTTCATCGAGGCGAACCCCAATCCCGAGATCGCGAAGAGCCAGGAGTTCGCGACCGCGGCTCTCCACGACAAGATCAAATATCCTGATCTCCTGCATCGCATCCTGACGCTTGGAATCAGCCGTGCCAAGGCAGGCGTATCCCTGGGCTGACGGCAAGCGCCAGAGTGTAAGCGGCGTCAGCCCGCCTCAACCTTCGCGCCCACCACTTCGGCGAACGACTTGAAAAACTCACCGGCGAGCTTCGTCGCCGTCGAATTGATCAGCCGCGCCCCGAGCTGCGCGAGCTTGCCGCCGATCTGGGCGTCCACCTCGTAGTGCAGCACCGTGACATCGGCACTCTCCGATTCCAGCCGAACCACGGCGCCACCCTTGGCAAAGCCGGCGACACCACCGGAGCCCTCACCGGAGATGCGATAGGAGTTGGGCGGATCGAGATCGGACAGCGTCACCTTGCCGCCAAACGTCGCCTTGACCGGGCCGACCTTGAATACGACGGTTGCGGTCATCTCGTTCGGAGCGGTGACCTCGAGCGACTGACAGCCGGGAATGCAGGCTTTCAGCACATCCGGGTCGTTCAACGCAGCCCACACCTTGTCGCGGGAAGCGGGAATGCGCTGGCTGTCGTTCATCTGCATGGTCGGTCCTCACTCCTTGCTGGAAACTTGATTGGCGGCGCGCTGGCCGCGCCGGCGCTCCTGCGTAATCTCGGCGAGAATGGACATCGCGATCTCCTCCGGCGTGATGGCGCCGAGATCGAGCCCGGCGGGCGCCTTGACGCAATCTATTGCGGTGCTGTCGGCGCCTTCGGCGATCAGCTTCGCCCGCAGCGAGGCCATCTTGCGGCGGCTGCCGACGAAGGCGTGATAGTCGGCCTTCGTGGCAACGGCGGCGCGCAACGCAGCCTCGTCGCCCTTGCCCTGTGTCGAGACCACAACGAAGCGCTTGGCTTCGCTCAAGCCACCAAGTTGATAGCCGTCGATGACAGCGTCGGCATCGGGCTGCGCCAAAAGCTCCGCCGATGGCGCCGCAAGCGTGACGTGATAGCCGAGCGTGCGCGCTTGCGCGGCGAGCGACAGCGCCACCGGGCTCCCACCGAGGATGACGAGCGAGGGATGCGGCAACACCGGCTCGACAAAGATATCCATGGTGCCCTTGCTCGGGCACATGTTGGTCGCAAAGCGGATGCCGTCGCGCTGCTCGCCCGCGTGAACACCGAGTTCGGCGAGCAGGTTTTCCGGCTGCACCGAGACCATGCGTGGTTCGCCGTCGGCGAGCGCCTCGCGTGCCGCCTTCAGCACCGCGCCCCTGGCGCAGCCGCCGCCGATCCAACCCGCGACGATGGTGCCGTCGGCCGCGATGATCGCCTTGGCGCCAGCCTTCGCCGCAGTCACCGAAACCGTCCGCACCACCGTCGCGAGCACGAAGGCACGCTCGGCGGCCTTCATCCGGGCGACGATATCGAGCACTTCGACATGGGCACTCATCGGCACATCCTCAGAGTTTTGCCAGATAGGGTTCGAGCGCGCGCAGGCTGTTCAACGTATTGGCGGGCGCATAGAGATCGACATGCGGCAGCGCGGCCTTGATGCCCTTCGCTTCTGGCGCGTAGCCGTCCCACGCCATCATCGGATTGAGCCAGACGATGCGGCGACAACGCCGGTGCAGCGCGGCCATCTCGCGGCCGAGCAATTCGGCATCCCCGGTCTCATAACCGTCGGATACGATCATCACGCAGCTGCGCGAATGGATGACGCGGGCGGCATGCCAGCGATTGAAGCTTTGCAAGCTCTCGCCGATCTTTGTGCCGCCGCCCGCGCCCTGCGCCATGATCGAGAGGCGGTCGAGCGCGCGACCTGCGTCCTTCTCTTTCAGCGCATCCGAGACGTAGGCAAGCCGTGTGTGGAACAGGAATGCCTCGGCCTCGTGAAACTCATCGAGCACGCCGTGGATGAAGCGCAGGAACACCGACGTGTACAGGCTCATCGAGCCGGACGCATCGAGCAGCACGATCAGCCGCAGCGGCTTCTCCTTGCGCTGCCGCTTGACGAGCCTGATCGGTACACCGCCATGGCTGATGTTGCGATGGATGGTCCGGCGGAGATCGAGCCGGTAGCCCCGCCGCCGCGCGAGGTCCCGCCGCGTCAGCCGCGTCCGCATGATCCTTGCCAGATGCGCCGCCGCCTCATGGGCCTGCGCGACCTGATCGGGATCGGCGAGCTTTCGGAAGTCGACCTCGGCGAGATTTTCGGCGCGCGAGGCGCCTTCCATGCGCCCTTCGCCGCCGTGGCCCTCCGGAGCATCGTCCGAGGTCGGAACCTGATCAGTCGCGGATTGCGCACCGCCCTGCTCTGCCCGCACCTCCTGCATTCCCTTCAACGACGGGCTATTGGCATTGCTGCTCGATCCTATCGTCCGGGATCGCGAGCGCACGCGCTTTCCCATCCAGAATGCGTCGAACAGGCCGTCAAACTTGTCCCAGTCGGATTTGCGCGCCGAGAACAGATGCTTGAACGCCGCACGCAGCAGGCTCGGCCGCGCCGCGTAGCCTCCAGCCATCAGCGCCGCTGCGTCCTGCCCTTCGGCGAGCCCAACCCGAAAACCGGCATCGCGCAGTGTGCGCAGGAAAGCTGCGAGCCGCGCGGAGACGAGGCGCGAGACCTCGTTGAGGTCGTCATAGCCGGGGCTGGAGCCGCAGCAGCTCATGCGACCCTCCCCAGCAGGCGCTGCGTCACTTCGGGTGTCACGCGGGCACGGTCCTCATGGGTCTTGAGCAGGCAGATCAGCGTCTCGTGCACTGTCTCCGGTGCGTCCTGGAGATTGCTTATGTCGAGCCCAACCAGCGCGGCGGCCCAATCCAGCGTCTCCGCCACGCCGGGGACTTTTCGCAGCTCCTCCTTGCGGACACCTTCGACCATGCGCGCAATCTGGAGCGACAGCGACGGGCTCGCGCCAGCGATCCGCGCCAGGATGATGCGCGCCTCGCGATCGACGTCGGGATAGTCGACATAGTGATAGAGGCAGCGCCGGCGCAAAGCGTCGGACAGTTCGCGCGTGCCGTTCGAGGTCAGCACCACATGCGGAATTGATATCGCGGGGATGGTGCCGAGCTCGGGGATCGAGACCTGGAAGTCGGAGAGGAGTTCCAGCAGAAACGCTTCGAACTCGTCGTCAGCACGGTCGATCTCGTCGATCAGCAGCACCGGCGCCTGCGCGCGCCTGATGGCAGCGAGCAAGGGGCGCTCGAGCAGGTACTTCTCGGAAAAGATCTGGTCCTCGATGCTGTCGACGCCGCGATGGGCCTGGATCGCGAGCAATTGCCGCTGGTAGTTCCATTCGTAGAGCGCCGAGGACTGGTCAAGCCCTTCATAGCATTGCAGGCGGATCAGTTCAGTCGCGTGCACTTTCGAAAGTGCCTTCGCCACCTCCGTCTTTCCGACTCCCGCCTCGCCTTCCAGCAAGAGCGGACGCCGCAGGAGTTGCATCAGCGAGATCGCCGTCGCGAGGTCCGCATCCGCAATGTAGCCGGATGCGGCCAGGGCTTTTGCGATCTCGTCACGGCCTTTCATCTCCGCACTCCTCCGTCATTGCGAGCGAAGCGAAGCAATCCAGCAATGCTCCCGCGGAGGCAGTCTGGATTGCTTCGTCGCTTCGCTCCTCGCAATGACAACACTACGCGATCGCTCCGAGCGCCTTCGCCGCCTTCCAGTTGCGCCAGTAGTCATGCGGCATCTGGATGTGCTTGGACCCCAGGAACGAGAACGCATCGTTGACGGCATTGGAGAACGCCGGCACGCCGCCGACATTCGGGCTCTCGCCGACGCCCTTGGCGCCGATCGGGTGATGCGGCGACGGGGTGACGGTGAAGTCGGTCTCCCAATGCGGCGTCTCGACCGCGGTCGGCATGAAGAAGTCCATGAACGAGCCGGTGACGACGTTGCCGGTGTCGTCGTAGCGGATCTCCTGGCCCATAGCGATCGCGAAGGCTTCGGTGAGGCCGCCATGCACCTGGCCCTCGATGATCATCGGGTTGATGCGGGTACCGCAATCATCGAGCGCGTAGAAGCGCCGGACCTTGTAAACGCCGGTATCGACGTCGATGTCCATCACGCAGAGATAGGCACCAAAAGGATATGTCATGTTGGGCGGATCGTAATAGCTCACCGCCTCCAGTCCGGGCTCCATGCCCGGCGGCACGGAATTATACGCCGCCCAGCAGATATCCTTCATCGACATGAATTTTTCCGGCAGACCCTTCACCCGGAAACCGTCGATGTCGAATTCGAGATCGTCCTCGTGAACCTCGAGCTTGTAGGCCGCGATCATCTGCGCCTTGGCCTTGATCTTTCGCGCGGCCATGGCGATTGCGGCACCTGCCACCGGCGTGGAGCGCGAGCCGTAGGTGCCGAGCCCGTAAGGCGCGGTGTCGGTGTTGCCCTCCTCGACCATGATGTTGTCGGCGGGAATGCCGATCTCGGTCGCGATGATCTGGGCCCAGGTGGTTTCGTGACCCTGACCCTGGCTCTTGGTACCCATGCGCGCGATGCCCGCACCGGTCGGATGCATGCGGATCTCGCAGGAGTCGAACATGGCAATACCGAGGATGTCGCAGTTCTTCGACGGACCGGCGCCGACGATCTCGGTGAAGAAGGAGACGCCGAGCCCCATGATCTCGCGGGTCTCGCCGCGCGCAAACGCTGCACGCTTCTCCGCCTGCTCTTTCCGAAGGGCGGCGTAGCCGGTCGTCTCCATCATCTTGCGCATGGCGGTGTGGTAGTCGCCCGAGTCGTACTCCCAGCCCAGCGCCGAGTGATACGGGAACTGCTCCGGCTTGATGAAATTCTTCAGCCGCAGCTCGGCCGGATCCATGTTCAGCTTCTGCGCGAGGATGTCCATGGCGCGCTCGATGCAGTAGGCCGCTTCCGTAACGCGGAACGAGCAGCGGTAGGCGACGCCACCCGGCGCCTTGTTGGTGTAGACGCCGTCCACCGCCAGATGGGCGGTCGGGAAGTCGTAGGACCCCGTGACGATGTTGAAGAAGCCGGCCGGCCATTTTGACGGGTCGGCGCAGGCGTCGAACGCGCCGTGGTCGGCGAGCACGTGCACGCGTAGGCCTGTGACCTTGCCGTCCTTGGTCGCGGCGATCTCGGTGGTCATGTGATAGTCGCGCGCGAACGAGGTCGCAGTCAAATTCTCGATGCGGTCCTCGACCCATTTCACCGGCTTGCCGGTGACGATGGAGGCGACCGCCGCACAGATATAGCCGGGATAGGCGCCGACCTTGTTGCCAAAACCGCCGCCGATATCGGGCGCGATGACGTGGATCTTCTGCTCCGGCAGCTTTGCGATCAGCGACACCACGGTTCGGATCACATGCGGCGCCTGGAACGTGCCGTAGATCGTCAGCTCGCCCTTGATCTTGTCGAAGGAGCAGACGCATTGGCACGTCTCCAGCGGCGACGGGTGGGTGCGATGATAGGAGATCATCTCCTTGATCGAGACCTCGGCCTTCCTGAAGGCCGCGTCGGTGAGATCCTTGTCGCCCACGGTCCACTCAAAGATGTGATTGTGGTGCTTGCGCGGGCCGTGCGCGCCCGTGGTCTTACCGGCGAGGTCTTCGCGCAGCACGGGCGCATTCGCGTCCATCGACTTGAAGGGATCGACCAGCGGCGGCAGCGGCTCGTACTCGACCACGACCTTGTTGATGCCGTCATCGGCGGCATAGCGGTCGGTCGCGACGACGAAGGCGACTTCCTGGTTCTGGAACAGCACCTTGCCGTCGGCCAAAACCATCTGCACGTCGCCGGCCAAGGTCGGCATCCAGGCAAGATTGACGGTCTTCAGCGTCTCGGCGGTGATGACCGCGAGCACGCCGGGCACTTTCAGCGCCTCGGTGTCGTCGATCTTCTTGACGCGCGCATGCGGATGCGGCGAGCGGACGAAGTCGCCATGCAGCATGCCCGGCAATTTCACGTCGTCGACGTAATTGCCCTTGCCTTGCGTGAAGCGGATGTCCTCGACGCGCTTGCGCTTGCAGCCCATGCCTTCGAGTGCAGCGGTGCGTTGTTCCCGCGTGGGAGTGAGGTCATTCATTCTGCGGCCTCCTGGAATTCCACACCGTTGATCTTGGCGGCGGCGTATTGGATGGCTTTGACGATGTTCTGGTAACCGGTGCAGCGGCAGATGTTGCCGGAGATGCCCATGCGGATCTCCGGCTCGCTCGGCGAGGGATTTTCCTTCAGCAGCCGGTGCGCGCGCATGATCATGCCGGGCGTGCAGAAGCCGCACTGCAGGCCGTGCATCATGCGAAAGCCTTCCTGCAGGGCGGACAGCGTGCCGTCGGCATTGGCCATGCCTTCGACGGTGATGATGTCGCTGCCATTGGCCTGCACCGCGAACATGGTGCAGGACTTTACCGACATGCCGTCGATATCGACGGTGCAGGCACCGCAATGGGTGGTCTCGCAGCCGATATGGGTGCCGGTCATCCCGAGGTTTTCGCGGATGAAATGCACCAGAAGCGTGCGCGGCTCGACGAGGCCTTCGACCTCGGCGCCGTTCACCATCATCGTCACATGTGTCTTCGCCATCAATCCCTCCCTTATTTCGCGTTCGCGGCGGCGCGCTGCAGTGCGCGTGTCACCATGATGCCGCCGACATGCTTTCGGTATTCGACGGGGCCGCGGGCATCCGCCGCCGGCGCCATGATCGCTTCGGCTGCCGCGGCCGCCTTCTTCAGCGTGGCCGGATCGAGGCTGGTGCCGACTACGGCCGTGGCGGCGTCGGCAGCAAGAAGCGGGGTCTCGTGGACATTGGTGAGCCCGATCGCGCAAGTCGCAACCTTGCCGCCGGACATGGTGAGGACGACCGCCGCAGCGGCGGTGGCGTAGTCACCGACCTTGCGCTTGAGTTTTTCGTAGGCGTAGCCATGGCCGGCGGCGGGTACGGGCACAGAGACTGAGGTCAGGATCTCGCCGGGCTCGAGCGCGGTGAAATAGGCGCCCTGATAGAAATCCGCCGCCGCGACATCGCGGGCACCACTGGCGCCTTCGAGGCGGTAGCTCGCGCCGAGCGTCATCATCAGGGCCGGCATGTCGTTGCCGGGATCGCCATTGGCGACGTTGCCGCCGATCGTGCCGCGGTAGCGCACCTGCGGATCGGCGATCAGCAGCGCCGCCTCATGCAGGATCGGAACGGATTTGGCGACGTCCTCGGAGGCCAGCAGATCATGCTGGGTGGTCATCGCGCCGATGACGAGGTTGTTGCCGTTGCGGCTGATGCCCTTCAGTCCGGTGATGCCGTGCAGGTCGACCAGATGGGCCGGGCTCGCCAGCCGCAGCTTCATCATCGGCACCAGGCTGTGCCCGCCGGCCAGCGGCCGTGCGTCTTCGCCAAGGTCGGACAGGAGTTTGACGGCGTCGGCAACACTCGCCGGCCGGTGATAGCTGAATGATCCCGGGATCATCGGTTCCTCCCTACAATCGTCCTTTCGCGTGACAGCGCGGACGTTGAGAGAACGGTGGCGCTGTGATCGGACGGCCCGCAATCGCTCGGGCACGGAACAGCGGATTTCGCACGAAATGCGGCCCTGAACGCACGAACTGCGTCAGGGGAGACGACCTATGGCGGGATGAGCTTAGGCGTGCCGCCGGTTGGCGAGGCCCAACCTCGCCTTGACCTCGGCGATCTTGGCGCGGCTCACCGGCACGCGGTGCGGCGATGGGCCGTCGAGCTCGAGGATGGCGCCGTCGCCTTCTTTCCGGACCAGGGCGACATGGGGGATGGCGACGATGTGGCTGCGGTGCACCCGGATGAACAGGGAGGGATCGAGCTGCGCCTCGGCTTCCGAGATCGACCACGGGCACATCCGCTCGCGGGTGCCGTCATGGACCCGCGTGTAGTGGGCGTCGGCGCGGACGCTGCGGACATCGGCCGTATCTATAAAGTGCGTGCCGTCGGCGCCTTCGACCGGCAGGCGCGGAACGGGTGGCGCGCGCGGCGGCTGGCCAATGCCACCGAGCGGGGCCGGCACCGGCCGCGGTGACACCGCAGCTTGCGGAACCAGCTGCTCGGCCAGCATGTCCGGGACAACAGGCGCACCCGCCATCGCCGGCACCAGCGTCTGCCGTCGCGGATCGGGAACCAGCGAGAGCAAGAAGCCCGCTGCGATCACGAAGCACAGCAAGGCCACGACGATGGAAAGGATTTGCTGCGACGCGGCGAGACTGCCGCCGAGATGGTGATGGACTTGTCCTGTCAGCGGCACGAAATGCATGCCGTGCATCGCGGTGTAGTGCATGCCGGAGACCGCAACGCCGAAGGCGATCGAGCTCACGATCAGGCGCAGGCCCTCCTGCTGCGCGAGAAACGCACGCAAGCCGCCATAGGCGGTGACGATCGCGACCAGCACCGAGAGCAGGATCATCGATCCGTCATGCTCGATGGCAAAGGGCCCGGACAGGCCGTGGATCCCGACATAATGCATGCTGACGATGCCGGCGCCGAGCAGCACGGCCGAGGACGCCACCCGCTTCAGCGAGGGTTCGCCGATCGACACGAAGAAGAGCGAGATGCCGACCACCAGCGCGCAGATCAGGAACGAGATGATGGTGGGCAGGATCAGGTAGACGGTGTCCGGCGGCAGTGGTGCGGCCAGCATGCCGACGAAATGCATGGTCCAGATGCCGACGGCCAGAAACGCCGCAGCCCCCGCGAGCAGCACGCGGTTGCTGACGCCGGGCGTATTGCGGATGCGAGCCGCAAGCGCAAAGCCGGTATAGCCACCCAGACTCGCAATCGCCACCGAGAGCGCAACGAGATAGGGATCGTGTCCTTCGAACATGGTCTTGCCGACCGGTCCGTGTCCACGGCCCGGCCTCCTCCCGCCGCCGAGTTTATCAACGCGGCGGCGGGATTGACAATCAGCGGCGTGTGAACGCCTCCTTACACAATTCCGGCTGCGACCTGACCGCGCAGCCGCTCCAGGCCGAGCAGCGTGTTGGCGCAGGCTTCCGCGACCTCGACGCCCTTGATCGCAAAGTGCCTGCGGAAGAAGTCGTAGTGCACCTCGGTCTCATGGAATTGCTGCGGTGTCAGCACCGCCGAGAAGATCGGCACCTCGGTGCGGAGCTGCACGTCCATCAGCGCCTTGATGACGGTGTCGGCGACGAACTCGTGACGGTAGATACCGCCGTCGACCACGAGGCCGGCCGCGACGATCGCAGTGTAGCGCCGCGTCTTGGCCAGGATCTGCGCGTGCAGCGGGATCTCGAACGAGCCGGGCACCTGGAACACGTCGACATGGGTCAGGTGCCGTGCCTCGGCCTCCTTCAGGAAGGCAAAGCGCGCCTCCTGAACGACATCATGGTGCCAGCACGCCTCGACGAAGGCGACCCGCTGCGGCTTGGCGAAGTGTGGATGCTCAGGCATCGGCGGCGGTTCAGGCGGAACCGGCGGCGGCTGGGTTTGCTGGGAGGTTTGGACGTCTGGGTCTTGCAACATCTGATTCATGGCTTTCCTTCTTAAGGACCAGAATCAGGGCACACGGAACGACAAACAGCCGCATCAGCAGATGCGGACAGCTAGCGACCGTTCTCTTTCATCCGGACTGTGACCGTCGGCTTCGGAGTTGCACCGAATCTGCTGACCCTTCCCTTTGAGAAATTCCTTTGGGGAAATTCCCTTTGAGAAGGCGCTCGCGGGCTTGGGCCTTATCGACCCTTACCGCCGGTGGGGACTTTCACCCCGCCCTGAGAACATCGGCCGTTCGGAATGAACGACCTGAGCGGAACTATGCCGCCGGCAGGCCGGGGCAGCAAGCGGCTTGCGCATGGGGAAATCGCATGGGACCATGCGGAGAGGGGCGATCTGGCCCCATGGAACGGAATTTTCGAGCCATTAACGATTGCATCGGGCCGCTCAATCCGATTCCGGTTTGTTCTCAAATTAATAATTATGACTGCGATGAGCTGTGGACGAGCCGGACATGGCTTGTGGACGGACTCGCGACCCAGTTGCGCTGATTCCGCAAATCACATCAGTTGATCCCCGACAGCCCGCGCTGATCCGAGGGGATCGCCGAAACGACTCCGAGGAGATCGCAACGGCGACTCCGAGGGGATCGCGTCGCGACGAGGAGAGCGCGCGCCGGGCCAACCGTGTGCGTATCAAGACAACAAGAAGGCAAGAGGTCGAGACGGCATGTCCCTGCTCGAAAGCACTAGCGATTCCCGGAGCCACCCGTTGACGGTGGTCGAGGACATTGCCGCCAGCAACAACTGGCCGTTCGAACGTTCCGAAGACGAGTTGACGATCATCTCTCGCGGGCAGTGGACGGACTATCAGCTCTCCTTCACGTGGATGGGCGAGATCGAGGCGCTGCATCTGGCCTGCGCCTTCGACATGAAGATTCCCGTCGCGCGCCGGCCGGAGGTACAGCGCCTGGTCGCAGCGGTCAATGAGCAGTTGTGGATCGGGCATTTCGATCTCTGGACCCACACCGGCATGATCATGCATCGGCAGGCGCTGGTGCTGCCGGGCGGCCTCACCGCCTCGACGGCGCAATGCGAGAGCATGCTCAACGGCGCCATCCACGCCTGCGAACGCTACTACCCGGCGCTGCAATTCGTGGTCTGGGCGGGCAAGAGCACCGCGGAAGCGATGGACGCCGCGATGTTCGATACGATGGGGGAAGCGTAAGGCTTCCCGCCTCCAACGTCGTCCTGGACAAGCGCAGCTTTGGCCAACGCGTAGCGTTGACCAAAGCGGAGCGCAGATCCAGGACCCATACCGCGTGATGTCTCTGCATTGCGCGATGCTTGTTGCTCTGCCCTCCATCCACTAGAACCACTCGGGGTAATGGGTCCTGGCCTTCGCCAGGACGACACCGAGTATGTGGCGGCGACAATGGCGAACGACAGCACTCTCAAAAACATCACCGGCACCATCCTCCTCGCCGGCGCGGGCAAGATGGGCGGCGCGATGCTGACCGGATGGCTCGCGGGCGGGCTCGACCCGCGCCGCGTCGCTGTTGTCGAGCCGTATCTGTCGCCAGAGATCAGCGCGCTGGCCGCAAAGGGCGTCGCGCTCAATCCGGACGTAACAAGTGCGGGGACGGTCGAGACGATGATCGTCGCGGTGAAGCCACAGATGTTCCGCGAGGCCGGGGCGAAATTGAAGTCGTTCGTCTCGGACTCGACGGCCGTGGTTTCGATCATGGCGGGCACGACCATTGCCGCGCTCCAGGACGTCTGCGGCGGCGCAGTGGTGCGCGCGATGCCGAACACGCCGGCCGCGATCGGCCGCGGCATCACCGTTGCGGTCGCCGCCAGCAATGTCAGCGCGAAGCAGCGCGCGGTCGCCGATGCGCTGCTGCGCGCCACCGGCTCTGTCGAATGGGTTGAGGACGAAGGCCTCATGGATGCCGTGACGGCGGTCTCGGGTTCGGGTCCCGCCTATATCTTCCTGCTCGCCGAAGAGCTCGCGCGCGCCGGCGTGGAAGCCGGCCTGCCCGAAGCGCTCGCAACAAAACTCGCACGCGAGACGGTCGCGGGCTCAGGCGAACTGCTGCATCAGTCGGATCTTCCGTCGAGCAAGCTCCGCGAGAACGTCACCTCGCCTGGCGGCACCACGGCCGCGGCGCTCGGCGTGCTGATGGGCGAGCCAGGCTTGCGCGACTTGATGATCCGCGCGATCGCGGCGGCGACGAAGCGGTCGAAAGAACTGGCCAAATAACGAGATGCCGTAGGGTGGGCAAAGGCGCATTTGCGCCGTGCCCACCATCTCTCAACGATTGCAGCAGAAGCGGTGGGCACGCTTCGCTTTGCCCACCCTACGATTTCCGAGTGCGTGGCTACGTCGCGCCCAATCGCTTGTTGAACATCTCGACATTGACGAGGCCCCGTGCGTGGCGGCCTTCGCCGAGCTTGCGCGTGCCTTCGAAGGCCTCGACCTCGAAGCGGATGACACGGCGCTCGACCGCGACCACCTTTGCCGTGGTGCGCACCGTAGCGCCGACGAGCGCTGCGGCGAGATGACGGATGTCGACCTCGGTGCCGACGGTGACCCAGCCGGATTGCAGCGCCGCGCGGATGGCGTCGCCCGATGTCATCTCCATTTCCAGGATCATCATCGGCGTCGCGTAGACCATGGGCATGCCCGGCACGAAGTGCCCGACCGTGCGCTCCTTCGGCACCACGAGGGTGCGTTCCGCACTCATGCCGATCTTGATGAATTCGCGTGCGTCCATGGTTCTTTACCTCGTCGTCCTGGACAAGCGAACGAAGTGAGCGCTGATCCAGGACCCATTACCCCAGGGAGTAGTTTGGCGAAGACTCGCGGTCACCAGCGTCGTGCCACAACCGTTCCCTGGGGTAATGGGTCCTGGCTTTCGCCAGGACGACATCGGTGTCAGCCGCCGCGTCTGCGCCTACTTCTTCGCCGCTGCCGCGCGCTCCACAAAGGTCTTGCCACCCTTCATCTTGTGACGGAGCGGGGCTTCGTTGATCTGGATGACGACGGCTTCGGCATCGACGCCGAGATTCTTCACCAGCGCCTGGGTGATGTCGCGCATCATACCGGCCTTTTGTTCGTCGGTGCGGCCCTCGGCCATGCTGACGGTGATCTCAGGCATCTTTTTTCTCCCTTGCGGCCGAACGCCGGCCATTTATGACGGCGCTATCAAACAGGACGAGAATGCCCGGGACAAGCCCGGGCATGACGCCTTGCGGGAATAGCTAACCCCAGCTCACGTCATGGCGTGCCAGCACCTCGCGCACCTTGGCGACGAGGTCGGCTTCGCTGCAGGAGAACTGCGCGGGCCGCGTCTCGCGCCATTCCTGGTTGGAGGCGATGGCGGCTGCGGCCTTGGCGCCCTCGATCAAATCCTTGATCTGCACCTCGCCGCGCGTCTTTTCATCAGAACCCTGGATGATGACGCAGGGCGCGTTGCGGCGGTCGGCATATTTGAGCTGATTGCCCATGTTCTTGGGATTGCCGAGATAGAGCTCAGCGCGGATGCCTGATGTCCGCAGCGTCGTGACCATCTTTTGATAATCGGCGACGCGGTCGCGGTCGAACACGGTCACGACGACGGGACCGAATTCGGGCTTGGTGTCGAGCTTGCCAAGCAGCGTCAGCGCGGCCTGGAGGCGCGACACGCCGATCGAGAAACCGGTCGCCGGCACGAGCTCACCACGGAAGCGCGAGACGAGACCGTCGTAGCGGCCGCCACCACCAACCGAGCCGAAGCGCACCGGGCGGCCCTTCTCGTCCTTGGTGTCGAGCAGCAGTTCAACCTCGTAGACGGGGCCGGTGTAATATTCGAGGCCGCGCACGACGGAGGGATCGATCTTGATGCGGTCTTCGCCGTAGCCTGCGGCTGCGACGAGCTTGCTGATCTGATCGAGTTCGTCGCGCCCCTGCTGGCCGATCGCGCTGGCGCTGAGGCGCGGATCGATCGGGGCGTCCTTGTTCTGCTCGATGGCGGAGAGAACGAGCGCGATGTCGTCCTCCTTTAGGCCGGCGCCCTTGGTGAAATCGCCGGACTCGTCCTTGCGGCCTTCACCGAGCAGTTGCCTGACACCACCGACGCCGAGACGATCGAGCTTATCGATCGCGCGCATGATCGTGAGCCACTGACCGTCATCCGCGATGCCCAGCGCATCGCGCACGCCGTCAAGGACCTTGCGGTTGTTCACCTTCACGACGTACTGGCCGCGCGCGATGCCGAGCGCCTCCATCGTATCCGCTGCCATCATGCAGATTTCGGCATCGGCAGCCGGCGTCGCCGTGCCCACCGTATCCGCATCGAACTGCATGAACTGGCGGAAGCGGCCGGGGCCGGGCTTCTCGTTGCGGAAAACATAGCCGACGCGGTAGCTGCGATAGGGCAAGACCAGACCATCGGTCCCGTATCGCTCGCCGACATAGCGCGCGAGCGGCGCGGTCAGATCGTAGCGCAGCGATATCCATTGCTCGTCGTCGTCCTGGAACGAGAACACGCCCTCGTTGGGACGGTCCTGGTCGGGCAGGAATTTGCCGAGCGCGTCGGTATATTCCATCGCCGGCGTCTCCACGGGCTCGAAGCCGTAGAGCTCGTAGACGGCGCGGATTTTCTCGACCATCTCGCGCGTCGCCCGGATCGCGACGGGATCGCGATCCTCGAGCCCGCGCGGCAGGCGCGCCTTCAATTTCTGGGGTTTTTTGGGTTTTTCGGCCATGCGCGGCGTTTACCAGCCGACGCGCGAGGCGGCAACTGTTGGCTGACCTTACGGCTGCTCCATCCGCGCCCTGAGGGCGTCGGCGTCCGCTTTCGGCATGGATTTGAGCAGCGGCTTGATGGTCTCGCCACCGACGATCTTGTCGTTGCGCGTGAACATCCAGTCCGAAATGTCGGCGTCCCTGAACTCGGCCAGGTCACCTTCCCGCTTGCCCGGCAGATCGCGCGGCCGGTTGGCGAAGCGCGCCGAATAGGCCCCGTTCGGGAGCTTTTTCAGATCGGCCATCCAGATGTGCTCGGCACCGTTGCGAGTCGGAAAGCGCACCTTGAGCGAGTGCCCGGTCTCCGTTCCCTTGGGCGCGTCGAAGGAGGCCCAGAAAGTCGGCAGCATCGCGCGGGCGCGGGCGATCGCGGCGTTCATTTCCGCATCCGCCGTGCGGACGTCGATCACGGGCGAGCGGTCTTGCGAGTGGTCCTGCGCCTCGACCTCCGGCTTGGGCCCGATGGTCAAGATGCCGAACACGGTGATGCCGGTGACGGCGGCGAGGATGACCCATTTCAGGGGCTGGGTTGGTGTGAGGGCCATGGCGCAATGTCCGGAGGCTGCGATGTCTTCCGGCTTTGTCGCGGGGTCGCGGCGGTGCGTTCATGGATAGCGGTTGGCGTTCCCCGGATGCTGCGCAACGCGCCGCTCTTCGGCGTGGTGCGCTGCTGATCCGGGGTCTATCCGCGGCAAGATGGGTCCCGGCTCTGCGGCCGGGACACGGGATATCAGATCACCTTCCGGATCCAGTTGTGTGGATCGTTGGTGCGGCCGTACTGGATGTCGACGAGCTGCTTGCGCAGGCCCACGGCGACGGGGCCAGCCACGCCGCCACTGATCTCGAAGTCGCCGCTCACCGAGCGCACCTTGCCGATCGGCGAGATCACGGCGGCGGTGCCGCAGGCAAACGCTTCCTTCAGCCTGCCGCTGGCCGCATCCTTGCGCCACTGGTCGAGCGAATAGGGCTCCTCGCGCACGGTCTTGCCGGCGTCGCGGGCGAGCGCAATGATGGAGTCGCGGGTGATGCCAGGCAGGATCGTGCCGAGCGGCGGCGTCGAGAGCGATCCGTCGTCGAACACGAAGAACACGTTCATGCCGCCGAGCTCCTCGATGTAGCGGCGTTCGACCGCGTCGAGGAACACGACCTGATCGCAGCCGTGTTGGATGGCTTCGGCCTGCGCTCGGAGGCTCGCGGCATAGTTGCCGCCGCATTTGACGGCGCCGGTGCCGCCGATCGCGGCGCGCGTGTAGTTCTCGGACACCCAGATCGAGACCGGCGCGGGTCCGCCCTTGAAGTAGGAGCCGACCGGAGACGCGATGACCGCAAAAATATACTCGGACGACGGCTTCACGCCGAGGAAGGTCTCGCTCGCGATCATGAAGGGGCGAAGATAAAGGCTGCCCTCGCCGCCCGGTATCCAGGCGCGATCGATGCGCACGACCTGCTCGACCGCCTCGATGAAGACGTCTTCGGGCAGCTGCGCCATCGCCATGCGGTCGGCGGAATCCTTGAAGCGCCGCGCATTGGCGTCGGGGCGGAACAGGTTCACGCCGCCGTCGTCGCGCTTGTAGGCCTTGAGGCCTTCAAAAATTTCCTGCGCGTAGTGCAGGACGGCGCCGGCCGGATCGATCTGGAAGTTGGCGCGCGCCTCGACGCGGGCCTCATACCAGCCGCCCTTGGTCTGATTGTAGCGGACCACGGCCATGTGATCGGTGAAGACCCGTCCGAAGCCGGGATCCACGAGCTTGGCGACGCGGTCCTTCTCGGAGGTCGGGTTGGCCGCCGGCTGTATCTCAAATTTCAAACTCATTTCCCTTCCCTCCCGCTTCGGAATCGGCGCGGTATCTGCGCGCCGGCCTGCCTCTTTCGGGGCTGTCGGCTTGATAGGTCTGGACTAGCCTCGACGCCAGCCTTGTTAAGGCCGGTTTCCATGGCCAGCATGTCGCGGAGGACATGCTTTTGCCGAAGGCGGAAGTCCAGTATGTTTTGCCGAAATGCCGCTCGACAATCGCACGGTAGATCAATCTGGCCAGCGCCGGCTGTCCGGCACTTCCCGGCCATCTTCGATAACGACACCCGCGACGAAGCGATCTAATATTTCGTCCGGGTCGATCGTTTTGTAACATTGAACCCAAGATACGTCAATATGCCTGACATAAATTTCGCGACTCCCTCTTATGAAGCCGCCGACGCCAAGCCGGCCGCCGCCGATGGAGGCAATTTGCGCTGGGATATCATAGAGCTGCTGTTCTTCGCCTATCGCGACTTCGTCGGCGATCCCGACCAGGAGCTGGAGGCATTCGGCTTCGGCAGGGCCCATCACCGCGTCATGCATTTCGTCTTCCGCTACCCCGGCCTGAAGGTCGCCGACCTCCTGGATGTCCTGCGCATCACCAAGCAGTCGCTCGGGCGCGTGCTCAAGCAATTGCTCGATGAGGGCTACATCATCCAGAAGACCGGCGACAACGACCGCCGCCAGCGCCTGCTCTACGCAACGCCCAAGGGTGAGGCGCTGGTGCAGAAGCTCGCTGGCTTGCAGACCACCCGCATCACCAACGCGCTCGCCGAGATGAGCCAGGACGATGCCGAAACCGTGAAGCGCTTTCTGCTCGCCATGATCGACCGCGACGATCCGGACAAGGTGCTGCAGACCATCTTCGCGTCCGGCCATTCAAGCACGAAGGAGTGACCGTGACGCTTGCCGCCACCCTCGCCCGCACGCCGCCGCGCCCGGCCGACGACGCACCACATCTCCTGCTCGTCGACGACGACCGCCGCATCCGCGATCTCTTGTCCCGCTTCCTGTGCGCCGAAGGCTACCGCGTGACGACGGCGGCGAGCGCAGGCGACGCCCGTGCAAAGCTCACGGGCCTGCATTTCGACCTGCTGATCCTCGACGTCATGATGCCCGGCGAGACCGGCTTCGACCTCGCCCGCTTCATCCGCAAATCGTCCTCGGTCCCGATCGTGATGCTGACGGCGCGGCACGAGGCAGAAGCACGCATCGAGGGCCTGCAGATCGGGGCCGATGACTATGTCGCAAAGCCGTTCGAGCCGCGCGAACTGGCGCTGCGCATCAACAACATCCTCAAGCGCGCCGCGCCGCCGCAAACCGCAACCGTCGAGAAGATCGCCTTTGGTCCCTACGTATTTCATCTCGATCGCGGCGAATTGCGCGAGGGCGAGGAGGTCGTCCACCTCACCGACCGCGAGCGCGAGATGCTGCGCATCCTGAGCGAGGCGCCGGGCGAGACCGTGCCGCGCAGCGCGCTGACCGGCAATGGCAGCGTCAACGAGCGCGCGGTCGACGTGCAGATCAACCGCCTGCGGCGCAAGATCGAGCGCGATCCGACCAACCCGTTGTTCCTGCAGGCGGTGCGCGGCATCGGCTACCGGCTGGTGGCCGCGCCGTAAGCCAGCAATGAAGCCCAACCGATGAGCACGATTGATACCGGCCTGACGCTTCTCAAGAGCGCGGCGGGCCGCGTCTCCGCCGTCAATGGCTGGATGGGCAACGCGTTCAAGAGCTGGATGCCGACCGGCCTCTATGCCCGCGCGCTGCTGATCATGATCGTGCCGATGGTGATTTTGCAATCGGTCGTCGCCTTCGTGTTCATGGAGCGGCACTGGAACACGGTGACGCGCCGCCTGTCGGCCGCCGTCGTGCAGGACGTCGCGGCACTGATCGACGTCTACAAGGGCTATCCGCAGGACAAGGACCGCGACCTGATCCGCCGCATCGCGCAGCAGCGCCTCGGCCTCGTCGTCGACTTCCTGCCAGCGGGCGACATGCCGCCGCCGGGGCCAAAACCGTTCTTCTCGCTGCTCGACCAGACGCTGTCGGTGCAGCTCGGACGACAGATCGGGCGTCCGTTCTGGATCGACACCGTCGGCCGCTCCAACCTGGTCGAGATCCGCATCCAGCTCGACGACGCCGTGATGCGGATTTTCGCACAGCGCGGTGCTGCCTATGCCTCGAACTCGGAGATCTTCCTGTTCTGGATGGTCGGAACATCGTCGATCCTGCTGATCGTCGCGGTGCTGTTCCTGCGCAATCAGATCAAGCCGATCCTGCGGCTCGCGGACGCCGCGGAAAGCTTTGGCAAGGGCCGCGAGGCGCCGAATTTTCGTCCGCGCGGTGCCCGTGAGGTTCGGCGCGCGGCGCAGGCCTTCCTCGAGATGAAATCGCGCGTCGAGCGTTCGATCGAGCAGCGTACCGCGATGCTCGCGGGCGTCAGCCACGATCTGCGTACCATCCTCACCCGCTTCAAGCTCGAACTCGCGCTGATCGGTGACAGCCCCGAGCTCGAGGGCATGCGCAAGGACGTCGACGAGATGTCGATGATGCTCGAGGATTACCTCGCGTTCGCGCGCGGCGATACCGGCGAGCAGGCGCAGCCGACCGACATGGCACAGGCGCTGGAAGAATTGCGCAGCGATGCCGAACGCCACGGGCATGCGGCAACCGTTGCCTTCCAGGGCTTGCCGGTGGTGACGGTGAAGCCGGCCTCGTTCAAGCGCTGCCTCGCCAACCTCGTCTCCAACGCGGCGCGTCACGGCAAGACGATTGCGATCACCGGCCAGCGTGATCACCGCTATCTCACCGTCACCGTCGACGATGACGGCCCGGGCATTCCCGCTAACATGCGCGAAGAAGTGTTCAAGCCGTTTTTGCGGCTGGACAATGCGCGCAACCAGGACGAAGGCGGCACCGGCCTTGGCCTTGCCATCGCGCGCGACATCGCGCGCTCGCATGGCGGCGACATCACGCTCGGCGACAGTCCGATGGGCGGATTGCGTGCGGCGGTACGGATACCGGTGTGATGGCGGGTTGGCCGCCTACTTCGGCAGCAGATTCTTAAGCTTGTCGGCGTCGCGGACGTTCATCTTGAAGCCGCCGGGCATCACGATGTCGCCGGGCTTCTGATCCGGCTTGCAGGCACCCAGCCATTTGGCTTCGATCGTCGTGGTGGAATCGCGGCCCGCAGCACCCGCCGGCCCGCCCTGCACATGCGCGGTGCTCTTCACCGTGTAGGCGGAGTTGAAATCGCCGGTGATGTCGGCATGCGTCGTCGTGGTCATGCCGGCGACGTTGCAGACGGAATCGGTGACATAGCCGGTCGCGGTCTTCTGGATGTCCTGCTTGGAGCAGACCTGCTTCGTGACCGGGGAGATGTTGTTGTTCATCTCCTTGTCCACGGTCTCGTCGGTGCAGTGCTGCATGGTCATCTCGGGCATCGGAGAGCCGGCCCTGACCATCTTCATCTCCCACAGGCCCGCCTTGCGCACGGGCATGTCGACGGCCTGCGCGCTGGACGTCGCAACGATCGCCAGCAGGAGGGATACATAGAAAACAAGAGGCTGTCGCGTCATGCGCCAAGCTCCCGGCATTTCGAGCTCAGTTGCGGATCAATAGAGCGTACGGATCGGCCGGTCGGCGGCGCCATACGGCACCCAGCGGCAGGAGAACGAGATGTAGCCGCCGTCGTAGGGCTGCACGGCGAGAAACTTCACGACCTTGCCGTAACGCGCGCAATGATCGACCGCGACCTGCCGCGCATCGACCTGGGTCGCCATCGAATAGGCGATGATGCCGCCGGTGTCGTTGCCCTTGAAAGGCGGCACCGGAAGGATGTCCGCGCGAGCGGCTCCGCCTGCCAGAACACCAAGGGCAACCAGGCCCGCAGCCGCAATGATTCGCATTCCCGTCACTCCATCTCGTTGAACCTAGTTTACGGTGCCCGAAGGACGGAGAAAAGAACGCCAGGCCCGAAGATGCGACATTGCATCCAAGTCGTCGCCAAGTGTTGCCGCGTTGCACTTGACCCGCCCTGACCTTCGCGGCACGGTCCAACGCTTGCAGCCATGCTTCCCGGATTGCCCATGCGCGCCCTCACCTCCCTGAAAACATTCCGCTTTGCCGCGGTGCTCGGTCTTCTGTTCGGCGCGCTGTCCCTTGGCGAGGCCAGGGCCGCCAATCCGCTGGAGATGAATTTCTGGCTGAGCGGCCCGCGCTATGACGGCCGGGTTGGCGATTGCGACAAGGCGCTGCCGACGATCGCGACCCAGTTCTGGGACAAGGAAAGCTCATTCTGGAATTCCTCGTTGAAGATCACCGGCTTCTCCGCCGTCCGCGAGATCGCCTTCCGGCCCTGGCAGTCCGACAATATCCCGCGGCGCTACTGCACCGGGCAGGCCATGCTCACTGACGGCAAGATCCGCACTGTGCACTTCTCGATCATCGAGGACGGCGGCTTCGCCGGCTTCGGCCAGGGCGTCGAATGGTGCGTGGTCGGGCTCGACCGCAACTGGGCCTACAATCCGGCCTGCCGGGCGGCAAAACCCTGATTCGGGTTGTTGCTCGCTCCGTTCGGACGAGCTTCAATTTTGTTCTTGAAATGTTCTCATCGCCTGCTAGGCTCATGTGCACAGTCTAGTTGAGGGGCGTCGTCATGTTTCATTCCCGATTGCATTCGCTCTCCTGCTTCCTGATCTCGCTGCTCCTGTCCGCCGGCCTGTCCATGCTCGCCAATCCGGCGACGGCCCAGGACAAGCGGCAAAACGCGCCCGGCGAGTTCGACTTCTATGTGCTGTCGCTGTCCTGGTCGCCCTCGTTCTGCGAAGAGAACGCCGAGCGCGGCGGGCGCTCCCAGATCCAGTGCAGCGGGCGGCCGTTCGCCTTCGTGGTGCACGGGCTGTGGCCGCAATATGAGAACGGCTTTCCGGAATACTGCCAGCGACCGGCCCCGCGGCTGAACCGCAACATCGTCTCCTCGATGCTCGATCTGATGCCGGCGCCGGGCCTGATCTTCAATGAATGGGACAAGCACGGCACCTGCTCCGGGCTGTCGGAGCGGAATTACTTCGAGGCGATCCGCAAGGCGCGCGCCGTGGTGAAGATTCCGGCTGATTTTCTCGACCTGTCGCAGGCCAAGACCCTCGCGCCTGCCGATATCGAGGAGGCCTTCGTCAAGGCCAATCCGGGCCTGAGCAGTGCTGCGATCTCCGTCACTTGCAACCGCACACGCCTGTCGGAAGTGCGCATCTGCATGAGCAAGGACCTGCAATTCCGGGCCTGCGAGGAACTCGACCGCCGCGCCTGTCGCCGTGACCAGGTGACGATGCCGCCGATCCGCGGTGGGTAGACTGGAGTGACGTCATTCCGGGGCGGTGCGCAAGCACCGAACCCGGAATCCATTTCGCCACCTGCAATGCGGCTAGATGGATTCTCCGATGCGCAATTGCGCATCGGATTTCGTGCTTCGGACGCCCCGGAATGACAGCAGTTGCTTTCATCTCGTGATGTCGTAACTGTCCGTCATGAACTACCGTCACGCCTTCCATGCCGGCAATTTTGCCGATGTCATCAAGCACATCGTACTGGCGCGCATCCTGACCTATCTGCAGGACAAGCCGGCCGCCTTCCGCGTCATCGACACCCATGCCGGTGCCGGCCTTTACGATCTCGAAAGCGAGGAGGCGACGCGCAGCGGCGAGTGGCTGAGCGGGATCGCGCGCATCATGCAGGCGCGCTTTACCAACGAGACCATCGCGCTGATCAAGCCGTATCTCGACATTGTCCGCGCCTTCAATCAACCCGGCGAACTCAAGACCTATCCGGGATCGCCGTTGATCGCGCGCGGCCTCTTGCGGCCGCAGGATCGCCTCGTTGCCTGCGAGATCGAGCCCAATGCGCGCAAGGCCCTGATCGGCGCGCTGCGCCGCGACACGCAGGCCCGCGTGGTCGATCTCGACGGCTGGATGGCACTGACCGCCTACGTGCCGCCGAAGGAACGCCGCGGCCTCGTGCTGATCGACCCGCCCTTCGAGGCCAGGGACGAATTCGAACGGCTCGGCGACAGCTTCGCGGAAGCCTTCGCCAAATGGCCGACCGGCATCTACGTGATCTGGTATCCGGTGAAAAACCGGCGCGGCGCCGAAACCCTGGCGCAGACCGTGGCGCGCGCCGCAGCAGCCGCAAAACCGCCCGGCAAGTGCCTGCGGCTCGAGTTCAGCGTCGCACCGCAAACGGCCGGTGCACCACTCACCTCTACCGGGTTGTTGATGGTCAACCCACCCTACACGTTGCAGAACGAGCTGAAGACAATCCTCCCCGAGCTCGAGAAGCCGCTCGGTCAGGGCGGTGCAGCACGCTTCAGGCTCGACGTGCCGAAGCCATAAGGCCCAGCGATGTTTGGGAAAAATATGCAGGACCGGTAGTCAATCTGCAGAGAACCGTATTATGCTGTGCCTCGTGACTGGCTTTGCGTTCCGCTTCCGCGAATGGTTGCGGCGGAGTGAAGGCCGAACAAGGATCCAGGCGGACTATTAGTCCGCTCAAGGATGGCCATGCTCTTGGGCTCGTGAATGTCCGGTCGCGCCGAGACGCGGTCGGCGTCGCGGCGGAGGGAGCAATGCGGGGGAGGAGTACCCGATGGCCATGACGGGGACGGTCAAGTTCTTCAACGGCGAGCGCGGCTATGGTTTCATCAAGCCTGATGACGGCGGTCGCGATGTGTTCGTTCACATCACCGCGGTCGAGCGGGCGGGACTGAAGGACCTCACCGAAGGACAGCGGATCACATTCGAGGTCGAGCCGGACAAGAAGGGAAAGGGACCCAAGGCGGTGAACCTGGTCATCCTGTCCTAGACGCCGACGCGAAAAAAATCCCGGCCGCGAGCGGCCGGGAGGTTGTGGTCCGGTATTTTCTTCTCACTATCAGAAGCGATAGTTCACGCCTGCGCGCACAACGCTGGCGCTGTAGCCGTTTGACACGCCCGTAATCGCGAACTGACTGGTCGACAGGTCGATGTAGAGATATTCGAGCTTTGCGCTCCAGTTCTGCGTCAGGCCGACTTCGGCGCCGACGCCGACGGTCCAGCCCGCGGTGGTGTGGGATTCAGACACACCAAAAAAGGTCTGTCCGTTCAGCTTGCCGAAGGCGAGACCGGCGGTGCCGTAGACCAGGATATTGTTGAGCGCGTAGCCGGCGCGGCCGCGCACGTTGCCGAACCACGGGTTGGAAAACTTCCACGGCGCAAAGGTGTCGTCGGCACCCGAAGCCTGGATGTCGCCCTCAATGCCGAACACCCAGGGGCCGGTCTGGAAATTGTAGCCGGCCTGCACACCGCCGACGAAGCCCGACGGATTGGTCGGGTTGTTGCTCACCGAGCCCCAGGCATAACCGATGTTGCCGCCGATATAGGGACCGGCCCAGCTATAGGCGTTGAGCGGCTGGTTGACCGTATAGGGCGCGCGCTGTCCGTAGTTCATATCTGCGGCCCCAGCGGAAGCGGTCCAGCCGGCGGCGATCACGGCCGCAGCGCCCAAAACGAACCTCTTCATCGCACACTCCCCACGCAACTGCCGCACCATCAGTTGCGGCGCGCGCAGGAGGCGCAGCCGAACGCATGGTTACGGAACCAAGACTTTTTCGCGTAGGATTTATCGAGAGTTTTAAGTTAAAGGCTTGTTAAGCGCGGTTACCGCGCACTTAACAGTCTTAAGGAAGCGTTACCGGGAACTGCGCGCCGGCATGTGCATGCAATGTCCGCCGGAACTTCAAATCGGCGGCCCCAGCGCCTAAATTCGTCCCATGGCCCACGATTCCACCGACAACCCGGCCCCTCTGCCTGCGGAGAAATCCGCCCGCGGCACGGCGCTCGACGCCCCGCCCGAGGGGCTGACGCCGCCGGACGTCGATCCCGCGGCCGCATCCAGCGAGGACGACGACGAGGGACGGCTGCCCGACATCCTGGAAGAGACCGGCGCCATCGGCGACGGGCCACTCGCAACCGGCCACGAGGCGATCGAGCGCGCGGTGCGGCTCGCGCCGACCTCGGCCGGCGTCTATCGCATGCTCAATGCGAACAACGACGTGCTCTATGTCGGCAAGGCCAAGAACGTCAAAAAGCGCCTCTCCAATTACGCGCGCCGGCTGCGGTGCGCTCTGGCGCGCGTAATTGGAGAG
>NZ_PPPT01000018.1 GCF_006483445.1 Bradyrhizobium guangdongense | reverse complement strand
CCCGGCCATCCACGTCTTAGGCTGCCTCAAAAACGTGGATACCCGGGACAAGCCCGGGCATGACGATCGTGAGTGTGGTGCGCCCTCGCGATGCGGCGTCGGGTCACCGTCACCGCATCGGCGGTGCGTACTGCACGCCACCCGCGTTCCAGAGCTGGTTCATGCCGCGCGGGATCTTCAGCTTGGACTTTTCGCCGATATTGCGGTCGTACATCTCGCCGTAATTGCCGACGTGGCGGATGATGCGGACGACCCAGTCCTTGGTGAGGCCGAGCTGCTCGCCGTAATTGCCCTCGGTGCCGACCAGTCGCATCACTTCCGGCTTCTTCGACTTCAGGGCCTCGTCGATGTTCTCCGAGGAGACGCCGAGCTCTTCGGCGTTGATCATCGCGTAGAGCGTCCACTTCACGATCATCATCCAGTCGTCGTCGCGCTGGCGCACGACGGGTGCGAGCGGCTCCTTGGAGATCATGTCCGGCAGGATCATGTGGTCGCCGGGCTTTGAGAGGTTCAGCCGCAGCGCGTAGAGCTGGGAGACGTCGGCGGAAAGCGTGTCGCACTTGCCTGTGTCGTAGGCCTTCACCACGTCGTCCAGCTTGTCGAACTTTACTTCCTCGTACTTCATGTTGTTGGCCTTGAAGTAGTCGGCGACGTTGAGCAGCGTCGTGGTGCCGGCCTGCACGCAGACCTTGCTGCCGGTCAGGTCGAGCGAGGTCTCCTTGTTGCGCGAACGCGGCAGCATGAAGCCTGCGCCGTCGTAATAGGCGACCGCGGGGAAATAGAGGTCATAGTCGAGCTCACGCGCCATGCTCCAGGTGGAGTTGCGGGAGAGGATGTCGACCTTGCGGCTCTGCAATTCCTTGAAGCGCTCGCTGGCGTCGAGCGGCACGAATTTGGCCTTGTTGGGATCGTTGAAGATCGCCGCCGCCACCGCGCGGCAGAAGTCGACGTCAAAGCCGGTCCAGTTGCCCTTGTCGTCGGGGATCGAGAAGCCCGGCAGTCCCTTGTTGACGCCGCACAGCACCTCGCCGCGGCGGACGGTGCGCTTCAGGGTGCGGGTGTCGTAGAACTCGTAAATCACCGCGAGGGCGCCGACCAGAACGGCGACTGCAAGCCCGATCAGCAGGCCGCCACGAAATGTGCGCATCATGTGTATCTCTCGAAAAAATTCGGGAAGAGGAAGCTAGGCGAGGCAGGGAGCATGACCCGGAAGCATGCGAAGCAGGCTTCCGGAAGGATCATGCCCGAACCATGACTCTCAGATTTCGGGCTTCTGCCGGATGACCACCTTGGTCCCGACCGGAACGCGGTCGTAGAGATCGGCGACGTCGCGGTTGACGAGCCGGAAGCAGCCCGACGACACCTTGGTGCCGATCGTATCGGGACGGTTGGTGCCGTGGATGCGGTAGACGGTGGTGCCGAGATACATGGCGCGGGCGCCCAGCGGGTTGCCGGGGCCGCCGGCCATGAAGCGCGGCAGATAGGGCTGGCGCTGGATCATCTCCGGCGGCGGCGTCCAGTCCGGCCATTCCTTCTTCTGGGTGATGTTCACCAATCCCTGCCACTGAAAGCCGTCGCGCCCCACCCCGATGCCGTAGCGGATCGCGCGTCCACCGGGCTGCACCAGGTACAGATGCCGTTCAGCGGTCGAGACGATGATGGTGCCGGGCGCTTCGGTGGTGCGGAAATAGACCACCTGCTTCTGCCATTCCGGATCGAGCTCATAGGCGTCGTCGGCGATCAGGCCGGGCTCGTCGCCGCGGTCGACGTGCTGTGCCGACGCGTACGAGGTGGACAGGACGAGCCCGAGCGCGGCGATGAAGATACCGGTCAGGCGCCGAAAATCAGTCATGTCAAAGCTCTCCCCGCGGCCAAAGCACTAAATCAGTCGGAACCATCAAATCTCAGGGGCACGTTCGTGGCAAGTTGATGGCGTCCGGGCTGATATGTCACGAGAATGCTTTGGTTTTTTGACAAGGGTCAATGCCATGATCTGGGCGGATGGCGCGAAAAGCCGCGATCCTCAACCCGGCTGCCGGTGCAGTCCGGTCAGATCTGGTTGTTCTCCGGCGTGATGGCGAGGCGGCGGACGATCTCGGTGCCGACCGCACGGGCCTCCAGCCGCGACCCGATCCGGGGACTGCGAAACCGTCGTCCGGACTGCAATCGGATCTGGACCAGGCAGTGCTCGTCCTCCGACCGGCCGCGGCGCTCGACCGAAATCGCTTTCACATCGTGCCCCCTGATATGGTCTTCGCGCGGACTGCCGTCGCCCCAAATGCGTTCGATGCGAATATCGTTCTCCCGGACGATCCAGAAGGCGCCGGTCATGCGGTTGGCCAGCTTGTAGACGGCGAACGCCGCGATCGCGCCAAGGGGTAGCAGCGCGATGTCGAGCCAGCCCGGCGTCAGCCCACGCCAGAGCTTGTAGGCGTAGGGCACGGCGCACAGGATCGCTGTTATCGCGGCAACGATCCAGATGTCCCGGCTGGAGAACGGCGCGATGGGCTCGCCGAGATACATCTCGGGATTGCTGGCATCGACCGGATTGGCGGGGGCCTCGACATCGGGAACGTCGAACTGCGCGGCGATCCGCGCCACCGTTTCGCGGACATGGGTGACGTCGGAGATCGGCGGGGACGTCAGGCGTTCGCCCGAGGCCAGCGTGAAGGTCAGCTGGAAGCGGGCCTTGGCCGACCTGCTGCCCGAGACCTGCAATGCCCTGACGTCGTCCTTTGCGACGACCCTTGTGTGCAACCGGCCGAAGGGGCGCTGATGCCCGATCAAAATCTCGTCCGGCGTGATGATCCACACCACCGCCGGCGCAAGCATGACGCCGGCGATGAGCGCAGCTCCGACCAGAAGCGCGGCCACCGAGATGATCACTTCCGTCGTGTCGTGCGTGAACAGGCCGGGCGTGAAGCAGAGCGCGACGGCCGCCGCAAAGCCGGCCTTGATCAGCCGCTGCGCGATCGAGGCGCCCTCACGAAGGCGGATGTCGTTGCTGGGGTGCGCGTCGTCCATTGCGGGCGGCTGATTTGGTCGCCGCGAAACTCCACGGACGGGTCCGTGGAGTCAAGCAACATCGAGCATGATCCGGAAAAGTGTGAAGCGGATTTCCCTCGCGACAAACGCGGAACGCGTTTGCGCGGAGATCATGCTCAAACAAATTGACGCCGCCGTATGCGACCTTAGCTGCTGGCGTTGAGCAGCCGCGCCACCGTCTTGTCGATCTCGTCGTAGCGGCCTTCGCCGGCGTGCTGGAACACGATCCGGCCGTTCTGGTCGACGATGTATTGCGCAGGCCAATACTGGTTGCGGTAGGCGTTCCAGGTCTTGGAATCATTGTCCTGCGCGACCGGATAGGTGATGCCGTGGCGCTTCAGCGCGGCCTGCACATTGCCGGCCGAGCGCTCGAACGGAAATTCCGGCGTGTGTACGCCGACGACGACCAAGCCGCGGTCTTTGTACTTGGCGTAGAGCTCGGTTACATGCGGCAGCGTGTTGACGCAGTTGACGCAGCCATAGGTCCAGAAATCGACCAGCACGACCTTGCCGCGGAGATCCGCGATGTTGAGCGGTTTTGAGTTGAACCAGTTGGTGATGCCGGTGAAGTCGGGCGCAGTGTCCTGGGTCGCGGCCGCGACCGCGATCGGCTTTGCGGGCGAGGCCTCGTCGCAGATGCCGGGAATGACGGCACCGGTCAGCCCGATGCCGATCAGCGCGGCGGTAACGGCGAGCAGTTTCAGGGTCATGGACGTTTTCTCCGGTGATGAAGGGTGATCACAGGCCGATCTGGCCGGTGGGATAGAATCCGGTGAGCCACGCCACGATCAGTGTGTCGTACTGGAGGTAGGAGGCGACCGCGAAGCCGATCACGACGATGCCAAAGGCCTGCTGCAGGCGCGGCGCGAAGCGCGCGATGCCGCGCACGCGCGTGGTCGCCGCCTGTCCGCCATAGGCGATCGCGAGCATCGGCAGTGCCGCGCCGATCGCGTAGGCGATCAGCAACGTGCCGGCCCAGGCGGCGTTCTTCGAGGTCGCGACCAGCGTCAGGATCGAGCCGAGCACGGGTCCGGCGCAGGGCGTCCAGACCAGGCCGAGCGTGGTGCCGAGCACCAGCCCGCCCAGCGCGCCATCGTTTGCGATGGCGCTTGAGGCGCCGAGATCGAGGAGGCCATTGAGCCGGATCGACAGCCATTCGAACGGCGCCGGCCACAGCATCAGCAGGCCGAACCCGAGCAGGAGAATCGAAGCGGCCGAGCGCAGCACATTGGGATCGAAGTCGAACAGCCGCGTGATAGCGCCGAGCAGCAGCGCCGCCGCGGAGAACGAGACGACGAAGCCGAGCGCAATCATCGCGGGCCGTAAATGCGAGGTGCGGCCGACCGATGCGCCCAACAAAATCGGCAGCATCGGCAAGGTGCACGGCGCGGCGATTGTGAGGATGCCGGCAAGCAGAGCAAAGATCAGGTCGAGCATTTGGCACTCGTGAATGGGGTCACGAGGACTGTTCGAGCCGGGTGCGCCCGTCGTTACACCGCGTCACGCCTTCGTGACGGGGATGGGAGCTTACGGCGGCCCCAAAATACAAAACGACCCGGAGGGGGGCATCCCGTCCGGGTCGCTGGAGGTCCTTGGGAGGTTTAACAAAACCGTATGTGAGCTTTATAGGAGGGAAGTTTTTCCGCCTGATGTTGTGGTTTGTTTCATTTGTTTCGTCGGCGGTAACGCTTTGGTGTCCGGGATAGGGCCGTTCGATCGGTCCTATCCCTTTGAAATCATTGATGTTATGCGGCGAAACGATCGACGCCGGCACCCTTAAGCAAATCGGCGAGTTGCTTGCGGGCGTAGAACATGCGGGTCTTCACCGTCGACTGCGGGATGCCGATGATCTGGCCGACCTCCTCCACTGACTTCTCGTGGTAGTAGACGAGGTTGATGATCTCGCGATGGGCCGGCGACAGTTTTGCCACGCAGGCGCGCAGGATCGCGCTGGTGTCGCTGCGGTCGAGCGAGGTTTCCGGCGTATCGGCCCCGTCGGGGATGGCGCGCACGTCTTCCTGGTCGATGTCCTCGAAACGGCGCTGGCGCATCGCGGTCAGCGCCTTGAAGCGGGCGATCGACAGCAGCCAGGTCGAGACCTGGGAACGGCCCTGGAACTGGCCGGCGGTCCGCCACACGTCCAGAAACACCTGGCTCACCAGGTCTTCCGCGGTGGTGGCGTCACGCACGATGCGCAGGATGAAGCGATAGACCCGCACATTGTGCCGGCAATAGAGGATGTGCATCGACGTCCGGTTGCCGTCCGCAATGCTCTCGAGCAGCATGTCATCCGAGGTCGCCTGAGCGGCAATGATGCTCTGGCTGGCTTGGGCGTTAAGGGCAATGACGTTCGGCATGACAGGCTCCCAGTGGCGCCGCGACCGGCGGCGTTCGTGAGCCAAAGTGTTAATGAGCCAACGTTTCGGGACGTCTGCACGACAAGCGGAAAATGGTTTCGTGCGCCCCCAAATTGTTTCGTCGAACGGCCCGCGACGAAACATTCAGGGCAAAAAAGCCAGTAATTTCAATGTACGGAAAATACGGGGCGGCGGATTCTGAGGGCGGGGAACGAATTTGCCCGTTGAACGTTTTCGCCCTCTCGAATCTCCGCCGTCGTCCAGGACAAGCGCGCGGAGCGAGCGCTGATCCAGGACCCATAACCACAGGATGTGGTTTGGCGAAGATTCGGGGTTATCAGCTCGCTTGGGTCCTGGCTTTCGCCAGGACGACGGTCAGGCCTTCTCGCCCGCTGGCGAGAACAGATAGCCGCCGCCCCTGATAGTGCGGATCACCGCCGGCTTGGTCGGGTCGGGCTCGATTTTGCGGCGGATGCGCATGATGCGCAGATCGACGGCGCGGTCGAACGCTTCGGCGTCGCGCGCATTGGCCAATTCCAGCAGCCGCTCGCGCGACAGCACGCGCTTCGGATTGGCCGCGAACACTTTCAGCAGCCCGAATTCGGACGCGGTCAGCGGATGCTCGTTGCCTTCGTCGTCGCGCAAGGCCTGGGCTTCGAGGTCGAGCCATTTGGTGCCGAAGCGCACCAATTGGTCCTTGTCGGATTTGGCGGGCGCAGCCTCCGGCGCCGCTGATTTCACCGGCGTGCTCCGCCGCAGCACCGAGCGGATGCGCGCCATCAGCTCGCGCAATTCGCAGGGCTTTGCGACATAGTCGTCGGCACCGAGCTCGAGGCCGACGACGCGATCGATCGGGCTCGCGGTTGCCGTCAGCATGATGACGGGCACGTTGATGCGGCTCTTGAGGTCGCGGATGATCGACAGACCATCCTCTTCGGGCATGTTGAGGTCGAGCACGACGAGGTCGGGCATGCCGCCCTCGATCGCGGTGCGCAGGCTCTTGCCGCCGTCGCACAGCGTCACGGTGAACCCGTGCATCTTGAGGTAATCGCCGACCATCTCCCGGGCCGGGGCCTCGTCGTCGACGATCATGATGTGCTGGCTTTGGGTCATGTCAGATCTTGGCACTCAAACTATGGCATTTCGGTCGCGGGCAGCGTGATGGTGAAGGTCGAGCCCTTGCCCGGGCCCTCGCTCTCGGCCGTCACCTCGCCGCCATGCATGTCGATAATACGCTTGACGATGGAAAGCCCAAGGCCCGTCGAGCTCTCGCCGGCGGTGGGTTTGGCCGACAGCCGCTGGAACCGGCCGAACAGGCGGCCGAGATCCTCCGGCGAGAGACCTGCGCCCTCGTCGCTCACGCGGACGATGGTGTCGCTGTCCTCATGGGTGACGGCAACAGCGATCTTGCCGCCCATCGGGCTATATTTAATCGCGTTGCTGATCAGATTGTCGATCGCTTCGCGGACGCGGTCGGTGTCGCACATGGTGACGATGTTCGGCGGCGCCGTCACCGAGATGGTCTGCTGCTTGTTGACCGCGAGCGGCTGGTTGGCGTCGGCGACTTCCTTGACCAGCGCGGCCACGTCGACCGGCTCGCGGCGGATCGTAATGTCGAAAGCGTCGGCCATCGCGTCCGAGATCAGATGATCGACCATCGTGGTCAGGCGCTTGGTGGCGTCGCGGATATGGTCGACCTGCGCGATCACGCCGCCTTCCGCCGCACCGGTCGAGATCAATTCCTTCAGCATCTCGGTACGGCCCAAGATGACGCCGAGCGGGTTCTTCAAATCGTGTGCGACGGTGCCGAGAATCTCGTTCTTGAAACCGTTGGCGCGCTGCAGCCGCAGCCATTGCGCGGAGAGCCGGCGGTTGGCCTGCATCAGCGCGCGGGTGCGCTGCGCGACGCGGTCTTCCAGTTGCGTATTGGCGTCCTGGAGCTGTTGGTAGAGGATGACGTTGTCGAAGGCGATCGAGAGGCGGCTGGAAAAGATCTCGACCAGCGAACGGTCGGTCTCGGAGAGGTCGCGCTCGGACTGCAGGAGCACCACGACCTCGCGGCCGCTTCCGGTGCGCAAATAGATCACGCTGCGATGATCGGCAAACTCGTTCTTGCGGCGCTGGAAGGCGGCTTCGACCAGCTCGCGCAGATCAGGATCGAGCGCCTTCGACGACGTCGTGCCGATGAAGCGGCTGTAGCAACCGCTTCCCGCCAGCACCGACAGCTCCGCATTCGCGGTGCTGCCATTGTCGCGCAGCACCAATATGCCGGCGCAGTCGACATTGAGCAGCGAGGCTAGCTGGGTCAGCACGCCCTCGGCGAGGCGCTGCATCGACTTGAAATCGTACAGCGTCGAGGCGGCGTCGATGATGATCTCGAGCCCGCGCCGCGTCTGCACCATGCGCTCGAGCTGCTGGTAGGAGCGCAGTGCCGCGGTCAGCGAGGTGAACAGCTTGTCGGCGGTGAGCTCGGTCTTCGCCTTGTAGTCGTTGATGTCGTACTGCACGATCACGCGCCGTTCCGGCGCCTGGCCGGGCTGTCCGGTGCGCAGGATGATGCGAACGGTCTCGTTCTTCAACTCGTTGCGGATGAATTCGACCAGCTCGAGGCCCGCGACGTCGGTCTCCATGATGACGTCGAGCAGCACGGCGGCGATGTCGCCATGCGCGCGCATCAGCTTGCGGCCTTCGGCCGCGGAGTGCGCGGAGAGGATCTCCAGGCCCTGGCCGTTCAGGACATAGTCGGACAGCGCGAAGCGGGTGCCGTCATGCACGGCCGGATCGTCGTCGATGACGGCGATCTTCCATTTTCGCGCAGTCGAATCCTCCGACGCGGCACCGGTGTCGTCGATCAGGTGGAGGACATCGTCCTGTTCGGCCATTGAGAAGTCCCGTCAATCTCTGCGCTCTCAGAGCCGCCTTTGGCGACCCGCGGCATGATAATGCGAAAAGTGGTGCCTTGTCCCAGCTTGGATTCCAGCATCATCCGTCCGCCGAGCTGCTGGGTTACCAGATTATAGACGATATGGAGGCCGAGGCCCGTGCCGCCTTCATTGCGCCGGGTGGTAAAGAAAGGGTCAAAGGCCTGGCGCTGCACGTCCGGCGTCATGCCGGCGCCGTCGTCGGCGAAGATGATCTCGATGTCGTCCTGCCCGCGGGGCCGCGCCGAGATCGAGATGGTGCCGGCACGGCCGTCGGCGAAGGCGTGGTTGGCTGCGTTGAGGAACAGGTTGGTCAGGATCTGGCCATAGGAGCCCGGATAGCCGTCGAGCAGCAGCCCCTCGGGCACGTCGACCTGGAGCGTGATCGGCGAGCGCTTCAGCACGGGTCGCAGGCTCGCGATGATCTGGTCGGTGGCTTCGCTCAAAGAGAACTGCCGCCGCTCGGCATGGGAGCGGTCGACCGCGACCTGCTTGAAGGATTGGATCAGCTCGCCGGCGCGCTGCAGGTTGGCGACGAGCTGCTGCGACGCGTCGCGCGACGATTGCACGAACTCCTCGAGCTGCGAGCGGCGCAGGCCGCCGTCGCCCTTCAACTGTGCCTCGAAAATCTCGCTGCGGCGGGCAAAGCTCGAAGCCACCGTCAGGCTGATGCCGATGGGGTTGTTGACCTCGTGCGCGACGCCGGCGACGAGGCCGCCGAGCGCTGCGAGCCGTTCGGCGTCGATCAAATTCTGCTGCGCGGCGTTGAGCTCGAGCAGCGCGCTTTCGGCCTTCTCCTTGGAGGTGCGCAGCTCGTCCTCGGTCTTGCGCTTGGCGACCGCGTTCTCGCGGAACACCTCCACCGCGCGCGCCATGGCGCCGACCTCGTCGCGCGCCTTGACGCCCTGCACCTCGCGGTCGAGGTCGCCCAGCATGATCGCGCGCATCGCGCTCATGATCTGCTGCAGCGGCAGCCGGATCGACAGCGCGATCAGCACGCCGACGGTGAGGATGATGCCGAGGAAGATCACCGCGATCGACAGCACGCGCCGCGAGATGTCGCCGAGCGTGCGGTCGAATGTTTCCTGCGCCTTCTGCTCGCGCTGGCGCATTTTCGTCGAGAGATCGTCGATGGCGCCGATCGCGTCCGCCTGGCTGGCGTCGATCGTGTTGCGCAGCAATTCGGTGCGGTTCGCGAGCTGCTCGGAGAGCTTGGCAAAGCCCTCACGCATCCCGGTGGTGCGGGTGGCAAGCTTTTGCAGCGCCATGCGCTGCAAATCGTTGTCGGCGAGGTCGAGCATGACGGGGATCGTCTTCTCGATCGTCTCGGCGTTGCGGCGCGCATCGTCAGCAGCCGCCATGGACAGCGACAGATAATATGAATTGGCCGCGACCAGCATCGCGGTGAAGGCTTCGCGGGATTTTCCGAGCGACGGCCAGATCAGCGCGTCGCGATGGCCGGTCGCGCCTTCGATGATGGAGTAGAGACCGGCCATGTCCCTGGCCGGTCCCAGCACCTGCTCGTCATAGGTCTTGGCGATGGTGGCCTGCACGAAGCGCAGCTCGCCAAAGCCGTTGAGGAAGCGCTCGGTGGTGCGCTCGAGCTCCTCGACCGAGCCGGCCAGCATCGGGTCCTTGGCCGCGCGGTTGGTCAGCGTGCCCAGCACCGCCTCGCGCAGCAGCAGGATCTCCGCGAACAGGTCCGGGCTCGGCTGGTTGATGTAGCGGTGGATCAAATTCTGCAGCCGCCCGGTCTCGCTTTCGAGCAGCGCCAAAATCTTGTCGGACTCGCGCACCTGCCGCACGTCGTCCCAGGCCGAGCCCAGCACCTGCGCGCCATTCCAGATCATCGCCACCAGCACGACGACCACGGCGGAGTTGAGCCCGGCGATCGACAGGATGCGCCAGCGGATCGGCACCGCCCGCAGCAGGCCGACGAGGCGCGCGCGCAGCCGCCCGACCGGGCCCGGCAGCCTTTCCGTCAGCTCGCTATGGGCGGGCTCGACCAATGCGCGTCACTCCACCTTGCGAATGCGTTCGATCAGGGCGGCAGCGTCGGGATTGCGCTGCGCTTTGGTATAGATTCCGGCCATGGCGTCCTCGAAGGGCTTCTTGTCGAGGTCGCGGACCAGCTTGACGCCGGCGGCCTCCGCCTTGCGCTGCGACTGCTCCTCGAGGTCGCGCCATTTCTCGCGCATGAACTGGCTGGAGCGCTGCGCCGCCTCCCGGAACAGCTTCTGGTCGTCCGCCGACAGGCTCTGCCAGGCCTTCAGCGACATCACCAGCACCTCCGGGCTCATCGTGTGCTCGGTCAGCGTGTAGTAGCCGGCATATTTGTAATGGTCTGTCGTCACGAAAGAGGGCCAGTTGTTTTCCGCACCGTCGATCAAATGGGTCGCGAGCCCCGTGAGCACCTGCCCATAGGGCAACTCGACCGGCTCGGCGCCAAGCGAGCGGATCATCTCGCTCATCAACTCCGATTGCTGCACCCGGATCCGCAGCCCCTTGAGATCGGAGAGGCTCTTCACGGGGCGGACGCCGTTATAGATCGACCGCGCGCCGGAATCGTAGAAGGCGAGCCCGACGAAGCCGAAGGGCTCGAAGCTGCCGAGAATCTCGTTGCCGACCGGCCCGTCCAGCACTTTCTGCATATGTTCGATGGACCGGAACAGGAACGGCATGGCCAGCACGTTCATCGCCGGCACGAAATTGCCGATCAGCGCCACATTGGTCCGGTTGAGGTCGATCGCACCGGCACGGGTCTGTTCGATGGTCTCCTTTTCCTCGCCGAGCTGGCGGGAGTGAAACACCTTGATCTGGTGGCGGCCACCGGTGCGCTCCGCGATCACCCGGCCCATGAAGCGCAGCGCCTGGACGGTCGGATAATCCTCGGTCTGGGTGTCGGCGGCGCGGAATTCGCGCGCAGGCGCGCTCGTCGCGGCCATCGCCAACGAAGTCGCGATGCATAGCGCGACGCAAAACACTCCGGTCCGCGGTCTTTCGGCACGGCTCAACACGGCACACTCAACCCCTCAGTGATAGAGTCTATGGCGGGACGGAAAGGTTCAACGCAATCTAGCAGAAGGTAAAGGGAAAACTATCCCGCCCCGTCCAAGGGTTGGTCCGAAGGTTAGTCCAAGGGTTAGTCCAGCGGTTACCGGGATTGTACGCTGCCGCCGGGCCTTATTGCTGATTGAAACAGGAAGGGCCGCGCCGTAAGCAGGGGACAGACGTCGCCGCTCGAGGCGACACGGGAAGACCGATGCCGAATTCACCATGGCGCCTCTTGCAGATCGCCGCCGCCTCCACGGTTCTTGTCCTGGCCTCCCCTGCGCATGCCGCGACCGACATCATGTGGTGGCACGCGATGTCCGGCGAGCTCGGCCGGCAACTGGAGAAGCTCGCCGCTGACTTCAATGCCTCGCAATCCGACTACCGGATCGTGCCGAGCTACAAGGGCAACTACACCGAGACCGTGACATCGGCGATCTTCGCCTTCCGCTCCCGCGGCCAGCCGGCGATCGTCCAGGTCAACGAGGTCGCCACCGCGACCATGACTGCGGCCAAGGGCGCGATCTATCCGGTGTTCGAGCTGATGCGCGACCAGAACGAGCCGTTCTCGCCGTCAGCCTATCTGCCCGCTGTTTCCGGCTACTACGCGGATGCGACCGGCAACATGCTGTCGTTTCCGTTCAACGCCTCGACGCCGATCCTCTACTACAACAAGTCGATGTTCCGCGACGCCGGCCTCGATCCGGAGACGCCGCCAAAGACCTGGCCGGAGCTCGGCACCGCCGCCAGGCGCCTGCGCGAGCGCGGCGCGGTGTGCGGCTTCACGACGTCCTGGCCGTCCTGGATTCACGTCGAGAACTTCTCGGCCTATCACAACATGCCGCTGGCGACCCGCACCAACGGCTTCGCGGGCCTCGATGCCGAGCTGACCATCAACAATGCGACGGTGGTGCGCCATATCTCGCAGCTCGCGCAGTGGCAGAAGGACAAGGTGTTCGACTATAGCGGCCGCGGGCAATCGGCCGAGCCGCGCTTCCAGAACGGCGAATGCGGCATCTTCATCGGCTCCTCGGCGACGCGCGCCGACATCAAGGCCAATTCGAAGTTCGACGTCGGCTACGGCATGATGCCCTATTGGCCGGACGTCGCGGGCGCGCCGCAAAACTCAATCATCGGCGGCGCCACGCTGTGGGTGCTGCGCGATCGTCCGCGCGACGAATACAAGGGCGTGGCGAAGTTCTTCGCCTATCTGTCGCAAGCCAGCGTGCAGGCGGCCTGGCATCAGAACACCGGTTATCTTCCGATCACCCGCGCGGCCTTCGAGCTGACCCGTGCGCAGGGCTTTTACGATCGCAATCCCGGCACGGCGATCTCCTTCGAGGAGATCGCGCTGCATCCGCCGACGGAAAATTCCAGGGGCATTCGCCTCGGCTCCTTCGTGCTGATCCGCGGCGCGATCGAGGACGAGCTGGAGCAGGCCTTTGCCGGCCAGAAGCCGGCGCAGGCCGCGCTCGATGCAGCGGTCGAACGCGGCAACAAGCTCTTGCGACAGTTCGAGAAGGCGAGCCCGGACCGGTAGATGCCGCAGACGCTGCCGATTTTCACCGACGCCGACGCCTTTGACCGATGGCGAAACGAGCCGGCGCAATGGCTTTCGATCGCACTCGACATCGCGCATGGCCACGGCCGTCATTGCGACGCGCCGCATGTCTTTGCCACCGGCACCAATCTCGTCGTCGCGCTCGACGATCGCTTGATCCTCAAGATCTTTCCGCCGCTGTTGCGCGCGCAGTTCGTCTCCGAGCGCGGCGCGCTGGCGCAGCTTGCCGGCCGGCTGCGCCTTCCGATCCCCGAGATCGTGGCGGAAGGCGAGCGCGACGGCTGGCCCTGGCTGATCATCACGCGGCTTGAGGGCGTGCTCGGTTCGGAGGTGTGGCCGGACCTGCCGGAGACGCAGAAGCAGCGCGTGCTGCGCGAGATCGGCGAGACCATCGCCGACGTGCAAGCCGTTCCGCTCGGTCCGTTGATCGCGCTCGAGCCGCGCTGGGATGCGTTCATGCGCAAGCAGATCGCGGGATGTCATGAGAGGCATCGGCGTCTCGGCCTCGCGCCAAAATTTCTCGACGGCCTCGACGATCTGCTGCGCGACGCGGAAGCGCTCATCCCGATGCACGCGTCGCCCGTCATTCTGACCGGCGAATACATTCCGCAGAATTTCATGATGGCCTGTCGTAACGACGAATGGTCGGTCGCCGGCCTGTTCGATTTCGGCGACGTGCGCGCCGGATGGCGCGACTACGATCTGCTCGGCCCCAGCGCCTTCATGGCGGCAGGCCATCCGGCGCGGATGCGCAGCCTGTTCGAGGGCTTTGGCTATTCGCGCGCCGACGTGACCTTCACGCTCAAGCGCCGGCTCATGGCGCTCATGATGCTGCATTACGCGAGCGACCCGGTGAGGCACATCTGCATCGACGGCTGGCAGGAGCAGGCCGACGATCTCGTGCAGTTGCAGGAGCTGATCTGGCCGGACTGAGCGGCCGGCCGGTGCGGACGCCGTGCGCGGTCGCGTCGCGTTGTCTTGGTGGCGTCAGGCCGGTCATATTTGCTTAGAGAGGCCGCTGTGCTCAAACCGCGAGCGCCCAATTTTTCGGCCTATTTTTTAAGCAAAATCGTCCGTTTGTATGCAATCGTAAGGTAGCCGACTGCCCTCCTGCGGTCAGCGATTTGCCAAATAATTGTTATAAATCAAGTGATTATTGAGAGTTTAAGGTTCGAGTAAGTTTTGGCACGAACCTTGCGAATCCTGTTCCAACCAAAAACCCTTTGCGTTGGAGCATTGCCATGAAGCGCCGCGATTTCCTGAAGTCCGTGTCTGGATTGGCTGCCGGCGCGGTGCTGCCCGCAGCCCCCTCGGTGATCTCGTCGGCCAAGGCCGATGCCCGCTCCGAGACGCTGCTGATCGTCTCCGAAGGCGGTCCCAACAATCTCGACATTCACGGCGTCGGCACCAACGTGCCCGGCTATGAGGTGTCCTGGAATTGCTACGACCGCCTGATCAGCCACGAGATGAAGAGCGGCCCCGGCGGCGTGCCCTATTACGACCGCGACAAGTTCAAGGGCGAGCTCGCCGACGACATGAAGATCGACGACATGTCGGTCACCTTCAAGCTGAAGAAGAACGCGAAATTCCACGACGGCACGCCGGTCACGGCGAAGGACGTCAAATGGTCGCTCGACCGCGCCGTCACCGTCGGCGGCTTTCCGACCTTCCAGATGAGCGCGGGCTCGCTGACCAAGGCCGAGCAGTTCGTCGTGATCGACGATTCGACCGTGCGCGTCGATTTCGCGAAGAAGGATCGGCTGACCGTTCCCGATCTCGCGGTCATCGTGCCCTGCATCATCAACTCCGAGCTGGTGAAGAAGAACGCCAGCGAGAAGGACCCGTGGGGCCTCGAATACACCAAGCAGCAGACCGCGGGCTCCGGCGCCTACAAGGTGACGAAGTGGACCGCCGGCACCGAAGTGATCATGGAGCGCAACGAGGATTGGGTCGGCGGTCCCATGCCGAAGATCAAGCGCGTGATCTGGCGCATGGTGCCGCAGGCCGGCAACCGTCGGGCGCTGCTGGAGCGTGGCGACGCCGACATCTCCTACGAACTGCCGTTCAAGGACTTTCAGGAGATGAAGGCGAACGGCAAGCTCAACGTCGTGTCGCTGCCGTTCTCCAACGGCATCCAGTACATCGGCATGAACGTGACCAAGCCGCCCTTCGACAATCCAAAAGTTCGGCAGGCGATGGCCTATGCGATGCCGTACCAGAAGATCATGGACGCCGTGCTGTTCGGCCTCGGCAACCCCATGTTCGGTGCCGCCAAGGACAAGGCGACCGAGGTCGCCTGGCCGCAGCAGACCAAATATTTCACCGACATGGAAAAGGCCAAGGCGCTGCTCGCGGAAGCCGGCTACGCCAACGGGTTTGAGACCACGATCTCCTTCGACCTCAATTTTGCCGGCGTCAACGAGCCGCTCTGCGTGCTCGTGCAGGAGAGCCTTGCGCAGCTCGGCATCAAGACCACGATCAACAAGGTGCCCGGCGCCAACTGGCGTACTGAGCTGAATAAGAAGGAAATGCCGCTGTTCACCAACGTGTTCTCGGGCTGGCTCGATTACCCCGAATACTTCTTCTACTGGTGCTATCACGGCAACAATTCCGTCTTCAACACCATGAGCTACAAGTCATCAGAGATGGACAAGCTCATCGACGGTGCGCGCACGGCCGCCTCGACCGGCGACAAGACGGCCTACGACGCCGATGTGAAGGGCTTTGTCGATCTCGCCTTCGCCGACGTGCCGCGCATTCCGCTGTATCAGCCCTTCGTCAACGTCGCGATGCAGAAGAACATCTCGGGCTATCAGTACTGGTTCCACCGCCGCCTGGATTATCGCGCGATGGCCAAGGGGTGAGCCGTCATGCTCACCATGATCGGCAAGCGACTGATGTTCGCGATCCCGTCGCTGATCGGGGTCGTCATCGTCACCTTCCTGCTGACGCGCGCGCTGCCGGGTGACCCCGCCGCCTATTTCGCAGGTCCTGCCGCGACCAAGGAAGCCGTCGAGCAGATTCGCAAGAAGCTCGGCCTCGACAGGCCGCTGATCGAGCAGTTCTTCCGCTACACCAACGATCTCGCGCATGGCGATTTCGGCAATTCGCTGACGACGGGACAGCCCGTCGCGACCGAAATCCGCAACCGCCTGCCGGCCTCCGCCGAGCTGACGCTGCTCGGCCTGATCGTCTCGATCGTGATCGCCATTCCGCTCGGCGTGCTGGCGGCAACGCGGCCTGGGTCATGGGTCGATCATTTATGTCGAGTCACGACGACCGCCGGCGTCTCGCTGCCGGTGTTCTTCACCGGCCTCGTGCTGGTCTATGTCTTCTACTTCCGGCTCGGCTGGTCGCCCGCGCCGCTCGGCCGGCTCGACGTGTTCTACAGCGCACCGCCGACGGTGACCGGCTTCTATCTGATCGACACCTTGATCGCGCGCGATTTCGAGGCGTGGCGCTCGGCGTTCAGCCAGCTCATCCTGCCCGCCACCACGCTTGCGATCTTCTCGCTGGCGCCGATCGCGCGCATGACACGCGCCTCGATGCTGGCGGTGCTCGCCTCCGAGTTCGTCCGCACCGCGCGCGCCAGCGGCCTGTCGCCGGCAACCGTCATCGTCACCTATGCGTTTCGGAATGCGATGCTGCCGGTCATCACCACGCTCAGCATGGTGTTCTCCTTCCTGCTCGGCGCCAACGTGCTGGTCGAAAAAGTGTTCGCCTGGCCGGGCATCGGCTCTTACGCGGTCGAAGCGCTGATCTCCTCGGACTTCGCGCCGGTCCAGGGCTTTGTGCTGACCATGGCCGTCATGTACGTGCTGCTCAATCTGATCATCGACATTCTCTACGGCGTGATCGATCCACGCGTGCGGCTGGAGGGCTAAATCATGAGCACGGTTGCACCCGCCGTTGAACCCGTCGGTCCCGCGCGTACCTCGGGACTTGTCGCGGTCCTCGAACAGACCCGTTATGTGCTGGGCGAGAACAAGGTCACCGGCTTCGCTTTCGGCCTGCTGATCGTGATCATGTTCGCCGCGCTGTTCGGCCCTTATGTGGTGCCCTACGACCCGCTGGCGTCGGACACGGCCGCGGCCCTGAAACCGCCATCAGTGGCGCACTGGTTCGGCACCGATCAGCTCGGCCGCGATATCTTTAGCCGCGTTATCGTCGCCACCCGGCTCGATTTCTTCATCGCGATCGCCTCCGTCGTGCTGGTGTTCTTGATGGGCGGGCTCGCCGGTATCGCCGCCGGCTATTTCGGTGGCTGGACCGACCGTATCGTCGGCCGCATCGCCGACACCATCATGGCGTTCCCGCTGTTCGTGCTGGCGATGGGCATCGTGGCTGCGCTCGGCAACACCGTGCAGAACATCATCCTCGCCACCGCCATCGTGAACTTTCCGCTCTACGCCCGCGTCGCGCGCGCCGAAGCCAACGTGCGCCGCAACGCCGGCTTCGTGCAGGCCGCGCGTCTGTCCGGCAATGGCGAGTTCCGCATCCTTCTGGTGCACATCCTGCCGAACATCATGCCGATCATGATCGTGCAGATGTCGCTGACCATGGGCTATGCGATCCTCAATGCCGCCGGCCTCTCCTTCATCGGCCTCGGTGTCCGCCCGCCGACGGCGGAGTGGGGCATCATGGTCGCCGAAGGCGCCGGCTTCATGGTGTCAGGCGAATGGTGGATCGCGCTGTTCCCGGGCCTCGCGCTGATGATCGCCGTGTTCTGCTTCAACCTCCTCGGCGACGGCCTGCGCGACATCGTCGACCCTCAGCGGAGGACGTGATGATTGACTTACCTGAAGCTGGTGCCGTTCTTCGCCTCTCCCCGCGTGCGGGGAGAGGCCGGGCCGCGTTAGCGGACCGGGTGAGGGGGACTCTCCGCGAACTCCTCCGGCAATTGTTTGCGCGGATAGAGGCCCCTCACCCCAACCCTCTCCCCGTAAGAACGGGGAGAGGGAGAAGACTTCCCGCGCGGAGGCAGTGATGACCGCCCAGCCGCTGCTCGACGTTCAGGATCTCACCGTCGAATTCACGACACGGCGCGGCATCGTGAAAGCGGTGCAGCACGTCAACATCTCCGTCGCCAAGGGCGAAACGCTCGCCATTGTCGGCGAGTCCGGCTCTGGCAAATCGGTGACATCCTATGCGGTGATGCGCATCCTCGATCGTGCCGGCAGGATCGCCGAGGGCTCGGTGATGTTCTCCGGCATCGACGTCAAGGCCGCGACCGAGGACCAGATGCGCGATTTGCGCGGCCGCGAAGTCTCGATGATCTTTCAGAACCCGCGCGCGGCACTGAACCCGATCCGCAAAGTGGGCGACCAGATCGAGGACGTGCTGCGCACCCATGTGCAGCAGGCGCAGGTCGCCGATCACGGCGAGAAGGCGATCGAGGCGCTGGAGCAGGTCAAGATCGCGCGCCCGCGCGAGCGCTACCACGCCTATCCGTTCGAACTCTCCGGCGGCATGTGCCAGCGCGTCGTCATTGCGCTCGCGCTCGCCTGCAATCCGCAGCTACTGATTGCGGACGAGCCGACCACGGGTCTCGACGTCACCACGCAGAAAGCGGTGATGGACCTGATCGTGGAGCTGACCAGGCAAAAGGCGATGTCGACGATCCTGATCACGCACGACCTCGGCCTCGCCGCTGCCTATTGCGACCGCGTCGTGGTCATGGAGAAGGGCAGGGTGGTCGAGACGGCCAAGGCTGCCGACATCTTCGCCAACCCCCAGCATCCCTACACCAAGAAGCTGATGCGCGCGACGCCGCGTATCGGCGTGAGCTTGCGCGATCTTTTGCCGGAGGAAGAGGCGAGCGCGGCGGCTGCGACGGTCGCACCCGGGGAGTCCGCTCCGGCGGCTACAGCAAGCGGAGACAAACCCCTTCTTCTCATCGACAAGCTCGTCAAGGAGTATCCCCGCCAGGGCGCGACCGCCGTGCTCGGAAAGCTGTTCGGCCGCAAGCCACCGGTCGAGCCGGATGTGTTCCGTGCCGTCGACGGCATCAGCTTCACGATCGGTCATGGCGAGAGCGTCGGCCTCGTCGGCGAATCCGGCTGCGGGAAATCGACGACGTCGATGATGGTGATGCGGCTTTTGGACCAGACCTCGGGCCGCATCCAGTTCGACGGCGAGGAGATCGGCAGCATTATGCCGAACGCCTTCGCACGGCTGCCGCTGCGCAGCCGGATCCAGATGGTGTTCCAGGATCCTACCGACAGCCTCAACCCGCGCTTCACCGCGGCCCGCGCCATCGCCGACCCGATCATGCAACTCGGCGACATCAGGGGGCGCGACGCGTTGCGGGCGCGCTGCGAGGAGCTCGCGACCATGGTCGGGCTGCCGCTCAACCTGCTCGATCGCTTTCCGCACCAATTGTCAGGCGGACAGAAGGCCCGCGTCGGCATCGCGCGCGCGATTGCGCTGCATCCAAAGCTCGTCATTCTGGACGAGCCGACGGCGGCGCTCGACGTGTCGGTGCAGGCCGTGGTGCTGAACCTGCTGCAGGACCTCAAGGCGCGGCTCGGTATGAGTTATCTGTTTGTCTCGCATGATTTGAATGTGGTGCGCTTGCTGTGCGATCGTGTCATTGTGATGCGCACCGGGCGAATCGTCGAGGAAGGCTCTTCCGAACAGGTCCTCAGCGATCCGCAGGACGACTACACCAAGGAGCTGTTGACGGCGATCCCGCATCCGCCGTTGCCGGCGCACTGAGATCAGCTCGAGAGAATGATGGCCGACCCCCTGGACGACTACATCGACGCCGTATCGAAGGCGCTGGCGCTGCCGGTCGAGGATGCCTGGCGGCCCGCCGTGCGCGCCAATCTCGAGGTTTCGCTGCGCCTCGCCCGCCTCGTCGATGATTTCGCGCTGCCGGACGAGGCCGAGCCGGCGCCGATCTTCACGGCGTGACGCGATCATGACGATGAAGCCAGAAACGACGGCGGCCGAGATCGCCAAGGCGGTGGCGGGCGGCAAGCTATCCGCCCTCGACGCAGTCGAAGCGTCGCTCGCCCGCATCGCGCAGCACGACAAGGTCCTCAACTCCTTCACCGACGTCACCGCCGATCGCGCCCGCGCCAAGGCGCGCGCCATCGATGCCGACATCGCCGCGGGCAAGACCGTCGGCCCGCTCGCCGGCGTACCCTTTGCGGTGAAGAACCTCTTCGACGTCGCGGGGCTCGCCACGCGGGCCGGCTCGAAGATCAATCGCGATCGCGCGCCTGCCAAGCGCGACGCCACGCTGATCGAGCGGATGGAAGCGGCCGGCGCCGTGCTGGTCGGCGCGCTCAACATGGGCGAATACGCCTACGACTTCACCGGTGAGAACGTCCATGACGGCAACTCGCGCAATCCGCACGACACCACGCGGATGACCGGTGGCTCCTCCGGTGGGTCCGGCGGCTCGGTCGGCGGCGCACTGGTGCCGATCGCGCTCGGCTCGGACACCAACGGCTCGATCCGCGTGCCGTCGTCCTTCTGCGGCATCTTTGGCCTGAAGCCGACCTATGGCCGCTTGTCGCGGGCACGATCCTTTCCGTTCGTGGCGAGCCTCGACCATCTCGGCCCGCTCGCCCGCTCCGTCACCGATCTCGCGCTCGCCTATGATGCGATGCAGGGGCCGGACGCGGACGACGGCGCCTGCAGCGTCAGCGGCGTCGAACCCGTGACCTCGCTACTATCAGGGTCGATCTCCGGCTTGCGCGTCGCCATCGCCGGCGGCTACTTTCAGAAGAACGTTTTTCCCGAGGCGGTCGAAGCCGTTTCCCGCGTCGCCCAGGCGCTCGGCACGACGCAGGTCATCGACATTCCCGAGGCCGCGCGCGCCCGCGCGGCGGCCTACGTCATCACCACCACCGAGGGCGCCTCGCTGCATCTCGATCGCCTGCGCAAACGTCCCAACGATTTCGATCCCGCCGTGCGCGACCGGTTGATCGCGGGCGCCATGGTGCCCGCACCGCTGGTCGACCGCGCGCAAAAATTCCGCCGCTGGTATCGCGCGCAGCTCGCCGAGATCTTCAAATCCGTCGACGTGCTGATCGCGCCTGCAACGCCCTGCGTCGCGCCAAAAATCGGCCAGGTCACGTTCACTCTCGACGGCGTCGAATTGCCGGTGCGGGCCAATATCGGCATCCACACCCAGCCGATCTCGTTCATCGGCCTGCCCGTCGTCGCCGTGCCGGTGCCGCTCGAGCCGATGCCGATCGGCGTGCAGATCATCGCCGCTCCCTGGCGCGAGGACATCGCTCTGCGCGTTGCGCACGCACTGGAAAAGACGGGCGTCGTATCGGCACCCGCGCCGAGAGGATTTTGAGATGGAGATCGATCTCCCCGACGTGATCGCGGAAGTCAAAGCCGCGTTCGAGCGCTATGAGCAGGCGCTGGTCACGAATGACGTCGCGGTGCTCGGTGAGCTCTTCCGCAATGATCCGCGCACGCTGCGCTACGGCATCGGCGAGAATCTCTACGGCTACGCGGCGATCTCCGGCTTTCGCGCCGGACGTTCGCCGGTCGGGCTGAACCGCCGCACCGCGAAGACCGTCATCACGGCTTACGGGCGCGACACTGCAGTTGCCTCCACACTGTTCTATCGCGACACCATGCCTGGCCGCGTCGGCCGGCAAATGCAGACCTGGGTCCGCTTCCCCGAGGGCTGGCGCGTCGTCGCGGCCCATGTCAGCATCATCGACGAACCCAGAGAGACATGACGGCATGACGCTCGACGATTTTCCGCCTGGAACGCTGCCGGCCGAGCCGGTGGTTCCGCGCGTCGATCGTGCGGTGCCGAGCTTGCAGAAGGTCACGCGCGCCGAGGAGCTGCGCCTGCAGCTCGCCGACGAGATCGTGCGCGGCACGCTGCCGCCGGGTGCTGCCCTCGACGAAACCGACATCGCGCGCCGCTTCAGCGTTTCGCGCACGCCGGTGCGCGAAGCCTTGCGCCAGCTGGTCGCGAGCGGCCTCGTCGAATCGCGCGCCCATCGTGGCGCCGTCGTGGCGCAGCCCTCGATCGAGCGGCTCAAGAGCATGTTCGAGGCGATGGCGGAGCTCGAAGCGCTGTGCGCAGGCCTTGCCGCCGAGCGCATGTCGGCGGCGGAGCGCCACGGCCTCGAAGCCATCCACGAGGAGCTGCGGGTGCTGAGTTACACCGGCAACCCCGAACGCTTCCATGAGGTCAACGAGCGCTTTCACAACGCGATCTATGCGGGATCGCAGAACGGCTATATCGCCGAGATTACGCTCGCCACCCGCGTCCGCGTGCAGCCGTTCCGCCGCGCCCAGTTCCGCAACCTCGGCCGTCTCGCCAAATCGCAGGCCGAGCACGACCGCGTCGTCGTCGCCATCATGCGCGGCGACAAGCTGGGCGCCGCCGCCGCGATGCGCGCGCATATCGAGCTCGTGCGCGGGGAGTATGAGATTTACGCAGTGTCGGTGTAGAAGATACGGCCGCCACAAACTCGCGACCGTAGGGTGGGCAAAAGCGCGGAGCGCCGTGCCCACCACTTTTCCCTCGGCAGCACTGGTGGGCGCGCTTCGCTTTGCCCACCCTACGAAACCTACGCCGTCGCCTTCTCCGCCATATACTTCCGCCAGCCGCCGTATTCCGTGATATCGCGTGCGCCGCCGAGCGCTTCCGGCTCGACGAGAAAGCCCTTCACGCTGCGGCCATCGGCCAATCTGATCGTGCCGATCGCCATCGGCGAGGGAATCGCGTTGACGAACTTGCCGAAGGCTGATGCCGACAGCGACCAGATCTCCAGCTCGATCGCTGAACCCTGGCCGGCTTCGACGCGCAGCAGGCCTGGTTTTGGCGGCGTCGTCTGCAGCGCATAGAGCTTGTAGTCGGAGGCGGTCTTCGTTGCCTCGACGAGCCCAGCGTTCAGCGACTTCAGTTCGTGGTTCAGCACCATGCCCGACAGATGCGCGCCGACCACCGCAATTGGAATCTCGTCGGCAGCATTCGCCGGCAATGACGCTAGCGGCGGCTGCGCGGTGCCCTTCGCGCCGACCGGCAGCTTTGTATCAGCATGGAACACGCGCCCGATGCTCGCCAGCATCGCATCGCGGCCGGCGGGCGCGAGCAGCGTGACGCCGAACGGGACGCCGTCACCACGCATCGCCGCCGGGATGGCGAGGCCGCAGAGGTCGAGCAGGTTGACGAAGTTGGTGTAGGTGCCGAGCCGGCTGTTGAGCTCGATCGGATTGGCGAGCACCTGCGCGGTCGAATAGACCGTCGGCGCCGTCGGCAGCACCAGCGCGTCGATATTGGCAAAGGTGCGCTCGGCGATCTTTCGCAGCCCTTGCAGCCGGTACAGCGCGGAAAAAGTGTCAGCCGCCGTCAACCGCGCGCCGGCTGCCGTGATCTCGCGCGTCACCGCGTGAATCGAGTCGGGCGCGGACGCCAGCAGATTGCGGATCACGAGATAGCGCTCCGCCACCCACGGCCCCTCATAGAGCAGCCGCGCGGTCTCGTAGAACGGCTCGAGGTCGAACTCGACCAGCTCTGCGCCGAGCGACGTCCACCGCTTCAGCGCCTCGGCATAGGCGGCTTCCGATTTCTTGTCGCCGAAGAAGATCAGTTGCCCGTTGCGCGGCACGCCCAGGCGTATCTTCGCGGGGAACGGCGTGAGCGCACCAAGCGGCCGGTCGCGCGAGAACGGATCGGCCTGATCCGGCCCCGCCATCACCGAAAGCGCAAGCGCGGCATCGTCGACCGTCAGCGCGAAGACGGAGATGCAGTCGAGCGTACGGCACGCCGGCACCAGGCCGGCGGTCGAGATCATGCCGAGGCTCGGCTTCAGGCCCACGATGTTGTTGAGCATCGCCGGCACGCGGCCTGAGCCAGCCGTGTCGGTGCCGAGCGACAGCGGCACGATGCCCGCGCCGACCGCCACAGCCGAGCCCGAGCTCGATCCGCCCGGAATGAGATCCTCGCGGATCGAATTTTTGGGAATGCCATAAGGCGAGCGCACGCCGACGAGGCCGGTCGCAAACTGGTCGAGATTGGTCTTGCCGATGATGATGGCGCCGGCGGCGCGCAGCCGTGCGACGGCAGTCGAATCATGGGCCGGCGTGTAGGAAAAGGCCGGGCAGGCGGCCGTGGTCGGAAATCCCAGCGCGTCGATATTGTCCTTCACCGCAACCGGCACGCCGTAGAGCGGCAGCTCGGCGGCGTCTTTCCGGGCGGCGAGCTTCTCGGCTTCCGCGATCGCGTCCTTCTCATCGCGCAGGCTGATGAAGATGGCGGGATCGTTGGCGTCGCGGATGCGCTGATAGGTGCGCGCGATCGTCTCGGCCGGCGTGCTCGTGCCGGCGCGATGCGCGGCGACAATCGCGGCTACCGTCTCAGGCTGCTCGGCCCCCATAGCGTCAAAAACTCCGGCGACACATCTTCACCTGCCGTGAAGCAAGCGATGTGCCATTGTGTACATATTCCGGGCAGATCCTCCGCTCCGGATATCATCGTCAGATCATACGCTTACGCCGGGATGCGACAAGCGGCGGCGGTGCAGGGGTAGCGCTCTCAGGCGGGCATCTGCTTAAAGTTTGAGCAGGAAGCCGATCAGGTGAAGCCGCCAAGAATTTCGAGCAGCTTTTCCCGGTTTCCCTTGCCGATCTTGTCCTCGACATGCCGCTCGTGCTCGGCCGCGAGCCGCTTGAACTTTGCCAGCGCGGTCTCGCCCGGCGCGGTCAGGTGCAGCGCATGGGAGCGGCGATCGGATTTTGATTTGACGCGTTTGACGAGTTTTCTACGTTCCAGGCTGTCGAGCAGGTGCACCAACCGCGCCCGCTCGATGCCAAGCCGGTTCGCCACCGCCATCTGGGTCAGGCCCGGATTGGCGCCGATCACGGTCATCACCGAATATTGCGTGGGCTTGATGTCGACGGACGCGAGCGTTTTGACGAAATCCTGGAAAATCCAGATCTGGAAGCGCCGCACGGCGTAGCCGGCATGGCCGACCAGCGCGTCGAGGCCGATCTCGTGCGCGTCGTTGCGACGCGCCTTGCCGCTGTGTGCCCGCTTGCGAGCCGGACTTGTCGGCGTTTCCCTTTGGGGTGCGCTGGCTGTCACTCTTTCTCTCCGGCGTCGTCGTCCTTGTAGCTCCTGACGGCGCGCAGGGAAAGATTGTTGTTGACGACAACAATTGCTGTACTCAACATTATGGCCAAGGCAGCCCGGAACGAGGCTGCGGCCGATCCCGCCCCGGGCGGGCCAGGAGGAAACCGATGACCACGACCGCTTCCCGCGGTGACGCATCCAGCCTGTTCGCACCGCCCAGGACCGTCGCCGAGCATCGCGCCGACGGCAGCATCGTGCTGCGTTCGGCCGAGCCCTTGCGCGACGGAGCGCGCTGCATCGGCGACTGGCTGGAGCATTTTGCGCGGCAGTCGCCGAACAAGGTTTTTCTCGCCGAGCGTGCCGGCATCGACGCGCCCTGGACCACCGTCACCTACGCGCAAGCGCTGAAGCAGGTACGCTCCGCCGCGTCCTGGATCCTGGCGCAAGGCCTCAGCGCCCAGCGTCCGCTCGTCATCCTCTCCGACAACAGCGTCGACCACGCCCTGTTTGCACTCGCCGCCCAGCATGTCGGCGTGCCCTCGGCCGCGATCTCGCCGGCCTATTCGCTGATGTCTCGAGATTTTGACAAGTTGAAGAGCATGGTCGCGCTGCTCGAGCCCGGCGCGATCTACGTCACCGCGACGAAACCTTTCGCGGCGGCGCTCGCCGCGATCAAGCCGCTGCACTCGGCCGTCATCGTCAGCGGCAACGCGGCCGACCCGGACGCGCTGGCCTTCAGCGCCATCACCGCGACGGCGGAATCTCCCGACGTCGCAAAGGCTTTCGCCACGGTGACGCCGGATACGATCGCAAAATTCCTGTTCACCTCGGGATCGACCGGCACGCCGAAGGCCGTGGTCAACACCCAGCGCATGCTGACATCGAGCCAGCAGGCCAAAGCGCAGACCTGGACCTTCCTGGAGCGGACGAGCGACGATCTCGTGATCCTGGACTGGCTGCCCTGGAGCCATACGTTTGGCGCCAACCATAATTTCAACCTCGTGCTGCGCAACGGCGGCTCGCTCTACATCGACGGCGGCAAGCCCGCGCCCGGCCTGTTTTCGACCTCGCTTGCGAATCTCAGGAGCGTGATGCCGACGGTCTATTTCAACGTTCCCCGCGGTTTTGACATGCTGATCGCGGCACTGCGCGGCGATGAGGAGCTGCGCCGCCGCTTCTTCAGCGAGGTCAAATTCGCCTTCTATGCTGGCGCAGCGCTGCCGCAAAATCTGTGGGATGCGCTCGAGGAGCTCTCGGTCAAGACCGTCGGCCGTGCGCTGCCGATGGTGTCGGCCTGGGGCTCGACGGAGACATCGCCGCTCGCAACCGACTGCCATTTCCAGGCCGAGCGGTCCGGCAATATCGGTGTGCCCATTCCCGGCACCGAATTGAAGCTCGTGACGTCAGGCGACAAGCTGGAGGTGCGCGTCCGCGGCCCCAATGTCACGCCGGGCTATTGGAAGGCGCCGGAGCTGACGAAGCAGGCCTTTGACGAAGAGGGTTTTTACCTGATCGGCGACGCCGTGAAGTTCGCCGACGCCGAGCGCCCCGAGCGCGGTCTGTTCTTCGACGGCCGCGTCGCCGAGGATTTTAAGCTCAACTCCGGCACCTGGGTCAGCGTCGGCACGCTGCGCGTCGCAGGCATCGCGGCACTGGCGCCGCTGGCGCAGGATATCGTCGTCGCCGGTCACGGCGGCGACGAGGTGCGCTTCCTGGTGATCCCCAACATTCCGGCCTGCCGCGCCCATGCCGGTCTCGGCGAAAACGCAGCAGTGAGCGAGGTCATGGGCCACGACAAGGTGAGGAGCGCGATCGCGGAAGGGCTAGCGAAGCTGAAGCTGCAAAGCAGCAATTCTTCCGGCCACGCCACGCGCGCATTGCTGCTCGCCGAGCCGCCTTCGGTCGATGGCGGTGAGATCACCGACAAGGGCTACATCAACCAGCGCGCCGTGCTGACGCGCCGCGCGGATGCAGTGGCCAGGTTGAACGATGATGCGTCAGGCGAGTGGATCGGCATCGGCTGATCTGACGTTTTTCACATGACAATCTCCCGCCCCGGACGCAGCGCGTCACGTAGTGATGCGCTGCCGAGCCGGGGCCCAAGCGTCTGGGTCCCGGCTCTGCGTCGCATCGCTAAGGGCGCTGCGCCGCGTCCGGGACACGAGGACCTGCGACTTGCCAAAATGGAGAGTGTGTGTAATAGTTATAAAATATAATCAAATAACGGAGGCCGCCGTGAGGTTTGGATTGGTATTGGCAGTCACGCTGGCTGCCCTCTTGGGATCGACGGCCTTGGTCCGTGCCGAAGGCGAGGCCTGCTCGGCGGTCACATCGGCCTCGCTCGCCATCGCCGGCGTTGAGATCACGGGATCGAAGACGCAGGACGCCGCCAACGGCCTGCCCAAACATTGCATCGTGACGGGTGTCGCCAACCAGCGCACCGGCGCGGATGGAAAATCCTATGCCATCCAGTTCGAGATCCGCTTGCCGGCCGAGTGGAACGGCCGCTTCCTGCACCAGGTGAATGGCGGCAATGACGGCGTCGTCGTGCCTGCGCTGGGGGACAAGCCCGACGGCTTTGCCTCGGGCGGAACGGTGCCGCTGGCGCGCGGCTTTGCCGTGCTGTCGTCCGACAGCGGACATTCCGGTTCCGATCCCGCGAACAAGTCGCTCGGCCTGACCGCCGGAGCGGCCTTCGGCCTCGATCCGCAGGCGCGGCGTGATTACGGCTACGCGGCCGACATGACGTTGTCGCCGGTCGGCAAGTCGATCATCGCCCTGCATTACGGCCGCGCGCCCAATCGTTCCTACATGGCCGGCTGCTCGAATGGCGGACGCCACGCGATGGTTGCGGCTTCGCGCATGCCCGAGAATTATGACGGCTTCCTCGTCGGCAATCCCGGCTTCGACCTGCCGCGCGCCGCGATCCAGCATGCCTGGGACGTGCAGGCGTTTCTCAAGGCCGATCCCGATCTGCGCAAATCGATCACCAGGGAGGACGCGCAGCTCGTCGCTTCGCGTATCACCGAGGCCTGCGATGCGCTCGACGGTGTCAAGGACGGCCTGACCGCGAATCTCGCGGCGTGCCAGAAGGCGTTCGACCTCAAGAGCCTCACCTGCGCGCCCGGTCAGACCAATGCCTGTCTTCCTGAAGCCAAGGTGGAGGCGCTGAAGACGAGCCTCGCCGGCCCGAAGAATTCGAAGGGCGAGGCGCTCTATTCCGACTGGCCGCTCGATGGCGGCATCGGCACCGGCAACTGGCGCGCCTGGAAGGTCGAGAGCCCGGTCGCGCCCTGGAACAATTATCCGATCATCGCCACCATGGGCGCGGCGTCGCTGAACTACATCTTCTCGACACCGCCGGTTGCGGTGGAGGGCAGCAGCGACAAGCTGATCGATGCCCTCAAGGCGTATGATTTCGACAAGGACGCGCCAAAGATTTTTGCCAAGGACGGCACATTCACGGAGTCGGCGATGGACTTCATGACCCCGCCCGACGTCGACGATCCCAAGCTCGCAGGGTTGCAGAAGTCCGGCGGCAAGATGCTGATCTATCACGGTCAGGCCGACCCGGTCTTCTCCGTGAACGACAGCATTCGCTGGTACGGCCGGCTGGACAAGAACCTGCAAGGACGCGCCGGCGGTCTCGCGCGCCTCTTCACCATCCCCGGCGAAACGCATTGCGGCGGCGGCGTCGCGCTCGACAAGTTCGATGCGCTCACCGCGCTGACCGACTGGGTGGAGAACGGCAAGGCGCCCGAGCGCATCATCGTGTCAGCCAATCCGGCGAACAAGGAAGTCCCGGCCACGTGGAGCCCGAACCGCACGCGGCCGCTGTGTCCGTACCCGGCCTACGCCGCCTATTCCGGACAGGGCGACAGCGAGGACGCCGCGAACTTCGTCTGCAAGGCGCCGTAAGGCGGCGAAGCCACTCAAATTCGTGCCCCGGACGCAGCGCAGCGCGTAGCGGTGCGATGCAGAGCCGGGGCCCACGTCTCTGGGTCCCGGCTCTGCGGCGCGTCATACGGGACGATGCTTCGCATCGCCCGGATGCCGCACCGCGTCCGGGACACGAGACCCTCACCCCTTCGCCACCACTGCCTTCGCAGCATCCGCGATCCCGCGTGCCATCGACACGAACTCGCTCGGCATCATCACCAGGGTCATGGTGTTCTGCTCGGCGCCGACCTCGGTGATCATCTGCATGCGGCGCAGCTCCAGGCCGGCGGGGTTCTGCATGATCACTTCGGCGGCCTGACGAAGCTGCTCGGCGGCGTCGAGCTCGGCCTCGGCCTTGATCAGGCGGGCGCGCTTCTCGCGCAAGGCTTCCGCTTCCTGGGCCAGCGCACGTTGCATGCTGGGCGGGATCTCCACGCTCTTCATCTGCACCAGCTCGACCTGGACGCCCCACGGCTTGGTGGTCGCGTCGATCGCCTTCTGCATGATGTCGGCAATGGTGTCCTGCGCCTTCAAGATCTCGTCCAGCGTATGCTGACCGAGCACGGTGCGCAACGTCGTCAGCGAGACCTGCTCGACCGCGTTCGAGACGGCCTTGACCTCGATCACGGCGAGCTCGGGGTCGACGATGTGATACCAGACCACGGCATCGACCTTGATCGGCACGTTGTCCCGCGTGATGCTCTCCTGCTGCTCGACATTGGCCGTGATGGTGCGCAGGTCAATCTTGGTCTGCCATTCGATGAAGGACCAGACGAGATAAAGGCCGGGGCCAGCAGTGCGGTTGAACTTGCCCAGCCGGAACACGACGCTGCGTTCATACTGATTGGCGACGCGAATGCTGCCGAGCACATACGCGACCACCGCAACGACGATGATGGTGACATAAGGATGTTCGGCGACAAATTCCATGACGAACATGGATGCCTCCTGTTGCAATGCGCGGCGGATTAAGTGATGGGGAGAGATGCTTTCAAGGACGTCGGCGAGGTGCCGCGAGGCGATATTTTTTGGCGTTAACTACTTGACGCTCACGGCGTTAAGCTTTGCGTCCCATCGTCATTGCGAGCGCAGCGAAGCAATCCAGACTGCTTCCGCATAGAGATTCTGGATTGCTTCGCTGCGCTCGCAATGACGGGGAGGGGAGAGCCTACCCCACCACCTTGCTGCTGCCCTGCGTGATCAGCCGCGCCGCACGCTGATCGCGGACGTAGATCCAGAGCCAGCTCAGCGCCACCGCCATGCGATGCCGCAGGCCGATCAGGAAGTAGATGTGCGCGATGCCCCAGATCCACCACGCGATGGTGCCGCGCAGCTTGAATTTGCCGAAATCGATTACGGCGAGCCGCTTGCCGATCTGCGCAAGACTTCCGGCGTGCTTGTAGCGGAACGGGCCGGCGCTCGCGCCGCGTAAGCGCGCCTTGATCGTATCGGCGACGTGACGGCCCTGCTGCTTCGCCGCCGGCGCGATGCCCGGCACCGGCTTGCCCTCCCAGGCGTTGATCGAGACGGTGTCGCCGATCGCAAAGATCTCGGGATGGCCGGGGATCGTGAGATCGTCGGCGACCTGCACGCGCCCGGCGCGGTCGGCCGGCGCGCCCAGCCATTCCGCGGCGGGCGAGGCGCGCACGCCGGCGGCCCAGATTTTTGTCTTCGCATTCAGCCTCACGCCGCCATACACCACGCCCTCGCGGTCGATCTCGGTGACGGCCTGTCCCAGCACGACCTCGACGCCGATCTTTTCCAGCGACGCGAGCGCGTAAGCCGAGAGATCGTCGGCAAAGCCCGCGAGCACGCGCGGGCCGGCCTCGATCAGGATGACGCGCGCCTTGCGCGTGTCGATGTTGCGGAAATCGCCGGGCAGCGTGTGGTGCGCCATCTCCGCGATGGTGCCGGCGAGCTCCACGCCGGTCGGACCTGCGCCGACGATGACAAAGGTGAGCCGTGCCGCGCGCCGTGCCGGGTCGGTCTCGCGCTCGGCGCGCTCGAAGGCGACAAGGATGTGACGCCGCAGCGTGGTGGCGTCCTCCAGCGTCTTCAATCCCGGCGCCCATTGCTCCCACTCGTCATGACCGAAATAGGCGTGGCGCGCGCCGGTCGCGAGCACCAGCGTGTCGTAGGGCACCTCGCTGCCGTCCTCGAGTTGCACGCTCTTGCGCGCGCTATCGACGCCGCTGGCGGTCGCAAACAGCGTCGTGACCTCAGGGCGGTCGCGCATGAGATGGCGTACCGGCCAGGCGATATCGCTGGTCGCGAGCGAGGCGGTCGCGACCTGGTAGAGCAGCGGCTGAAACAAATGGTGGTTGCGGCGGTCGATCAGCGTGATCGCGACGCCGCTGCCGGCCAGCCGATAGGTCGTCTCCAGCCCGCCAAAGCCGGCCCCGACGATGACGACGCGGTGTGGATTCCCAGTCATGGAGCGGCCTCGATTCGCGTGAGGGGTCTCGTCCGCATTTAAGTGCGGACCGGGGCCCGCGGTCCAATAGCCGTCATCAATTGACGGATAGGCGTCGCGTATTGATGAGGGCGCGAAAAAGCGCCGCAGTCCTCACCCAAGGAAGTAGAACTATAGTTCTTGCCATTAACGATTCATACGAATTATGGTGCAGGGATCGGCGCCGAGCCATTGACGGCTCACACGATTTCGCGCCCTAAACAGGTATCCGGAGGGGGCGATCGCCCATCTTCAGGGAACGATAATGAGGAGGGGAGTGGTTATGAGGACAGCATTCTGGCTGGCGGGCGCGGCTGCGCTCGCGCTGGCAAGCCCGGCTTTCGCCGGCGACACCATCAAGATCGGTTTCGTCTCGACCTTCAGCGGCCCGACCGCCGTGATCGGCAACGACATGCGCAACTCGTTCGAGCTCGCGCTCGACCATCTCGGCCGCAAGATGGGCGGCAAGCCGGTCGAGGTAATCTACGAGGACGACCAGCAGAAGCCTGACGTCGGCAAGCAGAAGACCGAAAAACTGATCCAGTCCGACAAGGTCGATTTCATCGCCGGCTACATCTGGTCCAACGTGCTGCTCGCCTCATTGAAGCCGGTGATCGATGCGAAGACGATGATGGTCGTTGCCAACGCGGGCCCGTCGCAGCTCGCCGGCGAATTGTGTTCGCCCTACGTGTTCTCGACCTCCTGGCAGAACGATCAGACGCCGCAGGCGATGGGCCTCTACATGAACCAGAAGGGCATCAAGAGCGTGTTCCTGATCGGCCCCAACTATGCCGCGGGCAAGGATATGCTGGCCGGCGTGAAGAGCACCTTCAAGGGCGAGGTGATCGGCGAGGAATACACGGTGTGGCCGAGCCAGCTCGACTTCTCCGCCGAACTCTCCAAGGCGCGCAACTCCAAGGCGGAAGCGATCTTCGTGTTCTATCCGGGCGCTGCCGGCGTGCAGTTCCTCAATCAGTACAGCCAGGCCGGCATCAAGCAGCAGATTCCGCTCTACACCGCCTTCACCATCGATGAGCTCTCGCTGCCGCTCCAGAAGGAGAATGCCCTCGGCGTTCCCGGCGCGCAGCAATGGGTCAACGACCTGCCGAACGAGGAGAACAAGCGCTACGTCGCCGACTATCGCAAGAAGTACACCGGCCTGCGCCCGAGCTTCTACGGCGCGCAGTCCTATGACGCGGCCCAGCTCATCAACAGCGCGGTCGTCGCCGTCAATGGCGATACCAGCAAGAAGGACGAGATGAAGGCCGCGATGGAAAAGGCGACCTTCAAATCCGTGCGCGGCGCGTTCAAGTTCGGCAACAACCACATCCCGATCCAGAACTTCTATCTCCAGGACGTGGTCAAGGATGCCGAAGGCCAGCTCGCGCTGAAGACCGTCGCCACCATCGTCAAGGACGACCAGGACCGCTTCCACGACAAGTGCCCGATGAAGTGATCTTCTTCCTCCCCCTCTCCCCGTTCTTACGGGGAGAGGGTTGGGGTGAGGGGCTGCTTCCGCAATCACGGTGAGAGTTGGACTCGCGGAGAGTCCCCCTCACCCGATCGCTTCGCGCATAGCCGAAGCTTTCGCTTCGGCGTTCTTGAAAACGGCCGCCGAAGGCGGCCTATGCTCTCCCCGCAAGCGGGGCGAGGTGAAGGGTGCCCCTCGACGAAGCCCTGCGCACGCCTTACCTCTTAAGCCGTGCCGCCCCGCATCCTCACATTATCGGCCGAGCCGGCCGCGCTGCTGCCCGACCGCTTCCTGCGCTGGTTCGCGGGCCGCGGCTGGTCGCCGCGCGAACATCAGATCGCGCTGCTGGAGAAGGCGCGCGAGGATCGCTCCGCATTGCTGATCGCGCCGACCGGCGCCGGCAAGACGCTGGCGGGATTCTTGCCGACGCTGGTGGAGCTCTCGTCCCCCCGAAGTGACAAGAGCAACGTCGTTTCCACCGGCCGCGCCGTGCAGCGCGCGGGCGGCCTGCACACGCTCTACATCTCGCCGCTGAAGGCGCTCGCCGTCGACATCGCGCGCAATCTCGAGCGGCCCATCGCCGAGATGGGCCTGCCGATCAAGGTCGAGACCCGCACAGGCGACACGCCAGTGTCGCGCCGCCAGCGCCAGCGCCGCTATCCACCCGACGTGTTGCTGACCACGCCGGAGCAGCTCGCGCTGCTGCTGTCGTCCGACGACGGACCGTTCCTGTTCTCCTCGCTCAGGCGCATCGTGCTCGACGAGCTGCATGCGCTCGTCACCTCCAAGCGCGGTGATCTCCTGTCGCTCGGCCTTGCGCGCCTGTGGCGGCTGGCGCCGCAGATGCGCGCCATCGGATTGTCGGCGACCGTTGCCGAGCCGGAATCGCTGGCACGCTTCCTGATGCCGCAACCGGACGGCCGGGCGCAGTCGGCCGACATCGTCACCGCCGGAGGTGCTGCCCCGCCCGTCGTCGAGATGCTCGATACGCGCGAGCGCCTGCCGTGGTCCGGCCACTCCGCGCGTCACGCCCTTCCCGAAGTCTACGAGCTGATCAAGCAGAACAAGACCACGCTGGTCTTCGTCAACACCCGCAGCCAGGCCGAGATGCTGTTCCAGGACCTCTGGCGCATGAACGACGATGGCCTTGCGATCGCGCTGCATCACGGCTCTCTCGACGTCGCGCAGCGCCGCAAGGTCGAGGACGCGATGGCGGCGGGACGCCTGCGCGGCGTAGTCTGCACCTCCTCGCTCGATCTCGGCGTCGACTGGGGCGATGTCGATCTCGTCATCAATATCGGCGCGCCCAAGGGCTCGTCGCGGCTGATGCAGCGGATCGGCCGCGCCAATCACCGCTTTGACGAAGCCTCGCGCGCGGTGCTGGTGCCCGCCAATCGCTTCGAGGTGCTGGAATGCCGTGTCGCGATCGATGCCATCGCCGAGAATGCGCAGGACACGCCGCCCTTGCGCCTAGGCGCGCTCGACGTGCTGGCGCAGCATGTGCTGGGATGTGCCTGCGGCGAGCCGTTTCTCTCCGACGAGCTCTACAAGGAGGTGCGGACCGCAGCGCCTTACGCAAACCTTGCGCGCAACGACTTTGACGATGTCGTCGATTTCGTCGCCACCGGCGGCTATGCGCTGAAGACCTATGAGCGCTTCGCACGTATCAAGCAGGACAAGCAGGGCCGCTGGCGCGTCGCCAATCCCCGCGTGCGGCAGAGCTACCGCCTCAATGTCGGGACCATCGTCGAGGAGACGATGCTGAAGGTGCGGCTGGTGCGCTCGCGCTCGACCGGCTCGGGCTCGACAGGCGCAATCGCCCGTGGCGGCCGCGTACTCGGCGAGATCGAGGAGGTCTTTATCGAAGGCCTCAGTCCCGGCGACACCTTTGTGTTCGGCGGCGAGGTCGTGCGCTACGAGGCGCTGGCCGAGGACCAGGTCTATGTCTCGCGCGCGCATGACAAGGATCCAAAAGTGCCGTCCTATATGGGTGGCAAATTTCCGCTCTCGACCTATCTTGCGGAGCGCGTGCGAAAGCTGCTCGACGACGGGCGCGCCTGGCGCGGCCTGCCCGAGCAGGTGCGCGACTGGCTGCGTTTGCAGAAGGACGTCTCGCACGTGCCCGGCGTGCGCGAGCTGCTGGTCGAGACCTTTCCACGCGGCAACAAGCACTATCTCATCTGCTATCCCTTCGAAGGCCGGCTCGCGCACCAGACGCTCGGCATGCTCCTGACGCGCCGGCTGGAGCGCGCCCGCGCCCGGCCGCTCGGCTTTGTCGCCAACGAATATTCTGTCGCGATCTGGGGGCTGGGCGATGCCTCCTTCATGATCCGCAACGGACAGCTCGATCTCGATGCTCTCTTCAGCCCGGACATGCTGGGCGACGATCTCGAAGCCTGGCTCGCGGAGTCGGCGCTGATGAAACGCACCTTCCGCAATTGCGCCATCATCTCTGGCCTGATCGAACGCCGCTTCACCGGCGAGGAGAAGAGCAGGCGACAGGTGCTGTTCTCGACCGATCTGGTCTACGACGTCCTGCGAAAACACCAGGCCGATCACGTGCTGCTGCGCGCCGCGCGCGCCGATGCCGCCACCGGCCTGCTCGACCTCCGCCGGCTCGGCGACATGCTCGCCCGCATCCAGGGCCGTATCACCCACAGGGAACTCGACCGCGTCTCCCCGCTCGCCGTGCCCGCCCTGCTGGAAATCGGCCGCGAGTCAGTTTATGGCGAAGCATCCGACGAGCTGTTGGCGGAAGCCGCCGAGGAGCTCGTGCGGGAGGCGATGGGATAAACTGCGGGATTTAAGACGTGACGGCAGGCGCATTGGTTTCGGGGGACGATGACGACATGCGCGTGTCCAGGGTCACCGTATCAGGCGTGACGTTCGCCGCCGATCTTTCCGGCACGCTGTTCTGGGAAGAGGAGCGCCTGCTCGTCGTCTCCGACCTGCATCTGGAAAAGGGCTCGAGTTTTGCGACGCGCGGCGTGCTGCTGCCGCCATTCGACACCGTTGCCACGCTGAGCCGCCTTGCCGCCGTGATCGCGCGGCACGATCCGCGCACGGTCATCGCGCTCGGCGACAGCTTTCACGATCGCACCGCGCATGAGCGCCTTTCCGACGACGATCGCGATGCGGTCACAGCGCTTCAGTCCGGCCGCGACTGGATCTGGATTTCAGGCAATCACGATCCCGCGCTGCCGCGCGATCTCGGCGGCACCATTGCCGACGAGGTCATCGTCGGCCCGATCACGTTCCGTCATGAGCCGACCGGCGCTGCCGGCGAGATCGCCGGCCATCTGCATCCAAAGGCCCGCGTTTCCGCGCGCGGCCGCTCGATGGAGCGGCGCTGCTTTGCCTCCGACGGGATGCGCGCGATCATGCCCGCCTTCGGCGCCTATACCGGCGGCCTCAGCATCCGCGACGCCGCCTTCGCCAAAATTTTCGGTGCGCGCCATTTCACAGCACACCTGCTCGGCGACCGCCGCGTCCACGCCATCGCCGCATCGCGGTGTTCCTAAGCCGCCTTCGCCTGCAAATTGTCGCAAAATTCCGCAAGCTTATCCGCGAGCCGCAGCGTCGCCGGGCTCGCACCCGGCGCGGCCATCAGCGCCACTTCCGTCTTGTTGATCGGCGCAAACCCGTCCTTTGCCGTCAGCACGCGGTGATCGGCCTGAATCGCCATTTCCGACAAGATGCTCAAGCCCATGCCGGCGGCGACCGCGGCCTGGATGCCCGAGAGGCTCGACGACGTATAGGCCATGTGCCAGGGGCGGCCCGCGCTCTCCAGCGCATGGATGGCGCCGGCGCGGTAGAGGCAGCCGAGCGGAAAGCCGATCAGCGGCACGGATGTCACGTTGGCCTGGATCGGGTGGCTTTTGCTGGTGACCCAGTGCACGCGCTCGGGCCACACCGCGATCGCACCACCTTCGCCGGCCGCACGCTTGAACAGCGCAAGGTCGAGCTCGCCGCGTTCGAGATCGCGCTTGAGATGCTTGCTCTGGTCGGCGCGCACGTCGAGCCGCAGGCCGGGATGCGAGCGCGAGAACGCGCCGAGCAATTTTGCGAGACGGTAGGCGGCAAAGTCCTCGGGAATGCCGAGCCTGACCGCGCCCTCGTTGCCCGGCTGCTGCAGCACGTCGCGCGCTTCTTCGGCGAGCGACAGCAGCCGCCGTGCGTAAGACAGCAGCCGCTCGCCGGCTTCGGTCGGGCGCACGTCCTTGCCGTCACGGTGCAGCAGCATTTGGCCGACATCCTCTTCCAGCCGCTTGATCTGCTGGCTGACGGTCGACTGGGTGCGATGGACGCGCTCACCGGCGCGGGTGAAGCCGCCGGCATCGACCACCGAGACGAAGCTGCGCAAAAGCTCCAGATCGAGCATGGCGGGCTCCATTCGAATTTCCACTGCAGGCAAGTTAATCATTTAATTTCCAAATGGCAAGGTGCGCTCCTAGATCGAGGGTCAGGAGAATGCCCATGTCGCTTGCGCCTTCGATTGCCGTCCCCCGCACCCGATTCAACCCGCTGCCGCTCTACATCGGCGTGTTCTGCCTGCTCTGGAGCTACGCCTTCGTCGCCGGCAAGATCGGCGTCACCCATTGCCCGCCGCTGATCCTGCTCGCCGCGCGCTTCTCGCTCGCCGGCATTTTGATCCTCGGCATCTCCGCGTTCCAGCGCGGCGGCTGGTCGATGTCCTGGCGCGACGCCGCGATGTTCGCGGTGCTCGGCATTGCCAACAACGCGCTCTATCTGGGGCTCGGCTACACCGGCCTGCAATCGGTCTCCGCCGGCCTCGGCGGATTGATCGTGTCGGCCAATCCCGTGTTCACGGCGGCGCTCGCGGCTCTGTTCCTTGGCGAAGGCATGACCTGGCGCAAGGCGGGCGGTCTTTTGCTGGGCGTCGTCGGCGTCACCTTCATCGTCTGGCATCGCCTGTCGGTTGGTACGGACAGCTTTCACGGCATCGTGTTCACGTTGGCATCGCTCGCCTCGATCGTCGCCGGCACAATTTTGTTCAAGCTGTTCGCGCCGAAGGGCTCGCTGTGGCTCGGCAACGGCATCCAGAATCTCGCCGCCGGCATCGTGCTGACGCCTGTTGCGCTGACCTTTGCCGACGTTCACGCGATCCAGTTCACATCAGGCCTGTTAGGTGCCTTCGCCTTCCTGGTGCTCGGCGGCTCGATCCTCGCCTCTCTGCTCTGGTTCCATCTCCTGAAAGTGTGCGGCGCCACTGTGGCCAGCAGCTATCACTTCCTGATGCCGCCGCTCGGCATGCTGTTCGCCTTCCTCGTGCTCGGCGAGCACATCGAGGCGCGCGACCTGCTCGGAATCATTCCCGTCGCGCTCGGCATTTATCTCGTGACGCGCCCCGCAGCCTCAAACCCCGCTTCGTAACCGGAGTCCATCATGTCCATATCCATCACGCTGATCGGCGGTCCGACCGCGCTCATCGAGATCGACGGTTTTCGCCTGCTCACCGATCCCACCTTCGACGCGCCGGGCGCCTATCAACTGCCGCATGTGACGCTGGAGAAGACCATCGGCCCCGCGCTCAAGGCCGATGCCATCGGCCCGGTCGATGCCGTCCTGCTCAGCCACGACCAGCATTCCGACAATCTCGACAATTCCGGCCGCGAGCTGCTCACGAAAGTGAAGCGCGTGCTGACGACGCAAATCGGCGCCAAACGGCTGGGCGGCCATGTCGAAGGTTTCGCGCCCTGGGATACGACCGAGATCCGTAATCGCGACGGTGCAAGACTGACGATCACGGCGACGCCCGCGCGTCACGGCCCGGCCGGCATCGAGCCGCTCGCCGGTGACGTCATCGGCTTCGTCGTCTCCTCCAGCAACAAGGACACGCGCCCGGTCTATATCAGCGGCGACACCACCTGGTTCGACGGCGTCGCCGAAGTCGCGCGCCGCTTCAAATGCGGCGTGGTGCTGCCCTTCGCCGGCGCCGCGCAGACGCGCGGGCCGTTCCACGTCACCATGGACACCAACGACACCATCGAGACCGCGCGCGCCTTTCCCGACGCCATGATCGTGCCCGTGCATACCGAAGGCTGGAAGCACTTTCGCCAAAGCAGCGAGGATCTGCGCAAGACCTTTGACGTCCTCGGCTTCGGTCCGCGATTGCGGCTGCTCGAGCCCGGCGTACCGACGGTGATCGAGGCGTAGCTGTTGCCACGCCCCTCTTTGCGAGCGAACGGTCGTCTGGTCTAGCCCTCGAGGATCGCGACCGCTCGCGTCCACCCTGCCGAGGCGCGTTCGATCTTGACCGGGAAGCACGACACCGTGAAGCCTGTCGACGGCAGCAGTTCGAGATTGTGCAGCTTTTCGAGGTGACAATAGCCGATATGACGGCCAGCCTTGTGGCCCTCCCAGATCAGGCTGGCGTCCTTGGTCTCGGCATATTTCTTCGCGGTGTAGACGAACGGCGCGTCCCAGCTCCAGCCGTCGATGCCGGTCAGCCGCACGCCGCGCTCGAGCAGGTACATGGTCGCCTCATAGCCCATGCCGCAGCCTGAGGTGACGTAGTCCTGCCGACCATATTTGGCGCCGGCGCTGGTGTTGACGACGACGATGTCGAGCGGCCTCAACTCATGACCGATGCGCTTGAGCTCGGCCTCGACATCTGCGGCAGTGGCGACGTAGCCGTCGGGAAGGTGGCGGAAATCGAGCTTCACGCCGGGCTGGAAGCACCACTCCAGCGGCACCTCGTCGATGGTCCAGGCGCGCTCGCCACGGTTCATCGTGGGATGAAAGTGCCAGGGTGCGTCGAGATGGGTTCCGTTGTGGGTCGACAGCGAGACCTGCTCGACGGCCCAGCCTTGTCCGTCCGGCAGATCCGCAGCCTTCAACCCGTCGAAGAACTGCAGCATGCGCGGCAGGCCTTGCTGATGATCGATGTACTGGATCGTCGGATGGGCCCCCGGCGGATCGGCGGGCACGTCGTTTTGCAGGGGAACGGAGATGTCGATCAGCTTTCGCGCCATGGCGTTTCCTCGATGGATTGTTGTTGTCAGTCGCCGAGCGGTCTAGACGTCCTGCCGCTCGACCCGGTTCTTCAAAATGCCGATCTTCTCGACCTCGAGCTCGACCGTGTCGCCATGCTCGAGATACCAGCCGAGCTCGAGCCCGCAACCATTGCCGACGGTGCCGGAGCCGATGAATTCGCCGGGCATCAGCGTCTCGTCCTGCGTGACGTGGGCGATGATCTCCTCGAACGAGAACAGCATGCCGTCGGAGACACCCTTTGAGCGGGTCTCGCCGTTGACGCGCGCTTCCATCTTCAGCTTGTAGGGATCGCCAATCTCGTCCGGCGTCACGATCCAGGGTCCCATCACATTGCCGCCGTCAAAACTCTTGCCCTTGGCCGGACCGAGCCGGCCCTCCATCTCGATTCGCTGCGCGTCGCGTGCCGAGAAATCGTTGAAGATGGTGTAGCCGAAGATGTGATCCCTGGCCTTCGCCGCGGAGATGTTTGCGCCCTTGTTCCTGGTGATGATCCCGAACTCGAGCTCGTAGTCCATCACCTTGCTGTAGCGCGGCCATTTCACCGTCGTATTGGTGCCGCGGACGCTGAAGCGGTTGGTGATGTAGAAGATCGGCTGCTTGCGATAGACCTCGGGCAGCTCGCCGAGCGGTTCGGCATCGATCCGTGCCAGCTCGGCCGTGTCCCCCTTGGCGCGCGCGGCGAGCTTTCGCTGCCCGCGCGGCGCCTGCAGGATGTGCAACGGAAACGACATGCCGTCGCGCATCTGCCTCGGCTCCGGCACCGGCGCGAGAATGGCGACATCGCTGACCGCCGCCGACAACGCCGGGTCCCGCCCGTGCTTCTCAAACAACGCCGCAGCCCGGTCGAGCGCGCGCGGACCGGCATCGATCAGCGCCAGCATCGACGCAAAGGCCGGATCATTTTGCCCCTCCCGCGCGTCCGCCGCGGCGAGATCAAACAGCTGGCTGTCGTGGGCATGGACGAGGCCGATCTTGTCCCGACCGTCCGATTTGAATGTTGCGAGCTTCACCTTGGGCACCCCTTGCTATTGTTGTAAATATATGATCAAAGAAAATATCGATAATCAAGAGCAAAGAATATAACTGGAGGGAAGCGTGGTGGGGTGTAGCCAGGTAACGCGGGTTTTGACGGCTTTCGCACTCGGTCTCGGCGTGTCCTTGGCCGCGACGGCCGGCGCCGTTGCGCAGACGAAGATTCAGGTCGGCTGCACCGCGACGACCGACTGCGCCTCCGCGATGGTCGCGGTCGACGAGGGCATCTTCAAAAAGCACGGACTCGACGTCGAGATGACCCCGATCGCGATCAATTCGAATATCCCAGCGGCGATCCTGTCGAACTCGATTCAGATCGGCGGCCCGACCTCCACCGTTTTTCTGCAAGCCGCCGACGGCGGTCTCGACCTCGTCGCGATCGCCGGCGCAACCGTGATGAACCCGACCTCCAACACCGCGATCACGGCCTTCGTCCGCAACGGCATCACCATCAAGGAGCCGAAGGATTTCGTCGGCAAGAAAGTCGGCGCGCCCGGGCTGAACGCCTTCCTGCACGTGCTGTTCGTCAATGGCTGGTCGAGAAGGGCGTCGACCCCAAGAGCGTCAACTTCGTCGAAGTGACGTTCCCGACCATGGCCGACATCATCAAATCGGGCGGCGTCGACGCGGTGCTGACCGCTGAGCCATTCGTGACGCGCATGACCAACGCCGGGCTCGGCTCGGTCGGCGCGCGCTATGCCAACGATCTCGCGCGCACCGATCCGATCATCTTCTACGCCGCATCGCGCGAATGGGCCGAGAAGAATGCCGCCGCCGTGAAAAAATTCCGTGAGGCGATCGCGGAAGCCGCGGTCATCGTCAACGGCGACCGTGAGAAAGCGTCCGCTGCGATCGCAAAATTCACGAAGCAGCCCCTCGATCTCGTCAAGGCGACGCCGCCGAACCAGGCCGAGCCCAATCTCAAGCCAGGCAACCTCGTCTGGTGGATCGATGTCATGACGACGCAGAAGATGCTGCAATCGAAGCTCGATCCCTCGAAGCTCGTGCTGAACTGAGGATCCCGCGATGCCGGCCGTCGAACGCCCGCTTGAACGTCCCACCGGCGAGGCCAGCACGCTGAGCGAACGTGCCGCAAGTCTCGTCGAGCAGGACATCCTGGCGGGACGCCTCGCGCCGGGAGCGCGGCTTGGCATCGTCGACCTGGTGCAGCGCTACGAGATCGGCGCTACGCCGCTGCGCGAAGGCCTCTCGCGGTTGATGTCGCGCGGGCTGATCGTCGCCATCGGCCAGCGCGGTTTTCGTGTCGCCGAGGTCAGCCGTGACGATCTCGCCGATATCACCTGCATGCGCACGGCGGTCGAGATCGCCGCCATCCGCCTCGCCATCATCCACGGCGATGACGCCTGGGAAGCCGGCATCCTGAGCGCGCTGCACCGCATGCGCCGGCATATCGAGCGCACCGGCAACGAGTTCCGCGAGGGCGCCGCCGATTTCGACCACCTGCACAAGGGTTTTCACACGGCGCTGCTCGCGGCTTGCGGTTCGCAACGGATGCTGGCCGCCCATTCCGACCTCTACGACCAGGCCTATCGCTATCGCCGCGTCATGATGCGCGCGATCGACAGCGGCGAGGATTTCATCCGCAGCCACCAGATGCTCGCCGATTGTGTGCTTGCGCGCGATCTGCCGGCTGCACAGGACATGCTGGCGGCGCATCTGCGCTCGACCATCAATTTCGTCTATCCGCCTGATGACAAGGAGACCTCATGAGCGTCGTAGCAAGGCTCGATGAGGCGAAAGCAGCGCGGCGTGGCACACCCCTGATCGCCTTCAACGGTACGACTCTGCGTCTCGGCGGCAAGACCATCATCGAGCAACTCGATCTGGAGGTGCGGCCGGGCGAGTTCGTTTGCATCGTCGGGGCTTCCGGGTGCGGCAAGACGACGGCGTTGCGGCTCGCGGCCGGCCTTTACCGGCCGAGCGAGGGCGCCGTGACCTTCAACGGCGAACCGATGACCGAGCCGCGGCGCGAGGTCGCGGTCGTGTTCCAGGATTATGGCAAGGCACTGCTGCCGTGGCGGACGGCCGCCGGCAACATCTCGCTGGCGCTCGAAGCGAGCCGCGTGCCCTCGCGCGAGCGCAACGGGCGCATCGACGCCCTGCTGCGCAAGGTCGGCCTGCCCGGCCACGCCGACAAATACCCGACCGAGATGTCGGGCGGGATGCAGCAGCGCTTGCAGATCGCGCGCTGCCTTGCGCAGGAGCCGACGACGCTGCTGATGGACGAACCGTTCGGCGCGCTGGATGCGATGACGCGGCAGGGCCTTCAGGACGAAGTGCTGTCGCTGACCCAGGCGAGCCGCACCACCGTGATCTTCGTGACCCATGATCTCGACGAGGCCATCTATCTCGGCGACCGTGTCATTGGTTTGTTGCCGCATCCGGGGCGGATCGGCATCGAGATCGACGTCAACCTGCCGCGCCCGCGCGACCAGCTCGCCACGCGCGAGCATCCGGAGTTTTTGAGGTTGCGCCGGCAATTGTTCGACTTCATCAAGGCGACCGAACATTGACCCTTGCGCGCGCCAAACCCGTTCTGTTGCCGGCGGCGGCATTGCTGGCGTTCGAATTGTGGGCGCGCCTCAGCCACCTCCAGAGCGACAGCCTCGCGCCGCCGAGTGCGATCGTGGTGGCGCTGGGCGCCGCGATCGGCGATCTCTCCATCCTGGCCGCCACCCGTGACACGCTGTTCGCGGCCTTCGTGGGGCTCGCGGCCGGTGGCGGCATCGGCCTCATGCTCGGCGTGGCGTTCGGGATTTCGAGGCCGCTCGACCGGCTGATGGAGGTGACGATCGAGGCGATCCGCCCGATCCCCTCGATCGCGCTGCTGCCGATCGCGCTCATTTCGCTCGGCTTCGGCTACCGCATGGAGATCGTGATCGTGGCCTTTGCCTGCGTCTGGCCGATGCTCATCCTGACGCGGGCTGCGGTGCGCAGCATCGAGCCGCGTTTGATGGAGGTGTCGCGCGCATTGCGGTTGTCGCCGGCGCAACGCATCGCAAAGATCGTCATCCCCGCAGCATTGCCGCGGATATTCGTCGCCTTCCGCCTGTCGGCCGGCATCGCGCTGATCGTCGCCGTCACCGTCGAGATCGCGATCAATCCGCTCGGCCTAGGTGCCGGCATCATGCTGGCGCAGCAGGCGCTGCGCGCCGACCTGATGCTCGCCTATCTCGTCTGGATCGGGGTGATCGGCTACGCGCTCAACATCCTGTTGATCGCCGCCCAGCGCCGCCTGTTCGGCCGCGCGGCACTCGCCGGAGACAACACATGAATCGCGCGGCGATCCTCTGGCGCGTCGCCAGCATCCTCGTCGCAGCCGGCTTCATCGCGGCTTGGCAGCTCGTCGCCAACCTGAAGCTGGTGTCGCCGGTGTTCCTGCCCGGTCCGGATCGCGCCTGGACTGCGCTGGTGCGCGGCTTTTCGAGCGGCGACCTCGCCAGCAAGCTCATCGGCACGCTCGAGCACATGGCCTATGGCTGGCTCGCCGCCTCGATCGCCGGCATTGCGCTCGGCGCGCTGATCGGATCGTCGAAGCTGATGCGGGCCTATGTCGCGCCGTCGTTGGAATTCCTACGACCGTTGCCGGTCTCGGCGATCATCCCGGTTGCGATCGCGATGCTCGGGCTGACACAGGGCATGGCCTTGTTCGTCATCGCCTTCGGTGCGATCTGGCCCATCATGCTCGCGACAATTCACGGCTTTGCCGCGGTCGAGCCGCGGCTCTACGAGGTCGCCCGCGCCTTGCAGATGTCGCGCATGGCGGTGATCGCGAAGATCGCGCTGCCGTCGGCGCTGCCCGACATTCTGGCCGGCATGCGGCTCAGCCTGACCGTCGCGCTGATCCTGTCGGTGGTTTGCGAGATCCTGGCCGGGCTCGACGGGCTTGGCCACTGGGTGCTGCTGTCGGCCCGTGCGTTCCGCTCCGCCGACCTGTTCGCCGGGGTCATCCTGCTCGGCGCCACCGGCTATCTCACCTCAGTCGCGATGTCGGTCGTCGAGCAGCGCCTGCTCGCCTGGCAGGCGGCTGCGCGCTAAAGCGCGATGGCTTCAGGTCGAATCGTCATCGCGCTTTAGCTCTTTTGTTTGAGCATGATCTTCTCGGAAAACCGCTGCGCACTTTTCCGGATCATGCTTTGTCCCGACTCAATCCTTTCGAAACACGATCGACGCCAGCCAACCCGTCAACAGCGCCATCGTGGCCGTCACCAATCCATACCCAAACCCGTTCTGCCGCGCGCTGGTCGCGACGAACTGCTCGAAACCGACCTTCACGATCTCGAACGCGGTTTCGGTCTTGGTCACCAGCGCGCCGTTCGCAAACAGCTTGATCTCGACCTGGTAGGTGCCGATCGGCACCTCCCCCGGCAGCGGGATGCCGGTGCGGAACAGGGTCGGCGTCAGGAACGTCACCGCCGCACCGTCCTCGCGATAGAGCCCGTGCTGGGTGCGCAGCCGGATGAACGCGCTTCGGAACACATCGTTCGGCACCACGTCACCAAAGTCGCCGCTGACGCGCTGGGTCAGCAGCACGTTGTTGAGCCCGATCTGCTGGCGACGCGCGACCTCGGGCGAGGTGATGGCGTCGAACGGACGATTGGCGAACAGCGCCAGATAGGTCGGCACCTGCAAGAATTGCCGGTAGTCGGTGTTGATCCAGATGCCAAACGTGCGCTCCTTGCGCCGCGTCACCATGTCGGCGCGCGGGCCCATCACGGTCACGACGAGGTCATAGGCGGTGCGATCGGCCGGCGTCGCGGCATCCTTCTCTACCGAGCCGAACAGCACCAGCTCCTCGCCGGAATAGTTCGGCGTCACCGTGACGCGGTGGTTGGAGACCGAGACGATCAGCCGTTCCGCGCGCGCGGCAGTGCAGGGCGCGAGCAGGAGACAGGCCGCGATCAGCGCGCGCTTCATCATCCGCTCACTCCCGTCTCGCGGATGGTGAAGAGGTCTTCCGGGCGGATCACGAGCTCGATTGCGAAGCGGATGCCGACGCAGAGGATCAGAAAGCCCAGCAGCAGGCGCAATTGCTCGCCGCGGATCTTCTGGCCGGCGCGCGCGCCGAACTGCGCGCCGGTGACGCCGCCGATCATCAGGATCAGTGCCAGCACGGCGTCGACCAGATGATTGGTCACCGCATGCAGCATGGTCGCAAACAGCATCGTGACCAGCGTCAGGATCATCGAGGTGCCGATGACGGTCGAGGTCGGCACGCGCAGCATGTAGATCATGACCGGGACCAGGATGAAGGCGCCGCCGATGCCCATGATGGCGCCGATGAAGCCGATCACGAGGCCGACCACCACGATCGGGATCACCGAGAGATAGATCTTTGACCGCTTGAACCGCATCTTCAGCGGCAGGGCATGGATCCAGTAATGGGTGCGGCGGGGCGGGATCGCGCCGCTTCGCGTCCGCATCATCGCGCGCAGGCCTTCCCAGAACATCAGGCCGCCGACCGCGGAGAGCAGCATGACGTAGGAGAGCGCGATCATCAAATCGAGCTGGCCGAGTGCGCGAAGCTGCGTGAACGTCCACACGCCGAGCGCCGTTCCGGTGACGCCGCCGGTCAGCAAGACGGTTGCGAGCGCGGGATCAATGGCGCGCCGCCGCCAATAGGAGATCGCGCCGGAGAAGGACGAGGCCGCGATGTGGCTTGCGACGGAGGCCACCGCCACCGCCGGCGCGATGCCGATGAAGATCAATAGCGGCGTCATCAGGAAGCCGCCGCCGATCCCGAACATGCCGGAGACGAAGCCGACCGCGGCGCCCATCGCGAGCACCAGCAGGATGTTGACCGGAATATCAGCGACGGGAAGGTAGAGCTGCATTCGTTCGGGTTCCGGCGAGGCCGTCGAGCGTGACGATCATGCTCAAACGAGATTGCGGAATGCTCGCGGAAGGCGGAACGATTGCCGCGTCCCTGCATAGCGGAATTTGTCCGCCTGCGGGACCACGAATTGTCGCGGGAGGCGCATTATTCACCGCGGCGCCGATCACGAATGCGGCCGTGGTGAAGAATTGAGATTAACGCGTGGCGTGGTCATTCACGGGCAACGGTACGCTCCTGAGGCTCGTCATGCCCGGGCTTGTCCCGGGCATCCACGTTCTTTGGTGCAATTGGCCCGGAAGGTCGTGGATGGCCGGGACATGCCCGGCCATGAGGCGGGATGGATCGCGTCGCCCCACGTCACTGCACGATCGTGTCGTACAAATCCTTCCATTCCGGATTGTCTCTGAGGATCAGCCTTACCTTCCACGTCCGCGACCAGTGCTTGATGTTGTGTTCGCGTTGGAGGGCCGTCTGAATGTCCTCATAACGCTCGAAATAGACGAGCAGCTTGACCCCGTACTTCTTCGTGAACCCGGGAACGAGTCCGTTTCGATGTTCGTAAGTGCGGCGAACAAGGTCGCTCGTCACGCCGACATACAAAACGCCGTTTGGTGCGCTCGCCAGGATGTAGACCCATCCGCCATGCATGGTCGTATGTTGACGCACGTGGATGGCCGGGACAAGCCCGGCCATGACGGAGTATGCGACTAATGCGCCGCGGACGCCGCGCGCTTGGTCGCGACCGGCTTCGGCGCGGGCTTGGTGCCGGCCTGCGCGGGCGCGCTGTCCCAGCCACCAGCGGGCGAGGCCACGTTGACGGCGTCATCGGGCTGCGGCTCGGCGCTGAACGTCTGGATCGCGAGTTTTGCGGCGGCGAGCGACTGCGGGTCGAGGCGCTTGGCCACATCGTCGCGCTTGGCCGACGCATCCGAGTCGCCCTGCGCGGCGGCGAGGCTGAACCATTTGTAGGACTCGGCGAGGTTCTGTTCGACGCCGATGCCGCGGGCATAGAGGATGCCGAGGTTGAACTGGCTGTCGGCGACGCCGCGATCGGCGGCTTTGCGGAACCAGGTCGCTGCGCTCTTGTAGTTCGCGCCGCGTCCGCCGCCGTCGGCGTCGAGCACCGCGAGATTGTGCATCGCCTTGGCGTTGCCGCGCTCTGCGGCCTGCGTGTAGTAGCGCCGTGCGATGTCGGCGTCCTTCTTCACGCCCAGGCCCTTCTCATAGAGCGTGCCGAGGCGGAAGGTGGCCGGCACCACGCCGGCCTGCGCGGCGCGGTCGTACCATTTGACGGCTTCGTCGTAATTGGTCGCGACGCCCTTGCCCTCGGCAAAGCGCACGCCGATCTCGTAGGCGGCCGTGGCGTCGCCCTTCATCGCGGCGGCGCGCAGCACGGGTCCGCCGATGCCGTCGGGCAGGCGCTCGGTCGGTGGCACCTGCACCTGGCCGAGCCTGGCGCGTGACGGCGTCGTCGTCGGGATCGCGCCAGTGATGTCCGCGGGGGCCAGCGGCGGCGCAGCAGCGGCAGGTGCTGTCGGGATCGCCACTTGCGCGCCCGGGGCGGTGCTCGCGGGCGGCGGATTGTTCAGCGACTGCTTGCCGAGCGGCGTCGGCGAGGTCATCGACGGCGTGATCTGTTCGGGCGCCGACGGCCGTGCGCCGGTGTCGGCGGGTGTCAGCGTCTGCGATGCGGGCGCACCGGACGAATTCTCCATCGCGGGCAGCGGCGGTGTGGTGCTGCCGCCTTCCAGCAGGTTCATCGCCATCTTGAAGGTGCCGAGCACGATCACGACCACGCTCGCGCCGACCAGCAGGGAGCGGATTTTTGACGTGATGGTGGACGGACCCTCTGCGCCCTTGGCCTTGCCTGCGGCGGCTGCCTTGGCGGCACGGCCCTGCTTCTCCGGAGGCTGTGCCGCGGCGGCCTGCGCCGCGCGGCGGGCGGCCGCGATGAAGCTCGACGAGGACACCGGCTCTTTCGGAGCGGAGGGAATTTCGCTGATTGCGTTCTCGGATGCGGCAATGCGCTCGGACGGCGTGGCGGGCCGGCCGCCCGGGCGCGTGCCCGGCTCGAGCGGATGATCCGGCGGCAGCTCGGGCGCGATCGCGGCGCGCGCGGGCGCCGTATGCGGCTCCAGAATTTCGCTGATCGCGCGCGGCGGCACCGGAGGCGCCAACGGTGCAGCCATCGGCATCGGCGGAGGCATTGGGGCGGCAGGCGTCGCGGCGTGGAATTCGCGCGGCGCGGCAACGAAAGCGCCCTGACCTGGACCCTGGGGCACGCCCTGGGCCGCGGCAGGGTTCTGCAGCTCCGGTTTCATGTCCGGCTTGGGATCGTATTTCGGCGCCTGCTGCGGCATCGCCGCGCGCGCCATCGGCTGCTCGATCGGCATCGACGGCGCGAACGTCTGAGGTGCGGGTGCGGGCGGTGCGGTGCGAACTGCGCGCAGGTCGCCCTCGATCATGGCGAGGCGATCGACGACGTGGCCGAGCGTCGAGTGCACGGCTTCGAGCGAATCCTGCGTCGAGCGGTTGGTCTCGGACTGGCTGAAGCGGATGTCGGAGAGTTCCCGCTTGACCATGTCGAACATGCCGGGGTCCGGCTGCGACGCGGTGTTGCGGCTCTCGGCGAGCGCGGCGTACGTCGCCTGCTGCCGCTCGAGATGCCTGAGGATGTCGTGCAGCCCGTCCTCGACGCGGCTCAAATTGCCGTTGCGCGGATCGGAGGCGGCTTCGATCCGCTCCAGCAGGTAAGAGACGCGCTGTTCGAGATGCGCGAAGGTCGAGGCGGAATCGTTGCCGACCTGCATGCGGTCGAAGCGGTCGGACAGCGCGCGGATCGCGCCTTCGAGGTGCTCGGTGCTGAAGCTTTCGGCCGGCCGGCGCTCGCGCGCCTCCAGCGCCTCGGTCAGCGCCGCGAGCCGCTGCTCGAGGATGGCGAAGCCTTCGGCATTGCCGTTGCCGTTACTGTTGCTCGACACGCGGCTGATCTGCTCGACTTTTGACGACAGCAATTGCACGTCGTCGGCGAGCCGGCCCAGCGCCTCGTTGGAGGCGACGTTGGAGACGATGGCGCGCAGCGCGCCGATGGCGTCTTCGAGCTGCCGCACCGTCGAGGGATCGTCGCTGGCGCGCAGGATCATGTCGAGCTTGGCGCCGAGATTGCGGATCGCCTCGTCGTAGCCGCGGAGCTGCTCGGCCGGCATCAGCGTGCGCAGCGCCTCGCGGATTTCGGACAGCGCGCGCTCGACGCCGGCGAGCGCCTGGCCATCCGAGCTGCCCGAGGAGCGTGTCTCGTCGATGCGCCGGTGCAGCGAGCGGATCTCGTTCTCGATCGATTCGATCGCGCGGCGCGGCATCGCCTCGGTGATGGCGTGACGGATTTCAGCGAGCTCGCTGCGGAAGGCGGCGATCGACTGCTCGATGTTGTCCGGTCGCTGCAGCGACTCGATCTGGCTCGTGATCTTGATCAGGTGCCGTTCGAGCGCAGAGAAGTCCGGGCCCGGCGGCGGTGGCGCAGGGGGAGGGGCGTAGGCGGGCTGCGGATTATAGGCAGGCTGCGGCGCGTAAGTCGCCTGCGGCGGCATGTAAGCCGGCGGAGGCATGTAGGTCTGCTGCGGCGGCGCATAGGGCGCCGCCATCGGCGCAATCGGGGGGACCGCGCGCGGCGGCATCTGTCGCGGCGCAAAGTTGTCGAGCTCGTTCTGGCGGGCCGCGATCTCGGCGACGGCGACATCGAGCGAGGCGGGCGAGAGCGGCGGCGAGCTGCGATAGACCTGGGCTGCGGCGCGCTCGACGGCCTCGGCCTGGCGCTGACGCGTTTCGACCGGCGCGGGGCGCGCAGGTCCTTGCGGCTTCGAGATCTGCGACAGCCGCGCATCGAGCCGCGAGATCGCATCGTTCAGTTGGCGGGCAACGCCCTGCTCGCGCGAGACGTCGGCGCGCGGCGCGGCGGGCTTTGAAATGGTTTCGATCTGCCTTGTGATCGCGTCTAACCGCTGATGGATGTCGGCGACGTCGCGGCTTTCCTGGCTGGGGAGCTGCTGCTGCTGATAGGGATCGTAAGGCGCGCGGAAATTCGGCGGCGCGGTTTCGCCGAGCGTGGAGGTCAGCCAATCGTTGAGTGACATGCCGGCGCGGCGCGCAGCGGCCTCGGCCCGCTCCCTGACGGATGGATCGATGCCGTCAACACTCCACGATACGCGCGAATTCATGACTCTGTCCGGTTCCGACTCCGGCGCCCACCCAGCGCCTGCAGCCTTCCCACGAGTCCCGGTTGTAAAGAAAACCGAAAACGGCGCAGGTCGTCTGCCTCGAAATCCGACTTTTGTCCGTTACGGTAAATAACGGGTTAAGGAACCCGACGGCGGCGTCCTAAAGTTGGTTCCGCCGTCATGCCCGGGCTTGTCCCGGGCATCCACGTTCTTGCCGACGAACCTGTGGAACGAAGGTCGTGGGTGGCCGGGACAGGCCCGGCCATGACGATGTGGTTGCAGCGACCGCTAACCCTTCTCCCGTTTCCCATCCTCCATTGGCACCACGGTGCCAGCCCCGTGCCCGGTCAGCCCCGACAGCGCGTCGATCGCCTCTTCGCACCATTCCGCCACCATCTGCTCGTGCCGTGAGCCGAGCTTGAGCAGCAGCAGATTGCCGATATCTGCAGCTTCCTGCGCGGTTCCGTCGGGAAAACGCTTCTTCAGGATGCGTTCGTAGCGTTCGGAGCGGTCGCGGTGGTGCTCGAGGCGGGCCATCAGATCGGCGCGCAGCGGCTCGAGGTCGACGCTGTCGAGCGCGTGGAAGCGCACCAGCAAATCGTCCTTGTTCGAGGCCGGCGTGCTCGGCCGCGCGGCCCAGTGCCGCAGCGCTGTTCGGCCCTCCTGGGTGAGCGTATATACGAGCTTGTTGGGCTTGCCTGATTGCACGACCTCCCGGCCCTGGATGTAGCCGCGGTCGCGCAGTTTGGAGAGCTCGCGATAGATCTGCTGGTGGTCGGCCTTCCAGAAGAAGCCGATCGAGGAATCGAAGGTCTTGGCGAGCTCGTAGCCCGTCATCGGACGTTCCGTCAGGCATGCGAGAATTGCGTCGCCCAGCGCCATGACACCGGCTCCTTCTGACTATCCGAGCATTTGACTTGACTTTATGCACATCGGCGCATATGCGTCAATGTGCATATGACGGCGGGCCTTGGACCCGGCGGCGTCGGCCTGCGCGCTACTGTGCATGGGGTTGTTTTCAAGCTTGCCCGAGGAGGCACCCTGACCATGACCGGCCTCGACAAATGGTACGCCTACATCAAGTCCCATGACCGGACCGCGCTCTGGGACCTCCTGCATCCCGACGCCGTGTTCGAGAGTCCCGTCGTGCACACCCCGCAGCGCGGACGCGACATCACCTTCAAATATCTCGCCAGCGCCGACAAGGTCTTGGGCGGTCCGCACTTCACCTATCTGGGCGAATGGACCAGCGCCAGCGGCGCCGTGCTCGAATTCAAGACCATGATCGACGGCATCGAGATCAACGGTGTCGACATCATCAGCTTCGACGCCGACGGCCGCATCACGCATTTCAAGGTCATGGTGCGTCCGCTCAAGGCCATCAACATGCTGCACAAAATGATGGCGGAGCAACTCGCCGCCCAATGACACGATGATTACCTGCCCTGCGGTTGCAGAAGACGATAAGCTCGCGATCGGAGCGCTGCGCCGCAGGTTGTCCAAAAATACCTCCAACACCTGAAGGCCCCGTGCCGGGAGAACGCCATGCCGATCTATAAAGCCCCCGTCGAAGACGTGAACTTCCTGTTCAACGACGTCTTCCAGATCGATCGCTACGACAATCTGCCCGGCTTCACCGACGCTTCCAGCGACGTGCGCGAAGCCATCCTCGGCGAAGCGGCCAAGCTCGCCGAAGAGGTGCTGCAGCCGCTCAATCGCGTCGGCGACCTCGAAGGCTGCAAGCGCGCCGATGACGGCAGCGTCGCCACGCCCAAGGGTTTCAAGGAGGCCTTCAAGCAAGTCGCCGAAGGCGGCTGGCTCGGTCTGTCGGCGCCGACGGAATATGGCGGGCAGGGCCTGCCGGTGACGCTCTCTCAGGCGGTCAATGAATTCCAGATCTCCGCCAACATGGCGTTCTCGATGTATGGCGGTCTCACCATGGGTGCGACCGCGGCGCTGATCGTCCACGGTTCGCCGGAGCAGAAGAAGACCTACGTGCCGAAGATGGTCGCCGGCGAGTGGACCGGCACCATGAACCTCACCGAGCCGCATTGCGGCACCGATCTCGGCCTCTTGCGCACCAAGGCCGTGCGTCAGGCCGACGGCAGCTTCAAGATCACGGGCACCAAGATCTTCATCTCCGCCGGCGAGCATGATCTCACGGAAAACATCATCCACCTCGTGCTCGCCCGCATCGAGGGCGCGCCCGCCGGCATCAAGGGCGTCTCGCTGTTCGTGGTGCCGAAGAACCTGGTCAATGCCGACGGCAGCGTGGGTGCGCGCAACGGCGTCACCTGCGGCTCGATCGAGCACAAGATGGGCATCCACGGCAATTCCACCTGTGTGATGAACTACGACAACGCCACCGGCTGGCTGATCGGCGAAGAGAACAAGGGCATGCAGGGCATGTTCGTGATGATGAACGAGGCCCGTCTCGGCGTCGCCGTGCAGGGTCTCGCGCAGTCCGAGGTCGCCTATCAGAACGCGGTGGCCTATGCGCGCGAGCGCCTGCAGGGCCGTTCGCTGACCGGCGTCAAGGCGCCGGACAAGGCCGCCGACCCCATCATCGTGCATCCCGACGTGCGCCGCACGCTGCTCACCATCCGTGCCTTCAACGAGGCCGCGCGCGCCTTCGTGGTCTGGACCGCGCTGAAGAGCGACGTCGCCCACCGTTCCGAGGATCCCAAGGACCGCCAGGCCGCCGACGACCACATGGGCCTGATGACGCCGGTGCTGAAAGGCTATCTCACCGAGATCGGCTTTGCCAACGCGGTGCAGGCCCAGCAGATGTTCGGCGGTCACGGCTACATCGCCGAGCACGGCATGGAGCAGTTCGTGCGCGATGCCCGCATCGCGATGATCTACGAAGGTGCCAACGGCATTCAGGCGCTCGACCTCGTCGGCCGCAAGCTGCCGCGCGACGGCGGCCGCGCCATCATGGCCTTCTTCGGCGAGGTCATGGGCTTTGCCAAGGAGAACGGCGGCGACGAGGCGATGAAGCCCTTCGTTACCGCGCTGTCGACCTCGCTCGGCCATCTGCAGCAGGCCACCACCTGGCTGATGCAGAACGCGATGATGAAGCCCGACAATGCGGGTGCTGCCGCGACCGACTACATGCATCTCTTCGGTCTCGTCGCGCTCGGCTACATGTGGGCGAAGATGGCCAAGGTCACGCAAGGCAAGATTGCCGAGGGCGGTACCACGCCCTATCTCTCGACAAAACTCGTCACCGGCCGCTTCTTCATGGAGCGGATGCTGCCGGAAACCGCGCTGCATCTGGCGCGCATCCAGACCGGCTGCGCCACCACGATGGAATTGCCGGCGGAAGCGTTCTGAGCTGTTTCCGCCGCCGCTACCAACCACAATACGAACATCAGACCAGGAGGGCGTCATGCCTGAGGCATTCATTTACGACCACGTCAGAACCCCGCGCGGCCGCGGCAAGGCCGACGGCGCGCTGCACGAGGTGACCGCGCTTGCGCTCGCCACCGTGCCGCTGAAGGCGCTCAAGGATCGCAACAACCTGCCGGAAGACTCGGTTGACGACGTCATCCTCGGCGTGGTCGATCCCGTCGGCGAAGCCGGCTCGGACATCGCGCGCTTTGCGGCGCTGAAGGCGGGCCTCGGCGAGGCCGTCCCCGGCGTGCAGATCAGCCGCTTCTGCGCCTCCGGCCTCGATGCCGTGAACTTTGCCGCAGCCCAGGTGATGAGCGGCCAGCACGAGCTCGTGATCGGCGGCGGTGCCGAGTCCATGAGCCGCGTCGGCATCGGCGCGTCCGGCGGCGCCTGGCCGATGGATCCCTCGATGGCGGTGCCGGCCTACTTCATGCCGCAGGGCGTCTCGGCCGATCTGATCGCCACCAAGTACGGATTCTCGCGCGACGACGTCGACGCCTATGCGGTGCAGAGCCAGCAGCGCGCGGCCAAGGCCTGGGACGAAGGCCGCTTCAACAAGTCGGTCGTGCCGGTGAAGGACATCAACGGCCTCACCATCCTCGCCAAGGACGAGCACATGCGTCCGACCACGACGATGCAGTCGCTGGCGCAATTGCAGCCGTCGTTCACGATGATGGCCCAGATGGGCGGCTTTGACGGTGTCGCGATCCAGTCCCATCCCGAAATCGAGCGCGTCAACTACGTGCACCATGCCGGCAATTCGTCGGGCATCGTCGATGGCGCAGGCGCCGTGCTGCTCGGCAGCAAGGAAGCCGGCAGCAAGTATGGCCTGAAGCCGCGCGCAAAAATCCGCGCCTTCGCCAATATCGGCTCCGAGCCGGCGATGATGCTGACCGGTCCGGTCGACGTCACCGAAAAGCTGTTCGCGCGCTCCGGCATGAAGACGTCGGACATCGACCTGTTCGAGCTCAACGAGGCCTTCGCCTCCGTCGTGCTGCGCTACATCCAGGCCTTCGACATCGACAACGCCAAGATCAACGTCAATGGCGGCGCGATTGCTCTTGGTCATCCGCTCGGTGCCACCGGCGCGATGATCCTGGGCACCGTGCTCGACGAGCTCGAGCGCACCAACAAGTCCACCGCGCTGGTGACGCTGTGCATCGGCGGCGGCATGGGTACCGCCACCATCATCGAGCGGGTGTAACTGCGTAGGGTGGGTTAGCGAAGCGTAACCCACCGCTTCTCTCTCCGCGCGAAGCAAAGAGGTGGGTTACGCCTTCGGCTAACCCACCCTACGAGATCACAGTCAACCGCCGCGCCTGAGATCGGCTGCGGCACCGAGGAGCACAACATGACTTACAAGAACTTCAAGGTTGAGGCCGACGCCGACGGCATCGCGCTCGTCACCTGGGACATTCCGGGCCGTTCGATGAACGTGCTCGACGAGACCTCGACCAGCGAGCTCGACGCGATCGTGAAGGCGACCACGGCCGACGCCGCGGTGAAAGGCGTCGTCATCACCTCGGCCAAGGACGCGTTCTGCGCCGGTGCCGATCTCTCCATGCTCGAAGGCATGAACCAGGCCTATGCCAAGGTTTTGAAGGAGCAGGGCGAGACCGCCGCGAACCAGATGCTGTTCGACCAGAGCCGCCGCTTCTCGCTGGTGCTGCGCTCGATCGAGACGTCGGGCAAGCCGTGGGCCGCCGCGATCAACGGCCTCGCACTGGGCGGCGGCTTTGAGATCACGCTGTGCTGCCACTATCGCGTGGCGGCCGAAAATCCCAAGACCCGCCTCGGCCTGCCCGAGGTCAAGGTCGGCCTGTTCCCCGGCGCCGGCGGTACGCAGCGCGTGCCGCGCCTGGTGCCGCCGCAGGATGCGATGACCATTTTGCTCAAGGGCGACCCGGTCACGCTCGACAAGGCCAAGGCACTCAATCTGATCCACGCCATCGTGCCGGCGGCCGACCTCGTCAAGGCGGCAAAGGACTGGATCAAGGGCGGCGGCAAGGCCGTCGCGCCCTGGGACGAGAAGGGCTTCAAGCTGCCCGGCGGCCCGGTGTTCTCCAAGAACGGCATGATGATGTTCCCGGCCGGCAACGCGATCTATCGCCGCGAGACCTACGACAACTATCCGGCCGCGCGCGCCATCATGAGCTGCGTCTATGAAGGCCTGCAGTTGCCGATCGACGCCGCGCTGCGCGTGGAGTCGCGCTACTTCACCTCGGTGCTGCGCTCGAAGGAAGCCGCTGCGATGATCCGCAGCCTGTTCCTGTCGATGCAGGAGCTGAACAAGGGCGCGCGCCGTCCGAAGGACGTCGCTCCGACCAAGGTGAAGAAGATCGCCGTGATCGGCGCCGGCTTCATGGGCGCGAGCGTCGGCTACGTCTCGGCCCGTGCCGGCCTCGACGTCGTCCTGATCGACCGCGACCAGGAAAGCGCCGACAAGGGCAAGGCGCATGCGCAGAAGGTGATCGAGGATCAGATCAAGAAGGGCCGCGCCAAGCCCACGGATGCCGAAGCACTGCTCGCGCGCATCACGCCGACCGCGGACTATGCGGCATTGAAGGACGTCGACCTCGTAATCGAGGCCGTGTTCGAGGACCGCAAGGTCAAGGCCGACACGTTTGCCAAGGCGCAGGAATATCTCAAGCCCGAGGTGGTGTTCGCGTCGAACACGTCCACGCTGCCAATCACCTCGCTCGCCGAATCCTTCAAGGACCAGGGCAAGTTCGTCGGCATCCACTTCTTCTCGCCGGTCGAGAAGATGATGCTGGTCGAGATCATCCTCGGCAAGAACACCGGCGATCTCGCGCTGGCGACGGCACTCGATTACGTCCGGCAGATCGGCAAGACGCCGATCGTGGTCAACGACTCCAGAGGCTTCTTCGCCAACCGCTGCGTCGGCCGTTACGTCGCCGAGGGCAACGAGATGTTCCTCGAAGGCGTGCCGCCCGCGATGATCGAGAACTGCGCCAAGATGGCCGGCATGCCGGTGGGCCCGCTCTCGCTGTCCGACGAGGTCGCGCTCGACCTCGGGCTGAAGATCATGAAGGCGACGGAAGCCGATCTCGGCCCCAACGCCATCAACCCCGATCAGAAGAAGCTGATGGTGGAGATGGTCGAGAAGCAGGGCCGCCTCGGCCGCAAGAACAAGAAGGGCTTCTATGACTATCCCGAGGGCAAGGGTCAGAAGAGCCTGTGGCCGGGCCTGTCGGCGCTGCAGCCGAAGCAGCTCGACCCCGACACCCTCGACGTCGAGGAGCTGAAGCAGCGCTTCCTGGTGGTGCAGGCGGTCGAAGCCGCGCGTACGGTCGAGGACAACGTCATCACCGACCCGCGCGAGGCGGATGTCGGCTCGATCCTCGGCTTCGGCTTTGCGCCGTTCACCGGCGGCACGCTGTCCTATATCGACTTCATGGGACCTAAGAAGTTCGTCGAGCTCTGCCACAGGCTCGAAGCCAAATACGGCTCCCGTTTCACGCCGCCGAAGCTGCTGGTGGAGATGGCCGCCAAGGGCGAAACCTTCTACGGCCGGTTCGCACCGAAGAAGGCGGCGTAGCCCTCGATGTGATTGTAGCCCGGATGAAGCGCAGCGAAATCCGGGACAGTCTCTCAGTTGCGCGAACACCCCGGATTACGCTGCGCTTCATCCGGGCTACGCGTCAAAACAAAAAAGGCCGGATCGTCGATCCGGCCTTTCGATTGTCGCGCCTAGGGTGCGCTTACTTCGCCTGCGCGAGGCCTTCCCGCTTCAAGGCTTCCTGCACCTGCGGCCGCGCGGCGACGCGGGCCTTGTAGGCGGCGAGGTGCGGCATCGCGGAGAAGTCGAACTTCATCCGGTCGGCCCAGGTCAGCATGGTGAAGAGGTAGCCGTCGGCGACCGTGAACTGCTTGCCCATGAGGTAGTCGCTGTTAGCAAGCTGGCTGTCGACATATTTGAGCTTGCCCATGACACGATCCCTGAAGAACGCTTTCGCATCGTCGTTCAGCGCGGGCGCGAACATCGGACCAAAGCTCTTGTGCACCTCCGACGTGAGGAAGTTCAGCCACTCCAGCAGCTTGTAGCGTTCGGAACTGCCGTGCGCCGGCGCCAGCGCTTTCGCAGCGGCCTGATCGGCGATCATCTGGACAATGACCGGCCCTTCGGTCACGATCTCACCGCTATCAAGGCCCAGCGCAGGGACCTGGCCCTTGGGATTCACCTTCAGATAGTCTTCACCGTTTTCGAGCTTCTTGGCGCGGATATCGACCTTGACCAGGTCATAGGGCAGTCCCGCTTCCAGGAGCGCGATGTGGGGGGACAGCGAGCATGCGCCGGGGGAATAGTAGAGTTTCATGGAATTTTCTCCTCAAGGCCGTTGGTGACGGCGAAAGAATGACTACATGCACCTGCATGGAATAGTCAAGATTGATGCATATGCATCAAGTGCGGTAGAGTGAGCATACGACTGAGAACGGGACCATGAAGCGCAAACCATCGACCGAGGCGACCTCCGCCTGGATCCGCCTGATGCGGGTGCAGAGCCGGGTGCTCGACTGCGTGGAACAGGACCTGAAGAAGGCGGGCTTCCCGCCACTCGCCTGGTATGACGCGCTTTTGGAACTGTCGCGCGCGCCGACCGGTGAGCTGCGCCCGGTCGAGCTAGAGCGGCAGATGCTGATCCCGCAATATTCGACCTCGCGCCTGATCGACCGCCTGGTCGACGAGGGCTTGGCCTCGCGCCGCGAATGCAAGATCGACAAGCGCGGCCAGTTCGTCGAGATCACCGAGGCCGGACGCGAATTGCAGAAGCGGATGTGGGGTGCCTATTCCGCCGCGATCGAAAAATATGTCGGCTCGAAGCTGTCGGATGCGGACGCGGTCAAGCTGAGCGGTCTGCTCGACCGTCTCGGCTGCTCCTGCGGCGAGATGAAACTGCCGCCGGTCAACGAAAGCACCACGGCCCGATGATCCCGCATCACACCACAACGTCCGCGACCCCCGGGGTTCGCGGACTTCACTGTCACCTCGCGCATTCGGTCGAAGCGCTTTTGATTAGAGTTTGATATGGCGCGAGACCAGATCGATATGACGCCGCTGCAATCGCGCGACGAACTCGTCGCGTGGTTCGAGGAGGGCTGCAAGCCGAGCAGCGAATTCCGCATCGGCACCGAGCACGAGAAGACCCCGTTCACGCTCGAGGGCTTGCGTCCCGTGCCCTATGAGGGCGCGCGCGGCATCGGCGCGCTGCTCGACGGCATGAAGCTCCTGCTCGGCTGGGAGCCGATCATGGAGAAGGGCAACATCATCGGCCTCTACGACGTCACCGGCGGCGGCGCGATCTCGCTCGAGCCGGGCGGACAGTTCGAATTGTCGGGCGCGCCGGTTGAGACCGTGCACCAGACCCAGAGCGAGCTGATGGCGCATCTGGCGCAGGTGCGTGAGATCGCAACGCCGCTCGGCATCGGCTTCCTCGGCCTCGGCATGACGCCGTCCTGGTCGCGCGCCGAGATTCCGGTCATGCCCAAGGGCCGCTACAAGATCATGACGAACTACATGCCGAAGGTCGGCAAGTACGGCATCGACATGATGTACCGGACCTGTACCGTGCAGACCAATCTCGACTTCTCCTCCGAAGCCGACATGGTCAAGAAGCTGCGGGTGTCGCTGGCGCTGCAGCCGATCGGCACTGCGCTGTTCGCCAATTCGCCCTTCACCGAAGGCAAGCCGAACGGCTTCCTCTCCTTCCGTTCCGAAATCTGGCGCGACACTGACAACGCGCGTGCGGGCATGCTGCCCTGGGCATTCGAGGACGGCATGGGCTTCGAGCGCTATGTCGACTACGCGCTCGACGTGCCCATGTATTTCGTCAAGCGCGGCGACGATTACATCGACGTGTCAGGCTCGTCGTTCCGCGCCTTCTTCGAGGGCCGCAACAATTTCTTCCCCGGCGAGCGCCCGACGCTGTCGGACTGGGCCAACCATCTCTCGACGATTTTCCCCGAGGTGCGGCTGAAGCGCTATCTCGAGATGCGCGGCTCGGATGGCGGTCCCTGGGGCCGGCTGCCGGCACTGCCGGCCTTCTGGGTCGGGCTGCTCTATGACGACGTTGCGCTCGATGCGGCCTGGGACCTGGTCAAGCACTGGAGTGCGCATGAGCGTCAGGCGCTGCGCGACGATGTGCCGCGCTTGGGCTTCAAGGCGCGCATCAAGGACCGCTATCTCTTCGAGATCGCCAAGGAATGCCTTGTCCTGGCCCATGCCGGCCTGCGGCGCCGCGGCAAGATCGACCATCTCGGCCGTGACGAAACCCGTCACCTTGAACCGCTCGACCGCATCATCGATTCCGGTCGGACGCCGGCCGAGGAACTGCTGGAGAAGTTCAACGGGCCCTGGAAGGGTTCTGTGGAACCGGCTTACGCGGAATACGCGTTCTAGAGCGCCGTCCATCGGCAGCCGCTCTAGTTCAATCGTCTGATTGCGCCCTTGGCGCCGTTCATCGCCCATACAGGTTTGCGGCGATCAAATGACCGGCTGCAAAAAGGGCAATGCGTTCAATAACTCGAAAGCTGTTCTGATGGGGAAAGGCCACCTCGCAGGGGCCTTCAAGGCAAAGGTTTTGGCGTGCGCGCTGCTGCTCGTGGCCGCGCTGGCGCCCTCGCTTGCGGGGGCGCAGACGGCGTTCGACCGTCCGGGCGGCGACTATGCCAGCACGCCTGTGGCCTCCGGCGACCCCGAGGATTGCGCGCTGCTCTGCGAACGCGACCGCAAGTGTCGGGCCTGGAGTTTCGCCTATCCCGATCGCGAAGGCGGCAGGGCGGTGTGCTGGCTGAAGAACACCGTGCCGCCGCGCGTTCCCGAAAGCTGCTGCATCTCCGGCGTGCGCGGTGCCGGCGTCATCGAGCCGCGCATTGAAGGGGTCGAGAACTCGATCGACCGCCCCGGCGGGGACTTGCGCAATTTCGCGCTGAAGCCCGATGAGGGCGAGGACGCTTGCAAGGCCGCCTGCACCGCCGACAACAAGTGCCGAGCCTTCACCTATGCGCGCCCCGGCTACACCGGCAGCGACGCGCGCTGCTTCCTGAAGAAAGAGATCAAGCCGCCGCGACGGAAGGCAGGGTTTATTTCGGGCGTGGTGCGATAGCCCGAAACTCGGTGCCGTAGGGTGGGCAAAGCGAAGCGTGCCCACCACTGTCACCGCGATTGCCGATGGATGGTGGGCACGGCGCAAGCGCGCCTTTGCCCACCCTACGGCATCTCCTTCGCCGCAATCACCGTGAGCTCCGGCCACAGCGCCTTCCACCGCGCGACCTTGGCATCGTAATTCGCCACCGAAAAATTCGGCCCCGGATTGGGCCGCGCCACCAGGCCCGCGACGTCGTCAAAACCGTGCGGTGCATAGACGTCGTAGCCGTCTTCCGTCTTTCTGATGCCGACTTGCGTGTTCTGCGTGAGGAAGCGATCGATGCCGTCGGTTGAACATGCGAGCTGTGGGTAGGGCAGGCCGTGCTTCTGCGGGTACCAGAGATGCACGCGCGCCTGGTTGCGCGCTTCGACCTTGACCGCGAGATGCGCAAGCCGCGCCTGTAAGGCGCGGATCACCGCATCCTCCGCCTCCCATGATGTGTCGGGGTCGAAATAGAACACGTCGTAATCGGCGATGCCGTGATCGACAGCGCGGCCCGTGAGCACGTTCCACGCGGTCTGCACCAGGCAGCCGGAGACGAGCCAGGCATCGGGCAGCGCGAGCCGCGTTAGTTCATCCGCGATCGCGACGTTGATCGGATTCCGTAGGGCAAGTGCGAGGAATTCGTCGCGGGTCATGCGCAGTCACACCAATGCGCGCCAAACGGAAGGCGCAAGGCTCCCTCGCCCCGCTTGCGGGGAGAGGGTGGGGTGAGGGGGAGTCTCCGCGGGGGTGGTCAGAGTTGGACTCGCGGAGAGTCCCCCTCACCCGAATTCGATCTGCGATCGAATTCGGGCTCTCCCCGCAAGCGGGGAGAGGCGAGAAGAAGGGTTACTTCACCGCGGTAAAAAACCGCGAGGGACGGAAGCCGGAGAGCCAGGTCCACACCGGCTGGCTGCGCATACCGAGATCCCAGGAGCCGAGCACCGCATCGGCGCGGCCGACGAGATTGTCGACCGGCAACAGGCCGACGCCGCCGGAGCGCAGGGGCACGCGGCTGTCCGCTGAGTTGTCTCTGTTGTCGCCGAGCACGAACAGATGCCCTGCCGGCACCTTGATCTCCGGCGTGTTGTCGAGCGGGCCGTTGTCGCGCATCTTGAAGATGAGATGCGACACGCCGTTCGGCAGCGTCTCGATATAGCGATAGGCGGGCTCGCTGCCGCCATTGTCGTCCTCGGCCTGTCCGACGCCGTCGGGTTTCAGCTCGCAGGGACGATCGTTGATGAAGAGCTGGCCCTGCCGGATCTGGATGCGATCGCCGGGCAATCCGACCACGCGCTTGACCCAGGCCTGCGAACGGTCGCCGGGCCAGCGGAACACGACGACGTCGCCCTGCTTCGGCGTCTCGGCGAACACGCGACCGGTTTCCGGCAGGTTGATCTGGATCGGCAGCGAGGAGGTGCCGTAGCCATAGGGGAATTTCGACGCCAGCAGCGCATCGCCGATCAGCAGCGTCGGCTCCATCGAGCCCGACGGCACGTAGAACGGCTCGGCGAGCGCGCCCTTGGCGATGAACACGGCTGCAACGATGCCGGCGAGCTGCACGAGCTGGCCGCGCCAGCTACCGCTCTTTTTCGTGCTCGCCACTTTCTCAACGCTCATCCGCCAGTGCCTCCAACCGTGATGCGCTCCATCAGCAGCGACGGCTGGCCGACGCCGACGGGAACGCCCTGTCCGTTCTTGCCGCAGGTGCCGATGCCGGTATCGAGCGCGAGATCGTTGCCGATCATGCGAATGCGATGCAAATCGGTCGGCCCGTTGCCGATCAGCATGGCGCCCTTCAGGGGCGCGCCGATCTTGCCGTTCTCGATCTTGTAGGCCTCGGTGCACTGGAACACGTATTTGCCCGAGGTGATGTCGACCTGGCCGCCGCCGAAATTCGCGGCATAGACGCCGTTCTTCACCGACGCGAGAATCTCGGCCGGATCGCGGTCGCCCGCCAGCATGTAGGTGTTGGTCATGCGCGGCATCGGCACATGGGCATAGCCCTGGCGGCGCCCGTTGCCGGTCGGCTTCATGTTCATCAGGCGCGCGTTCTGGCGGTCCTGCATGTAGCCGACGAGGATGCCGTCCTCGATCAGCACGGTGCGGTTGGTCGGCGTGCCCTCGTCGTCGATCGAGAGCGAGCCGCGCCGCGAGGCCATGGTGCCGTCGTCCACGACAGTCACGCCCTTGGCCGCGACCTGCTGGCCCATCAGGCCGGCAAAGGCCGAGGTCTTCTTGCGGTTGAAATCGCCTTCGAGGCCGTGACCGACGGCTTCATGCAGCATCACGCCGGGCCAGCCGGCCCCTAACACCACGTCCATCTCGCCGGCCGGTGCCGGCACGGATTCGAGGTTCACCAGCGCCTCGCGCAGCGCGCCGTCGGCGGCGTCGCGCCAGTTGCGGCTCTCGATGAATTCGGCATAGCCGGCGCGACCGCCATAACCCTTGCTGCCGCTTTCCTGCCGGTCGCCCTGACCCGCGACGACCGAGACGTTCACGCGCACCAGCGGACGGATGTCGCGATAGCTCTCGCCGTCCGGCCGCAGGATCTCGACGACCTGCCAGGTCGCCCCTAAGCTGACGCTGACCTGCCGCACCCGCGGATCCTTGTCGCGCAGGTAAGCATCGATCTCCGCGAGCAGCTTCACCTTGGTCTCGAAGCCCGGCGCATCGAGCGGATTGTCGTCGGCATAGAGCCGCACATTGGTGTGCGGCGGGGGAGCCGCAAAGCTGCCGGAGTAGCCGCCGCGCACGGCTGCGACCGCATCGGCGGCGCGGATCAGCGCCGGCAGCGACACGTCGGAGGAATGCGCGTAGCCGACCGCATCGTCCTTGACGGCGCGCAGGCCAAACCCCTGCGAGGTGTCGTAGGTCGCCTGCTTCAGCCGGCCATTGTCGAACATCAGCGCTTCGGTCTGGCTGTATTCGAGGAACAGTTCGCCGTCGTCGGCGCCGGCCAGCCCGCGCGCGACTTCGTTGCGGACCTGGTCGCGGTCGAGATTGGCGCGCTCAAGCAGGGAGGTGGTGGCGGGATTGGTCATCATGCGTCCGTTGTCGGAGGGATGTGCGGCAAGATAATGGTTTCAGATGCGTTCGGCGAGGGGCGGTCCAAACACATTACGGAAACGACATGATTCGAAATCGTCCGATATCACCCCTTCATTGCGAGCGTAGCGAAGCAATTCAGACTGCCTCTGCGGAACGAACCTGGATTGCTTCGCTACGCTCGCAATGACGAGTGAGGTGCACTCCGTTGTCCCGGCCCAGTGCGCAAGAAAGCGCCAGCCGCCCTACGGCAGCTTGTCATACCCGTCGCCGAGCCCGTTCAGGCTGAGCGGGAAGCCGATTCCTTCTTCCGGGGTCTCGAAGATGATGAAGGTCGCGGTCTTGGCGCTGCGGAGCTGGCCGAGGAGCTTGTCGTCCATCACGACCTCGGCGACGCAGCCATTGGGCAGGCAGCGGACGAAACCGGCGCGGCCGACGTCCTGGTTGTCGAGCTTGAGGCCGAGGCCGGAGGGCAGCAGCACGCCGAGCGGCGCGACCACCCGCATCAGGCGGCTCTTCTGGTCGGCGGTCTTGAGCACGATCACGGTCAGGCCGGCGTTGGAACGGTCTTCGGCGACGACACTCTGGATCAGGGCGCATTGCTCGGCCTGGGCGCCCGGCGGGGTGTCGCAGCGGATCTGCCAGTCGCCATGCACCGAGCGCACCGCGCCCTGCGCATGGGCGAGGCCGGGAAGGGCGAGGAGGGCGGAGGCGGCCAGCAGGCCGGCCAGCATATTCCAGCGTCGCACCGGGTATCCCCTGAGTTTCGAGAGCCCCATCGGGTCAATCCCTCTGATCGCGCCTTGTTCGCCTTGCAGGTCTGCCAGGTCGTACCGCTCGCCTGGGTCGTTTCGGTCGAACTATCGGAACTGATACGGGAAATGACGGCGTCTTGAAGGCGATTCGCAAGCAAATATCGCGCCGCGCGCCCGCCTCAAGCCCGCACGAATCAGGTTCCGGCCGACCAGCTCGGCTGTGCCTACAGCGGGCAATCCTGCTGTCAAGCCGCGGCGCCACCGGGAACGGTATTTTTGTCTGAAGTTACTGGGAAATATCTTGCGTGTGATGGCTGACAGACAGGCCTCAAGACTGCATTGCGATAGATCAAGAATTATGGTTTGAGAGGCTGATTTCGGCGTTCTAGCGATCTGGCCCAAGTCTCTGAGAGGCGTGTCTCTTAGAGGTATTCTTGAGAGGCGGTTTGTCAGAGGGCGGATCGTGAAAAGCATTCCCCGACGATGGGCGGAATGCATTGGGGTAATTTCTTGAGGGGAGCGCGAACGGCATGAGGATGTCGATGGGCCGGATGGGCCGGCACTTGCTGGGATTGGCCGTAGCGGGCGTGATGATGGCCGCTGGCGGCGCAGCCCTCGCGGGCGAGCTGGGTCAGCCGTCGCCGTGGGAATGGACGCTGCAGCCCTCCGGTTCGCCGGTGATGGACAACATCGTCTGGTTCCACAATTTCCTGTTCGTGCTCATCACCGTCATCACGCTGTTCGTGCTGGCGCTGCTGGTGATCGTGGTGGTGAAGTTCAACGCCCGCGCCAATCCGGTGCCGTCGCGCACCACCCACAACACGCTGATCGAAGTGGCCTGGACGCTGATCCCGGTGCTGATCCTGGTCGGCATCTCGGTGCCGTCGTTCCGCCTGCTGTTCCTCGAGCTGGACATTCCGAAGGCGGACCTCACCGTGAAGGCCACCGGGAAGCAGTGGTACTGGTCCTACGCTTATCCCGATAACGGCAAGTTCGAGTTCGATTCGCTGATGGCGCAGGACAAGCAGCCGCGCCTGCTCGGCGTCGACAACGAGATGGTCGTGCCGGTCAACAAGGTGATTCGCGTCCAGACCACCGGCGCCGACGTCATCCACGCCTTCGCGCTGCCGGCCTTCGGCGTCAAGATCGACGCCATTCCGGGCCGCCTGAACGAGACCTGGTTCAAGGCCACCAAGGTGGGCATGTATTACGGCCAGTGCTCGGAACTGTGCGGCAAGGACCACGCCTTCATGCCGATCGCGATTCGCGTGGTCAGCGACCAGGAGTTCGCCTCCTGGGTCGAGACCGCGAAGAAGAAATATGCGAGCGGCGGCACGAGCACCTTCGCTTCGGCCGCGGGCCCGACGCAGTAAGCGTCGGGTTGAGGGGACTAAAGGGCGGGACCCCCAGGAAGCTTGGACGGGTCCGAACGGGACGCAAGGCAGGATTTGAAAATGGCAACGAGTGCAGCGACACACAGCGACCACGCTCATGACGATCATGCGCATGACCATCCGACCGGATGGCGGCGCTACGTCTATTCGACGAACCACAAGGACATCGGCACGATGTACCTGGTGTTCGCGGTCATCGCCGGCGTCATCGGCGCCGCGATGTCGGTCGCGATCCGCGCCGAGCTGATGATCCCCGGCGTGCAGATCTTCCACGAGACGCACACCTACAACGTCTTCGTCACCAGCCACGGCCTGATCATGATCTTCTTCATGGTCATGCCCGCGATGATCGGCGGCTTCGGCAACTGGTTCGTGCCGCTGATGATCGGTGCGCCCGACATGGCGTTCCCGCGCATGAACAACATCTCGTTCTGGCTGCTGCCGGCCTCCTTCGCGCTGCTCCTGATCTCGACCTTCGTCGAGGGCGAGCCGGGCGCCAACGGCGTCGGCGCCGGTTGGACCATCTACGCGCCGCTGTCGACCTCGGGTCACCCGGGCCCGGCCGTCGACTTCGCGATCCTGTCGCTGCATCTGGCCGGTGCCTCGTCGATCCTGGGCGCGATCAACTTCATCACCACGATCTTCAACATGCGCGCGCCGGGCATGACCCTGCACAAGATGCCGCTGTTCGTGTGGTCGATCCTGGTGACGGTGTTCCTGCTGCTGCTGTCGCTGCCGGTTCTCGCCGGCGCGATCACCATGCTGCTCACCGATCGCAATTTCGGCACCACCTTCTTCTCGCCTGACGGTGGCGGCGATCCCGTGCTGTTCCAGCATCTGTTCTGGTTCTTCGGCCACCCCGAAGTGTACATCCTGATCCTGCCCGGCTTCGGCATGGTCAGCCAGATCATCTCCACCTTCTCGCGCAAGCCCGTGTTCGGCTATCTCGGCATGGCCTACGCCATGGTCGCGATCGGTGGCATCGGCTTCGTGGTGTGGGCGCACCACATGTACACGGTCGGCATGTCCTCGGCGACGCAGGCCTATTTCGTGGCGGCGACCATGGTCATCGCAGTCCCGACCGGCGTCAAAATCTTCTCGTGGATCGCCACGATGTGGGGCGGCTCGATCGAATTCCGCGCCCCGATGATCTGGGCCGTGGGCTTCATCTTCCTGTTCACGGTCGGTGGCGTCACCGGCGTCGTGCTGGCGAATGCCGGCGTCGACCGCGTGCTGCAGGAGACCTACTACGTCGTCGCGCACTTCCACTACGTGCTGTCGCTCGGCGCCGTGTTCGCGATCTTCGCCGGCTGGTACTACTGGTTCCCGAAGATGACCGGCTACATGTACAATGAGGGCCTGGCCAAGGCGCACTTCTGGATCACCTTCATCGGTGTGAACCTGGTGTTCTTCCCGCAGCACTTCCTCGGCCTGTCGGGCATGCCGCGCCGCTATGTCGACTATCCGGATGCGTTCGCGGGCTGGAACTACGTCTCGTCGATCGGCTCCTACATCTCCGGCTTCGGCGTGCTGGTCTTCCTGTACTGCGTGATCGACGCCTTCGTGAAAAAGGTTCCGGCTCCGAATAATCCGTGGGGTCCGGGTGCGACCACGCTGGAATGGACGCTGACCTCGCCGCCGCCCTTCCACCAGTTCGAAGTGCTGCCGCGCGTGCAATAAGCAAGAACTCCGCGGCGCCCGTCACGGGCGCCGCGGCTCTATCAGGAAGCGAGTTCAATTAAGTGTCCGTCCTCGACCACAACGCCGTCGACATCAATCCCCGGATCTCCGAAGCGGAGCCTGGCGATTACATCGCGCTCCTGAAGCCGCGCGTGATGTCGCTCGTGATCTTCACCGCGCTGGTCGGCATGGCGATGGCACCCGGGCATTTCCATCCCGTGCTGGCGATCACTGCGCTGCTCTGCATCGCCGTCGGCGCCGGTGCGTCCGGCGCGCTGAACATGGCGCTCGAGGGCGATATCGACTCGAAGATGTCGCGCACGGCGAACCGGCCGATCCCGCGCGGCCGCGTCACCAGCGGCGAGGCGATGGCCTTCGGCCTGACGCTGTCCTTCTTCTCGGTGATGACGCTCGGCATCCTCGTCAACTGGATCGCAGGCGCGCTGCTCGCCTTCACCATCTTCTTCTACGTCGTGATCTACACGATGGGCCTGAAGCGCTGGACTGCGCAGAACATCGTGATCGGCGGCGCCGCCGGTGCGCTGCCGCCTGTCGTGGCCTGGGCCGCCGTGACGGGGACCGTCGACGTCGAGCCGCTGCTGCTGTTCGCCATCATCTTCTTCTGGACCCCGCCGCACTTCTGGGCGCTGGCGCTGTTCCGCTCCGACGACTATGCGCGCGCCGGCATTCCGATGCTGCCGAACGTCGCCGGCCCCGATGCCACCCGGCTGCAGATCCTGCTCTACACCATCGTCCTGATCGCAGTTGCGGCGGCGCCCTGGGCGCTCGGCTATTTCGACGCGATCTACGGCGTCACCTCGCTGGTGCTCGGCGCCGGCATGCTGGTGCTCGCCATCAACGTCTATATTCGCCGCGAGCGCAGCCAGTCGCTGCGCGCGACGCGCAAGCTGTTTGCGTTCTCCATCCTTTACCTGTTCGTGCTGTTCGCGACCCTGCTGCTCGAGGTCGTGGTCCGCGCGCTTGCTCCGATGGTTGGGGGCGCATGATCGAGGCATGGCCGACAAGTCAGAGCCAGATGGAATCGTCCTCACGGACGCGCAGAAAAAGAGCCGCCGTCAGCGTTCGATCGCGATCGCGCTCGCACTCGGCGTGCTCGTGCTGCTGTTCTTCGCAGTCACCATGGTCAAGGGACCAGCGGTGCTGATACGGCCGATGTAACGAGAGAAATGGATCAGAAACCGACCATAGCGCAGGATGTGACGCCCAAGCTGGCAACGCGCCGCGGGCCCTTCAAGGGGCTGGGTCGTGACGCGATGGTCGCCTCGATCTGCGGCCTCGTCGTCGCGCTCATGGTCGGCGCATCCTACGCCGCCGTGCCCTTCTACAACTGGTTCTGCCGCGCCACCGGCTTCAACGGCACCACGCAGGTCGCAACGTCGGCGCCCACGACCGGCCCGCTCGCGCGCAAGATCGCGGTGCGCTTCGATTCCAACGTCGCGCCGGGCCTGCCCTGGAAGTTCGAGCCGGAGCAGACCGAGATCGAGGTCAATGTCGGCCAGGTCGTCACCGTCTACTACACCGTGACCAACCAGGCGGCGCGGACCACGGCGGGGCAGGCGGCCTACAACGTCGCGCCGCTGACGGTCGGATCCTATTTCCAGAAGATCAACTGTTTCTGCTTCACCGAGCAGACCATGGCGCCCGGCGAGAAGCGGGAGATGCCTGTGGTGTTCTATGTCGATCCGTCGCTCGCGGATGATCACGACAATGACGGGCTCGGCACGATCACGCTTTCCTACACGTTCTATCCCGTCCGCGATCCGGTGGTGAAGCCGCTCGCCTCGGGCGAGAACGACAGACGCAAGGGTAATCTTTGATCGCCGCGATCTCAGGGATCACGGTGATTGGAATTTGAGGGGACAAGTGCCTCACGGCACGGGCTAAGGAGACTGACCGCAATGGCAACCGCGCACGGCAAGCAACACGATTACCACCTGGTCGATCCCTCTCCGTGGCCGGCCGTCGGCTCGGTGTCGGCCTTCATCATGGCGGTCGGCGCCATCGCGTGGATGCACCACATGTTCAAGGGTGCGCCGATCGTGTTCGGCATCGGCACCATCGGCGTGCTCTACACGATGGCAAGCTGGTGGGGCGACGTGATCAAGGAAGCCCAGTACAAGGGCGACCACACCCGCGTCGTGCAGCTTCATCACCGTTACGGCATGATCCTGTTCATCGCCTCCGAGGTGATGTTCTTCGTGGCCTGGTTCTGGGCCTATTTCAACGCCGCTTTGTTCCCGGCCGACGCCGTCCACGCCACCCGTGACGCCGTGTTCGGTTGCGGCCTCGGCACCCAGGCCGGCGCCTGCGCCGTGCCGGGCACCTGGCCGCCGAAGGGCATCGAGACCTTCGATCCCTGGCACCTGCCGCTGCTCAACACGCTGATCCTGCTGACCTCGGGCACCACGGTGACCTGGGCGCATCACGCGCTCCTGGAGAACGATCGCCAGGGCCTGAAATACGGCCTGATTCTCACCATTGTGCTCGGCGCCGCCTTCACCTGCGTGCAGGCCTATGAATACGGCCACGCCGCGTTCTCGTTCGCGGGCAACGTCTATGGCGCGACCTTCTTCATGGCGACCGGCTTCCACGGTTTCCACGTGCTGGTCGGTACCGTGTTCCTGACCGTGTGCCTGGCGCGCGCCTATGCCGGCCACTTCACGCCGAAGCAGCACCTCGGCTTCGAGTTTGCCGCCTGGTACTGGCACTTCGTCGACGTGGTGTGGCTGTTCCTGTTCCTCTGCATCTACGTCTGGGGACGCGGTGCCGAGGTCATGGCGCACGGCGCGCACTAGGCGAAGATTGATCATGCTACAAAGGGGCGGCCGCGATGGCCGCCCCTTTCGTTTAACAGGAGAGGGGAAGGAGCTGGTATGACCGACTATCCTCCCACCACCGTCCTGCAGAGCGCGATGCGCGGGCTCGCCTGCAAATGTCCGCGCTGCGGCCAGGGCAAGATGTATGCGGGCTTTCTGACGCTCGCGCCCGCCTGCGACCGCTGCGGCCTCGACTACGCCTTCATCGACACCGGCGACGGGCCCGCGATCTTCATCATCATGCTGGCCGGCGCGGTCGTGGTGGCCGCGGCGCTGATCGTCGAGGTCAAGTACCAGCCGCCGTACTGGCTGCATGCGGTGCTGTGGCTGCCGCTGATCCTTGCGACCACGCTGCTGCCGCTGCGCGCGATGAAGTCGCTCTTGATCGCGCTGCAATTCCACCACAAGGCGGCGCCGGGCCAGTTGATCGATCGCCCGAAATGAACGGCACGTCTCCGCGCAAGCCGGCGATTGCCGGCTTTGCCCTGTTCACGCTCGCCATGATGGCGGCCCTCATCGCACTCGGCGTCTGGCAATTGCAGCGCCGTACCGCCAAGCACGAGCTGATCGCCGCACTCACCGAGCGCCTCGCGACGGCGCCAGTCGCGCTGCCGCCATCCGCGCAATGGAGCAGGCTGAATGCGGCCAGCGACGAGTTTCGCCGTGTCACCTTCACGGCGACCTATGCGCCGCTGCCCGATGCGATGGTCTACAGCTCCGGCTCCGCGGTGCGGAAGGATGCCTCGGGCCCCGGCACCTGGGCCTTTCTGCCCGCACGGCTGCCGAGCGGGGAGATAGTCGTGATCGACGCCGGCTTCGTCGAGAACACGATGCAGGACCGCGCGTTGCAGGACCGCGCGGCGAAGAAGCTCGTCACCGGCGAGCCCGTAACGCTGACCGGCTACCTGCGTTTCCCGGAACAGCCGGGCTGGCTGACGCCGGCCGAGAACCGCATCGCGCGGCTCTGGTTCGTGCGCGATCAGCATCTGATGGCGAGCGCGCTGGGCTGGGGCGCGGTCGCGCCGTTCTATGTCGACCTGGAGCGGCCCGCGCCCGCCAACAACATCCCGCGGCCCGGCCCGCTCGACGTGCATCTGAAGGACGACCATCTGCAATACGCCATCACCTGGTTCTCGCTCGCGGGCGCCGTGCTGATCGCATTCGGCGTCTGGGCGAGGGGGCGGCGGCGGGCCTGAGCCGGTTCCGGAGCCGAAACCCGGGATTGTCCGGTCTTCCCCATTCAGCGCATGTTCACGACAATGATCCTAAGCCGCGCGCGCATTTTCCTTTCGCGGCACCAGGGACGGACGCGTGAACGATATCGACCAGATGGGCATCGTCGTGGATTGGCTGGACGCCTGCCGCAAGGGCGACCTCGCCTCGATGCTCGATCTCTACGCCGACGATGCCGAGCTGGAATGCCAATGCGACGGCGCGCAGGTCTATCACGGCCGCAACGAGATCGGCGCCTATTGGGAGCCGAAGATCAGCGCCTTCTCCTTCACCGGCGTCGGCCTCGAGGACATCAGCCCTGCGCCTGAGGGCGTGGAGCTCGAATATTCCGTCGCCGGCTCCTTGCGCATCCGTGCGCTGTTCGGCTTCGGCGATGACGGCAAGATCGTCCGTACGCTATGCGAACCCGCGCAGCAGAACCCGGCCGATTGCTGCGCGTGTTAGCGAGCAAAGTGGACGCCCGTTCACATCGAGCCGAGCACCGCAATCGCTGCAGCAATCCGCAGGACGGCATTGTCACATTAGGTCAATTCTAACGGAGGTGGCAGAATTCGCACTTTCTATTTGTTCCCGACGCGTTATCAGTCAGGAAAAGAGAGCGCGCAATGCAAGACACCGCCAGGCCTGCGACCAGGGTTTTGATCGTCGACGACCATCCCGTAGTCTTGTCCGGTTGCCGAACTCTCCTCGCCGTCGACCAGTCGATCCGGATCGATGAGGCGATCGACGCCAAATCCGGTCACCGCGCCTATATCAGCAAGCGCCCCGACGTCACCGTGATCGACATCGGCCTGCCCGACGTGTCCGGCTTCGAGCTGATGCGCCGCATCCGCAAGGATGATCCGGATGCCAAGATCATCATGTTCAGCATGAACGACGATCCGGCCTTCGTGGTGCGCGCCGTCGAGCTCGGCGCGCAGGGCTACGTCTCCAAGGGCGACGATCCCAAGATCCTGCTGAAGGCGGTGCGCAAGGTCGTTGCCGGCGACAACTTCATCTCGCCGCAGTTGGCCGAAGCCGTGACGTTCTCGGGCGCTGCGATCAAGGCCAATCCGGCCTCGCAGATGACGCCGCGCGAATTGGAGATTCTTCGATTGCTCGGCCGCGGCGACAAGATCGTCGAGGTCGCCGAGGCGCTCGGCATTTCCTACAAGACGGTCGCCAACACCACCTCGCTGCTCAAGCAGAAGCTCAACGCCAAGAACCATTCCGACCTGATCCGCATCGCGGTGGCGATGGGACTGGACTGAAGCGTTTTCGAGCGAAGTGGGCTCCGGTTCGCGTCAAGCAAACGCGTGAAAGCAAAAATCGAGCACGTGCCCGTTCGGGAAAATTCGGAACATTGCGCCGGATCGGCCGTTTTTGCTCTTGACGATCTGATGACGGCCGACGATAGCTCACGGCTCGCGATTTGACGGGGATGCGACCCGGACGAGGGATAAGTAGGTCTGCACAAATAACGACAGACCCTTCCAGGAGAGGGCTGCGGCGACCCCGCAGCCCTTTTTCTTGATCGTTTCCGGGACGCCGGCGCGACGCCGAAGCGGTTTCCCGATGCTGCAAAACGCTTTATGGTGCCGCCGAGCTTGTGGCGCACGAAACAAGTAAATTCATTAAAATCAAAGGTTTAGGCAAAAGGCCGGCCTTTGGAGGGCGGTTTGACGCGATATCTTTCGACCCGGGGCGAGGCCCCTGAGCTTGGCTTCCGCGACGTGATGCTGACCGGGCTTGCCCGCGACGGCGGCCTCTACGTGCCCGTGACCTGGCCACAGCTCTCGCACGACGCCATCGCAAAATTCTTCGGCCGCCCCTATTGGGAGGTCGCGGTCGAAATCATCCGGCCGTTCGCGGCCGGCGAGATTTCCGATGCCGAGCTCGGCCGCATGGCCAACGAAGCCTACGCCACCTTCCGCCATCCCGCGGTCGTGCCGCTGCGCCAGATGTCGCCGAACCAGTTCGTGCTCGAGCTGTTCCACGGCCCGACGCTGGCGTTCAAGGACGTCGCGATGCAGCTCATCTCGCGGTTGATGGATCATGTGCTCGCCAAGCGCGGCCAGCGCACCACCATCGTGGTCGCGACCTCGGGTGACACCGGCGGCGCCGCGGTCGAGGCCTTCGCGGGGCTGGAGAATGTCGACCTCATCGTGCTGTTTCCGAACGGCCGCATCTCCGACGTGCAGCGCCGCATGATGACGACGACGGGCGCTGCCAATGTGCATGCGCTCGCGATCGAAGGCACGTTTGACGATTGCCAGGCCATCGTGAAGGCGATGTTCAATCATCACCGCTTCCGCGACCAGGTCGCGCTGTCGGGCGTCAACTCGATCAACTGGGCGCGCATCGTGGCCCAGGTTGTCTATTATTTCACCTCAGCCGTCGCGGTCGGCTCGCCCGCGCGCAAGGTCGATTTCACCGTGCCCACGGGCAATTTCGGCGACATCTTTGCCGGCTACGTCGCCAAGCGCATGGGCCTGCCGGTGCGCACCCTGCGCATCGCCGCCAACGTCAACGACATCCTGGCGCGCACGCTCAAGACCGGCATCTACGAGGTCCGCGAGGTGCATGCGACGGCGTCGCCCTCGATGGACATCCAGATCTCCTCGAATTTCGAGCGGCTGCTGTTCGAGGCCGGCAAGCGCGACGCTGCCGGTGTGCGCCGGCTGATGGAGTCGCTGAAGCAGTCCGGCCGCTTCGTCCTGCCGGATGCGACGCTCGCTTCCGTCCGCGAGGAATTCGACGCAGGCCGTGCCGACGAGACCGAGACCTCGGCTGCGATCCGCGCCGCCTGGCGCGAGGCCGGCGAGCTCGTCGATCCCCACACCGCCGTGGCGCTGGCGGTGGCGGACCGCGACACCACCGACACCAGCGTGCCCAACATCGTGCTGTCCACCGCCCATCCGGCGAAATTCCCCGATGCGGTCGAGGCGGCCTGCGGCGTGCGCCCGCAACTTCCCGTCTGGCTCGACGGATTGATGACCAAATCCGAACACATCAAGGTGATGAAAAACGACCAGGCCGAGGTCGAGCGATTCGTGTTGTCGGTCAGCCGCGCGGCGAAACAAGGGGTAGCCGGATGAGCGTCGAGATCTCCAAGCTTCCCTCCGGCCTCACCGTCGTCACCGACAACATGCCCCATGTCGAGACCGCGGCGCTCGGCGTCTGGGCCGGCGTCGGCGGGCGCGACGAGAAGCCCAACGAGCACGGCATCTCGCATCTCCTGGAACACATGGCGTTCAAGGGCACGACACGGCGGTCCTCGCGCGAGATCGTCGAGGAGATCGAGGCCGTCGGCGGCGACCTCAACGCCGGCACCTCGACCGAGACGACGTCCTATTACGCGCGGGTGATGAAGGCCGACGTGCCGCTGGCGCTCGACGTGCTCTCCGACATTCTCGCCAATCCCGCCTTCGAGCCGGACGAGCTCGAGCGTGAGAAGAACGTCATCGTGCAGGAGATCGGCGCCGCGCAGGACACGCCCGACGACGTCGTGTTCGAGCATCTCAACGAGCTCTGCTACCCGGACCAGCCGATGGGCCGCTCGCTGCTCGGCACCGCAAAAACCTTGCGCAGCTTCAATCGCGACTCGCTGCGCGGCTATCTCTCCACGCATTATCGCGGGCCCGACATGGTGGTGGCCGCGGCCGGCGCGGTCGATCACAAGCAGGTGGTCGCCGAGGTCGAGAAGCGCTTTGCGAGCTTCGAGGGAACGCCCGGACCGAAACCGCAGACCGCGATGTTCGGCAAGGGCGGCGCAAAAGTGGTGCATCGCGAGCTCGAGCAGGCGCATCTGACGCTGGCGCTGGAAGGCGTGCCGCAGACCGATCTGTCGCTGTTCTCGCTCCAGGTCTTTACCAACATCCTCGGCGGCGGAATGTCGTCGCGGCTGTTCCAGGAGGTGCGGGAGAAGCGGGGGCTCTGCTACTCCATCTACAGTTTTCACGCGCCCTATACCGATACCGGGTTCTTCGGCCTCTACACCGGCACCGATCCCGCCGACGCCCCTGAAATGATGGAGGTCGTGGTCGACATCATCAATGATTCGGTGGAGACGCTGACCGAAGCCGAGATCGCCCGCGCCAAGGCGCAGATGAAGGCCGGCCTGTTGATGGCGCTGGAGAGCTGCTCGTCGCGGGCCGAGCAGCTCGCGCGGCACGTTCTGGCCTATGGACGGCCGCAGACGGTGCAGGAGCTGGTGGCCCGGATCGATGCGGTCTCCGTCGAATCGACCCGCAATGCCGCCAGGGCGCTGTTGTCGCGCAGCCGCCCTGCCGTGGTTGCATTGGGCGCCGGCAGGGGTCTGGACACGGCAGTGTCTTTTGCGGAAGGATTGACCAAGGCGCGAGCCAAGGCGCGGTTGCACTAGCACCTCGCCCGACCGGGCTGACGCGCCCCGGGAAGCATCACATGGCCCTGTTTCGCCTGCCATCCAGTGGACCCGCCGCCCTCGCCCCGCGCGGCAACGGCCTGTTGCTGCGCGCGCCGCAGATGTCGGACTTTCTGCAATGGGCACATTTGCGTGAAGCGAGCCGCGATTACCTGACCCCTTGGGAGCCGATCTGGCCGTCGGATGACCTCACCCGGTCGGGCTTCCGCCGCCGCCTGCGCCGCTATGCCGAGGACATCGCCGCGGACCGTTCCTATCCCTTTCTGGTGTTCCGGGAGCTGGACGGCGCGATGGTCGGCGGTATCACGCTCGCCAATGTCCGCCGCGGCATCGTCCAGGCCGGCACGATCGGCTACTGGGTCGGGCAGCCCCACGCCCATCGCGGCTACATGACGGCTGCGCTGCGGGTGCTGCTGCCGACCCTGTTCGGCGAGCTCAATCTGCACCGGGTGGAGGCCGCCTGCATCCCCACCAATGCGCCGTCGATCCGGGTGCTGGAGAAGTGCGGCTTCTCCCGCGAGGGCCTGGCGCGCCGCTACCTCTGCATCAACGGGGTCTGGCAGGACCACCTGCTGTTCGGCCTGCTGCACGAGGATTTTCGCGGCTAACCAAGCCGAAAGTCTGCCTAATGCTGCCTTGGGTTCTGCCTTGGGTTCGCCGATTTTGGCGATATAACCCGCTTCATCCGGGCACGAGCCGGGGAGTGTCATGGAGTACGGGGCGTTCATGCCAAGAGAGCTTCGATCATCGTCGAGCAGGGCGCGGCGCGGTGGCGTGATTGCGCTGGTCGTTGCGGTGACGCTTGCCGCGGCCTCGCCGGCCGCCGCGCAATCGCTGACCGACCGCTTCAAGAGCCTGTTCGGTGGCAAGTCGGATGAGCCGGCCCAGACCGCGCCCGCGCCCAATCCCGCTGAGGCGCCTGAGGTCGATTGTCCCCAGGTCACGGTGCGTGCCGGTGCGTCCACCTATACGGTCTCACTCCAGGGCAAGCAGGCCGGCAGCAACGACGTCCGCTACCAGGCCTCGATCACCAAGATGGCGCGCGAATGCATCCGCAATGGCGGCGAGATCACCGCGCGGGTCGGCATCCAGGGCCGCGTCGTGGCGGGTCCCGCCGGCGCGCCGGCATCGGTCGATATCCCCCTGCGCATCGCCGTCGTCCAGGGCGGCATCGGCGAGAAGGTGATCGCCTCCAAGGCGTACCGGACCACGGTTTCGATGTCCGAGGACGGCAGCGTGCCCTTCACCTTCGTCGCCGAGGATCTCGTCTATCCGTTGCCGTCAGCCGCCGTTGCTGACAACTACATCTTCTACGTCGGCTTCGACCCGCAGGCGCTGGCGGGCGGCTCGAAGGCCGCGCCGAAAAAGAAGAAGTAGCTCGCGCTCGGAGAAGCGAATTGCTCTCTTACCCTCCCCTGGAGGGGGAGGGTCGGCACGTCATCGAGCGAAGCGAGATTGCGTGACGGGGTGGGGTGACGGTCCCTCCGCGTCGCACACTGCCCGAGTTGAGAGATCACCCCACCCCGCTCGCGCTGCGCGCGATCGACCCTCCCCCTCCAGGGGAGGGTAAGAGACCGACTCAACAAAAAAGCCGGCGCGATCAGCGCCGGCTTTTTGATTGTCGGGGAATGCGTCCCTCAGTTCAGCTTCTGCCGAACCTCGGAGATGCCCTTGGCGAGCAGGTCGTCGGCGACCTGGCCCTTGACCGACTGCGACAGGATCGTCGACGCGGCCTGCACGGCGGCTTCCGCGGCTGCGGCGCGGACGTCGGCGACGGCCTGGGCTTCGGCGAGCGCGATCTTGCCCTCAGCGGTCTTGGTGCGGCGGGCGACGAAGTCTTCCACCTTCGCCTTGGCCTCGGTCGCGATGCGCTCGGCTTCGGACTTGGCGTTGGCGATGATGTCGGCGGCCTCACGCTCGGCGGTGGCGCTGCGCGCCTTGTAGCCGGCGAGCACCTTGGCGGCCTCTTCCTTCAGGCGCGTGGCGTCGTCGAGCTCCGCCTTGATGCGGGCGGCGCGATGATCGAGCGCAGTCATCGCCGACTTGAACACCCCGAGATAGCCGAACACGACCATCAGGAGCACGAAGGCAACGGCGACCCAGGTTTCAGGATCGAAGAACATGTTCGACTAACCCTTCAAGGACGCGTCAACGGCGGCATTGAGCGAGGCCGCATCCGGAACGATGCCGGTGAGCCGCTGCACGATCGCGCTTGCCGTATCGGCCGCGATGCCGCGGACGTTGCTCATGGCGGCGGTGCGGGTCGAGGCGATGGTCTTCTCCGCCTCGGCGAGCTTCTTCGCCAACTGGTCTTCCAGGGCCTTGCGTTCGGCTTCCGCCTGCGCATTCGCCTTGTCGCGGGACTCGTTGCCGATTGCCTGCGCCCGCGAGCGCGCCGCAGCGAGCTCGTTCTCATAGGCCTTCAGCGCCGCGTCGGACTGGTCCTTCAGCTTCTGCGCCTCGGTGAGGTCACCCTCGATCTTGTTCTGACGCGCCTCGATCGCGCCGCCGACCTTCGGCAGAGCGAGCTTGGACACGATCACGTAGAGCAGGACGAAGAAGATCGCGAGCGACACCAGTTGCGAAGCAAAGGTGCTGCTCTCGAACGGCGGAAAGCCGCCGCTGTGATGACCGCCGTCGGCTTCGGTGTGGGCTTTGGCCGGCTGGCCTTTGGCCCCGCCATGACTCTCGGCCATGGAGTACTCCTGTTGCTGTCACGCGCCGCTTCGGACGAAGCGGCGCGGAAGAAGTCGTTCTTTAGAAAACGAACAGCAGAAGCAGCGCGATCAGCAGCGAGAAGATGCCGAGCGCTTCGGTCACGGCGAAGCCGAAGATCAGGTTGCCGAACTGGCCCTGAGCAGCCGACGGGTTGCGGACGGCTGCGGCGAGGTAGTTGCCGAAGATTACGCCCACGCCGACGCCCGCGCCGCCCATGCCGATGCACGCGATGCCCGCGCCGATAAGTTTTGCTGCTGCCGGATCCATTTTAGACTCCTTGGAAGAAAGATAGGGTTGTGGGTGGAAATTTCCCGGACCGCTCAGTGTCCCGGATGAATGGCGTCGTTGAGGTAGATGCAGGTCAGGATCGCAAACACATAGGCTTGCAGGAACGCGACCAGGATCTCGAGAGCGTACAGCGCGATGGTGAGCGCCAGCGGCAGCACGCCGCCGACCCAGCCGATGGCGCCGAGCGAGAAGCCCAGCATGGCGACGAAGCCCGCGAACACCTTCAGCGCGATGTGGCCGGCCAGCATGTTGGCGAACAGACGAATGCTGTGCGAGACCGGCCGCAGGAAGAACGACAGGATCTCGATGAACATGACCAGCGGCAGGATGTAGCCGGGGACGCCGTGCGGAACGAAGATCGAGAAGAATTTCAGGCCGTTCTTGGCGACGCCGTAGATCAGCACGGTGAAGAAGACCAGCAGCGCCAGCCCGACCGTGACGATCAGATGGCTCGAGACCGTGAAGGTGTAGGGGATGATGCCGACCAGGTTCGAGACGCAGATGAACATGAACAGCGAAAAGATCAGCGGGAAGAACTTCATGCCTTCCGCGCCGGCGGTCGAGCGGATGGTCGAGGCGACGAATTCGTAGGAGATTTCGGCGACCGACTGCAGGCGCCCCGGAACGAGCTGCGAGCCGCTCGCCAGCATCAGGATCGAGATGACGGCAACCGCCACCAGCATGTAGAGCGACGAATTGGTGAAGGCGATCGTTTGATTGCCGATATGGCCAATCGTGAAGAGGGGCTCGATGTTGAACTGGTGGATCGGATCAATTTTCATCGGCGCGGCATCTCTTGGTCTGCCGGCGAGCCGGCTGGTCTCGGTCTGCCGGGCCTGACCCGGCTGTACCGGTGGGACCGGTACGAAATTCATCTGGCCGGTTACGAGCCGCCGCGCCTGCTTGAACCCGCGCCGGCCGACCTCACCACGTTCACGACGCCGGCCACGAAGCCCAGCAGCATGAACACGATGAATCCGAAAGGCGACGTCGACAGCAAACGGTCGAAACCCCAGCCAATCCCCGCTCCGACAGCGACACCGGCGACCAACTCCGACGAAAGCCGGAAACCCAGCGCCATCGCCGAGGCTCTGGCCGCCGCATCTCCACTTCCACCTGCGGGTTGCTCCGTCTTCACCTGGCGGTCGCGTAAATCCGACAGCCGTTGATCAAGACGTCCGAGCCTTGCGGAAAGCGCAGCTTCCTCGGGAGATTTACCGCCATCTCCATTCTCGCCGTGTCCCGTGCCCTGTGCCATGCAACGAAGACCCGAAACGCGCGCGGTTGAATGGAAATTACGCCCGCCACCCTCAAAAGCCGCGCGGACCATACTGATGGCACCTAGCCAAGTCAAGCCGAGTCACGATTGCGTTGAAATGACCTATGTCATTGATTTATTTGTGTATATTCCGATATTCGCTGACGCTGCACACAGCGTGACGCCGCACCGCAGCAGCTCCTGTGCGCAACGCATGGTCGGAAGCGGATTTCGCTGCTTTCGGCAGCTCGCTCCGAAGGGGTATGTAGCGCAACCTGCGGACGCGTTCTGGGCTGCATGGACTCCCGTCCGGGCCGTGCGCGGGCGAGGGGGCGGGTGTAGGATTGATCCAACCCAGCGATGGTCGCGACGGAGCTATGCGATGAGACCAGCGACATCATGTTCGAAGCCGGTGATTGCGATCGCGGCCATCGCCGCGCTCGCGCTCGGTGGCGGCCTCGTCACCGCGCAATCGGCGCCTGACGCCGAAAACGGCCGCTACACCATGACGCCGACGCCGGAGGGCGTGCTCCGGCTCGACACCCGCACCGGCACGGTGTCGACCTGCAGCAAGAACGGCACCGGCTGGGCCTGCTACGCCGTGCCTGACGAGCGCACCGCGCTCGATGCCGAGATCGGACGGCTGCAGGCCGAGGTCGAGAAGTTGAAGGCGCAAGTCGCGGCCGGGCCCACGGTGTCGGGCAAGATCGACGAGGCACTGCCGAAATCGGATCCGCTGAAGAAGAGCGAGCCCAAGGTCGCGGACGGCGAACGCAAGATCGAGATTCCGTTGCCGAGCGACCAGGATGTCGATCGCGTGATGTCGTTCCTCGAGCGCGCCTGGCGGCGGTTGATCGAGATGGCCAATCGCGTGCAGAAGGACGTGTCGGGGAAAATCTAGCGTCTTGCGAGATGCCGTAGGGTGGGCAAAGCGAAGCGTGCCCACCATCTATCCTCGACTGCGACAGAAGAGGTGGGCACGCTTCCGCCTTCGCTCTGCGAGCTTCGCCGGAGCTTTGCCCACCCTACGGCACCTCATCTGCAGCTATGAGCTCTCTTATGACGTCGGCAAGATCAATGACCCGCTCCGCACCATCGACCGTGCAGGCCACGTCCATCACATCGTCTCTCCTCACCGTGCAGACGCCCGGCCGCGGCTTCATCGATCTCACGGGCGAAGCCCGGGCGTTCATCGCCGATGCGGGCGCCGGCGACGGCGCGCTGACGCTGTTCATCCGCCACACCTCCGCCTCGCTGACGATCCAGGAAAACGCCGATCCATCCGTGCTGGTCGATCTCGCCACCGCGCTGGCGCGGCTGGCGCCTGAGAACACCGGGTGGGTCCATGATCTCGAGGGGCCGGACGACATGCCGGCACATATCAAGACCATGCTGACTGCAACCTCGCTCCAGGTCCCTGTTCTGGACGGAGCACTGGCGCTCGGGACATGGCAGGGGATCTATCTCATCGAGCATCGCAGCCGCCCGCATCAGCGCGAGGTCGTGCTGCAATTCATCGGCAGCCAACGGTAGGGACAAAACAAAACCGGCCGCGGAGACCGCGGCCGGTTCGTGTTTGACGATCGTGCCTTCGATCAGGTCGCCTTGATGTCGACGTCCTTGGTCTCGGGCAGGAAGAAGAAACCGATCACGACCGTGATGGACGCGAAGATGATCGGGTACCAGAGACCTGCATAGATGTCGCCGGTCGAGGCCACGATCGCGAACGCGGTCGCGGGCAGGAGGCCGCCGAACCAGCCGTTGCCGATGTGGTAGGGCAGCGACATCGAGGTGTAGCGGATGCGGGTCGGGAACAGTTCGACCAGCATCGCGGCGATCGGGCCGTACACCATGGTCACGTAGACGACCAGGATGAACAAGAGCCCGATGATCGCGGCCACCTGCGGACGGAAGATGTCGAACGGATGCGCCATCTTCACGATGCCGGCGTCGCCCACCTTGGGATAGCCGGCCGCAGCAACAGCCGCCGTGACCGCCGGGTTGCCGTCCTTGGCGTTGGCGTAGGGCACTTCCTTGCCGTTGACCATGACCTTCACGCCGGAGCCGGCCGCACCGTAGCTCGTCGTGTACTTGACCGACGACTGGGCGAGGAAGGCGCGGGCGGTGTCGCACGGTGCGGAGAAGACGCGGGTGCCGACCGGGTTGAACAGGTCGCCGCAGCCTGCGGGATCGGCCACAACCTCGACCTTCGCGGATTCGATCGCCTTCTCCAGCGCCGGGTTGGCGTTGGTGGTGATCATCTTGAAGATCGGGAAGAAGGTCAGCGCCGCGATCAGGCAGCCGCCGAGGATGATCGGCTTGCGGCCGATCTTGTCGGACAGCGCGCCGAACACGATGAAGAAGCCGGTGCCGAGCAGCAGCGACCAGGCGATCAGAAGGTTGGCGGTGTAGCCGTCGACCTTCAGGATCGATTGCAGGAAGAACAGCGCGTAGAACTGGCCGGTGTACCAGACCACGCCCTGGCCCATCACGCCGCCGAGCAGGGCGAGCAGCACGAGCTTGCCGTTCTGCCAGTTGCCGAAGGCTTCGGTCAGCGGCGCCTTCGAGCCCTTACCTTCGTCCTTCATCTTCTGGAAGATCGGCGATTCGTTCAGACGCAGCCGGATCCAGACGGAGATGCCGAGCAGCAGCACCGAGACCAGGAACGGAATGCGCCAGCCCCACGCCGCGAAGTCGGTTTCGCCGATCGCCGAGCGGGTGAACAGGATCACCAGCAGCGACAGGAACAGGCCGAGCGTCGCGGTGGTCTGGATGAAGGAGGTATAGTAGCCGCGCTTGCCGTTCGGCGCATGCTCCGCGACATAGGTCGCCGCACCGCCATACTCGCCGCCGAGCGCGAGGCCCTGGGCGAGGCGCAGCGCGATCAGGATGATCGGAGCCGCGATGCCGATGGTTGCTGCGTTCGGCAGCAGGCCGACGATGAAGGTCGACAGACCCATGATCAGAATGGTGACGAGGAAGGTGTATTTGCGGCCGACGATGTCGCCGACGCGGCCAAACACGATGGCGCCGAAGGGACGGACCAGGAAGCCGGCGGCGAACGCCAGCAGCGCGAAGATGTCACGCGTGGCCGGCGGATAGGCCGAGAAGAACTGTGCACCGATGATGCCGGCAAGCGATCCGTAGAGGTAGAAATCGTACCATTCGAACACGGTACCGAGCGAAGAGGCGAGAATGACGAACCGTTCGTCCTTCGTCATACCTCCCGCGCCTGTTTGAGACACTGCCATCGTCGACATGTTGAGTTCGCTCCCCGAAAATTCGTTTGCTATCTCCCGGACGACCGGATGCACCGGATCTGTCTGGGCCTTGTGCTAAAGTAACATCGTCGTGAAACCTCCCCCAATACGACTTTTGGCCTTGCGCGCTGACGCACACCTGACGACCTGCCATTCAATACCGCAGGCACGCAGCAGGTTGTGGATTAACCCCTTTGCAGCAAAGGGATAATGTGTACTTGCATGCCACGGCCGGCCGGGGAAGAATTGGCGAGGCCCCCGGTGCGGCATTCCGTACCGCCGCATGTGCCGCACTTGCCGAAATTCGGCGTAACGACAGCAAGGGACGATGAGCGCTTCTCCAACCCATCTTGTCATTGCCGATGATCATCCCCTGTTCCGCGGTGCGTTGCGGCAGGCGGTGGCGGGCGTCCTGACCACGGCCAAGATCGACGAAGCAGGATCGTTCGAGGACCTCACAAAGCTCCTCGAGGAGACCTCGGAGGTCGATCTGATCCTGCTCGATCTCTCGATGCCCGGGATCTCCGGCTTTTCCGGCCTGATCTATTTGCGGGCGCAATATCCGGCGATTCCGGTGGTGATCGTCTCGGCCTCCGACGACAGCGCCACGATCCGCCGTTCGCTGGATTTCGGAGCCTCCGGTTTCATTCCAAAGCGATTCGGCGTCGAGACGCTGCGCGACGCCATCCTCAAGGTGATGGAGGGGGACGTCTGGGTGCCGGCCGATACCGACCTGTCGGCACCGGCGGATCCCGACATGACGCGGCTGCGCGACCGGCTGGTGACGCTCACCCCGCAACAGGTGCGGGTGCTGATGATGCTGTCGGAAGGGCTGCTCAACAAGCAGATCGCCTATGAGCTCGGCGTCTCCGAGGCGACCATCAAGGCCCACGTCTCCGCGATCCTGCAAAAGCTTGGCGTCGAAAGCCGCACCCAGGCGGTGATCGCCGCAGCAAAGATCGCCGGCAGCCAATGGAAGCAGGGAACGGCGACGGAGTGATTTGCGGCCAAGCGCATGATTCCCGCTGAATCGTTGCTGGCGAACTCCACCCCCTTGTTCGCGCGAGACCTTTTCAGAAAAGCGCGCAATATTTTCCCCAGGCGCGCTCTACTGTGCATGGGGTTGTTTTCACCGCAGTTTGACTGGACCGGCCGGAACCCTATTCCGCCGCCACCATCTGCTGGGTGCGCCATTGCCCGAGCAGGGCACGCAGCGAGGCCGGCTTCAGCGGCTTGTTGAGCACCGCGATCTTCTCCTCGCGCGCCGCGACCTGCACGGCCGGGCTGCGATCGGCGGTGATCAGGATCGCCGGGATCGCGTCGCCGAACTTGCGGCGGATGTCGCGGATGGCGGCGATGCCGTTGCCGCGGTCGAGGTGGTAGTCGACCAGGAGGCCGGTAACGGGACGGCCGGCGGCCTCGATGGCCGATATCGCGGACTCGGGGTCGGCGACCGCGATCACCTCGGCGTCCCACGCCTTCAGCAGCGTGCGCATGCCGTCGAGGATGGCCGCGTCGTTCTCGATGCAGACGATCAGCGCGCCGGAGATCGGCGTGCGCGCCAGCGGCGTCGCGCTCGTCACCGCCGCGGTATGGGTGACGGCGCTGGCGGTCGGGACGGTGACCGAAAACACCGAGCCGCCGCTCGCATTGGCGTCGATGGCGATGCCGTGGTCGAGCACGCGCGCCAGACGTTCGACGATCGAGAGCCCGAGCCCGAGGCCGCGCGCGATCCGCGCGCCCTGCTCGAGGCGGTGGAACTCTTTGAAGATCTCGGCGCGCTTCACCACGGGGATGCCGACGCCGGTGTCGTAGACGCAGATCTTCAGCGACTCGCCGTGGCGGCGGCAGCCGACCAGCACGCGTCCGCGCGGGGTGTATTTGATCGCGTTCGAGATCAGGTTCTGCAGCAGCCGCCGCAGCAGCAGGCGGTCCGACCGAACCGCCAGCGAGCACGGCATGAAGCTCAGTCGCAGACCCTTGGCGCGCGCGATCGGCGCGAACTCGATCTCCAGCGAGCGCATGAGGTCGCCGACCTTGAAGCTCGTGATCGACGTCGTCATCGCGCCGGCGTCGAGCCGCGAGATGTCCAGCAGTGCGCCGAGGATCTCCTCGATCGCCTGCAGGGATTCGTCGATGTTCTCGACCAGCCGCGTCTCCTCGCCGCCGGCCGGCCGTTCGACCAGGCTCGTGACGTAGAGCCGCGCCGCGTTGAGCGGCTGCAGGATGTCGTGGCTCGCCGCGGCGAGGAATCGGGTCTTGGAGATGTTGGCGTCTTCGGCCGTGCTCTTGGCCTGCGCCAGCTCGGAGTTCAGCCGGGTCAGCTCCTCGGTGCGGTCGCGGACGCGCTTTTCCAGTGTCGCATTGGCGCGCTCCAGCGCTTCGGCAGCCTCGAACGACGGCGTCACGTCGGTGAAGGTGATGACGAAGCCGCCGCCCGGCATGCGGTTGGTCAGGACTTCCAGCACCATGTGGCGGTCGGGCAGGCGTTCGAGATAGGGCTCGCTCTCGGTCGTATACGCCGCGAGCCGCCGCTCCACGGCCGCCGCGTGCTCGGCCGCGTCGGTCGGGCCGTGGATCTCCATGATCTCCAGGATCTCGCGCAGCGGCGTGCCGAACTGCACGAGATGCATGGGCACGCCGAGGATGTCGCCGAACTGCCTGTTGGAGCAGATGAGCCGGAGATCGTCGTCGAACACGGCGATGCCCTGGCGCACGTGGTTCAGCGCGGTCTGCAGCATCTCGCGGTTGAAATGCAGCGCGGCATGGGAATCGTCGAGCAGCTTTAGCGCGGCTCTGGCCGAAACGGTTCGCTTGCGCAGCAGCAGCGACATCACGAGGCGCGAGGAGGCAGCCCCGATCGACGAGGCGATCAGATGCTCGGCATGCTGCAGCAGCTCGAAATCCGCGGGCGCCGTGGCTTCGAGCCGCGCATTGCGCCGCGCCGCAAAGGCCTCGAAGGAATGCCGGGCGCGGTCGGGGCCGAGATACTGCGCCACCGTGCTCTGGATGTCCTGCACCGTGACGGTGGTGCGCCAGCGGCGAAAACTCGGCGCGCTCGGAGCGAGCGTGTTGGGCACGAACAGATCGGCCTGCATCAGCTCGATCGAGGTCGGCGCGCGCATCAACGACAGCACGACATAGGTGAGAATGTTGAGCGATAGCGACCAGGCGACGCCATGCAGCAGCGGGGGAAGATCGGTGCCGAACAGCGCCTGCGGCCGCAGCGCCTCGATCCCGAACGGCCCATGCTGGAGCAGCAGGATTCCCGCGGTGGAGGAATCGAGGAAGCTCGGAACGAACAGCGTGTACAGCCACACCGCAAAACCGACCAGCATGCCGCCGATGGCGCCGCGCGCGGTCGCGCGCCGCCACAGCAATCCGCCGAAGAACGACGGCGCAAGCTGGGCGATCGCGGCAAACGACAACAGACCGATCGCCACGAGCTGGGTGTTACCGAGCGCGCGATAATAGAAATAGGCCATCACCATGATGGCGAAGATCGCAAAGCGCCGCGAGCGCAGCAGGAAGTCGCCGAAGTCGGAGGAGCCGGCACGGCCCTCGGGCCGGCGCTGCAGCACCAGCGGCACCACGAGGTCGTTGGAGACCATGATCGAGAGCGCGACGCATTCAACGATCACCATCGCGGTCGCCGCCGACAGGCCGCCGACGAAGATCGCGACACTCAGCGCCTCGCTGCCGCCCTCGATCGGCAGCGCCAGCACGTACATATCGGGGTCGACCGCGCCGAACGGGAAGGTCACGAGGCCGGCGAGCGCGATCGGGATCACGAACAGGTTGATGGCGACCAGATAGAGCGGGAACAGCCAGCGCGCACGGGAGACTTCCGCGTCCGACGAATTCTCCACCACACTGACATGGAACTGGCGCGGCAGCAGCATGATGGCGCAGAACGACAGCAGCGTCATGGTGAGGAAGTTGCCGATCGACGGCGAGTAGTTGATGACGCGCAGCGCCTCCGGCGTCTTCAGCGCGCGCTCGATCAATTCGTTCGGCGAGAACATCCAGAAGGTGACGAAGGCGCCGGCGGCGAGGAAGGCGACCAGCTTGACGATGGATTCGGTCGCGACCGCGAGCATCAACCCGTGCTGATGTTCGGTGGCGTCGGTCTGCCTGGTGCCGAACAGCACCGCGAAGGCGGCCATCGCCAGCGTCACCATCAGCGCCATGTCGCCGAGGATCGGGATGTGGGAGAAGGCCTGGTCTTCGCTCAAAATGGTTTCGAGCGAGGAGGCGACGGCCTTGAGCTGGAGCGCGATATAGGGCACCGAGCCGATGATCGCGATCAGCGCGACGGTTGCCGCGACCGCCTGGCTCTTGCCGTAGCGCGCGCCGATGAAGTCGGCGATCGAGGTGATGTTCTGCGCCTTTGCGAGCTGGATGACCCGGCGGAGCACACCGATGCCGAGCCCGATCATCAGGATCGGGCCGACATAGATCGCGAGGAAGTCCGTCGCGGTGCGCGTGGCAAAGCCGACCGAGCCGAAGAAGGTCCAGGAGGTGCAGTAGATCGCGAGCGACAGCGGGTAGATGAAGCCGGAGACACGACCGGGCTTGGCCGGCGAGCGGCGGTCGCCGTGGCTCGCCACCAGGAACAGGAAGCCGATATAGCCGAAGGCGGCTGCGATCACGCCCCAGTCATGGAGCATTGCGGCGGGCTCTCCCTCTGGGCGCGGGTAGTCCGCGACCGTCTCATTTTCCGCTGCAAATCTAGCGCGATGGCGCGCGGCAAGCGACAGCCATTTTCCCGAGGATCTCAGGAACTGGCATCGTCGTTAAGCGGCAAACCCCAATGCCGTCCTGGCGAAAGCCAGGACCCATGGCTTTCGCCAGGACGACGATTACTCCGCCGCGAGCGACTTCTGCTTCAGCGGCAGGCCGAGGCGGTCCCAGACCTGGAGCAGGGCTTCGGCGAGCTGATCGATCAGGCCGTCGTCATGATAGGGCGAGGGCGTGATGCGCAGCCGCTCGGTGCCCTTGGCGACCGTCGGATAGTTGATCGGCTGGATGTAGATGCCGTGCTCTTCCAGCAGCAGGTCGGAGGCCTGTTTGCACTTCTCGGGATCGCCGACGAACAGCGGCACGATGTGCGTGTCGTTCGACATCACGGGCAGGCCGGCGGCGTTGAGGATCGCCTTGACGCGGGCGGCGCGGTCCTGGTGGCGCTCGCGCTCCCAGCTCGAGCTCTTCAGGTGCTTGATCGCGGCGGTTGCGGCCGAGCAGATCGCCGGCGGCAATGCGGTCGTGAAGATGAAGCCCGGCGCATAGGAGCGCACGGCGTCGATGATGTGGCCATTGCCGGCGATGTAGCCGCCAAGGCAGCCGAACGCCTTGGCCAGCGTGCCTTCGAGGATGTCGATGCGATGCATGACGCCGTCACGCTCGGCGATGCCGCCGCCGCGCGGGCCGTACATGCCGACCGCGTGCACTTCGTCGACATAGGTCATCGCGCCGTATTTCTCGGCGAGATCGCAGATCTTGGCGAGCGGGGCGACGTCGCCGTCCATGGAATAGAGGCTCTCGCAGGCGATCAGCTTGGGACGGCTGGGACCGGCGGCCTTCAGCAGCTCTTCGAGATGCGCGAGATCGTTGTGGCGGAACACGACCCGCTCGGCGCCCGACTGGCGGATGCCCTCGATCATCGAATTGTGGTTCAGCTCGTCCGACAGGATCAGGCAGTTCGGAATGAGTTTTGCGATGGTCGCAATGCCGGTCTGGTTCGAGACGTAGCCCGAGGTGAACAGCAGGGCGGCTTCCTTGCCGTGGAGGTCGGCGAGCTCGGCCTCGAGCTGCACCAGCGGGTGATGGGTGCCGGCGATGTTGCGGGTGCCGCCTGCGCCGGTGCCGACGCGGGTCGCGGTTTCCACCATGGCGCCGACCACCTTCGGGTGCTGGCCCATGCCGAGATAGTCGTTGGAGCACCAGATCACGACGTCGCGCTTGCCCTTCGGCGAGTGCCAGACCGCGTGCGGGAACCGGCCGGCCGTGCGCTCCAGATCGGCGAACACGCGATAGCGGCGCTCTTCATGGAGGCGATCGAGGGCATTATTGAAAAACTGGCTGTAATCCATCGGCATACCCAGTGTGGAACCTGACCGGCGAGGCCGGCCATTCTTAGAGCTTTTCCAGCTCTAATGTCTATGCGCTATCCCACAATTGGGGCCGCGCTGCATTTGGGCAAAATGCCCTATCCGGGCACCACCCATCTTGATCCCGATCAAGCTTTTGTGGAGGAGGCCCCGACCGCGGTGACCGTGTGCTCCCTCGCCACGCTTGCGGGGCGAGGCGAAGTCCACCTTCAGGTCGTTCTGAACTGCAGCACGCCGTCCTTGGTCTCGGCCGTCAGCCGTCCCTCGACCAGCATGTAGTTGACGTGGGCGACGAGCTCGCCCGAGGCAAAGCCCATCTGGTGCTCGTCCAGCACGTGCTTGTGGAACACGACCGGCACCAGATCCTTCGAGGTCTTCGGCTGCTCGCGGCATGCTTCCGCGATCAGCCGGCAGCGGTCCTCGTGGTGGTCGGCCAGCTGCTTGATGCGGGTCTTCAAGCCGTAGAACGGCACGCCGTGGCCGGGCAGCACCAGCACGTCATAGGGTAGGGTGGTGGTGAGGCTCGCGAGCGATGCCAGATATTCGCCGAGCGAGTTCTGCTCGGGCTCGACCGCCCACACGCTGACATTCGGCGAGATCTTGCTCAGCACCTGGTCGGCGGACAGGAACAGCTTGTCGTCGGCGCAATACAGCATCACCTGGTCGAGCGCGTGCCCGCCGCCGGTGATGACCTTGAAACGCCGCGAGCCGATCACGACGTCGTCGCCATGCGAGATGCGGTGATAGGACGGCGGCAGCACCGACACGCGCTTCAGATAATCCTGGCCGCGGCCGAGCAGCTTCTCGGTGAGCGATTCGTCCATGCCGTGGCGGCGAAAGAACAGCCGCTGCGCATTGCGGCGCTCTTCGGTGCCGCGGTTCTGGTGATAGACCGATTGCAGATACTCGACCTGCGACATCTGCAGCGGGCAGTTGAAGCGCTCGACGATCCAGCCGGCGAGGCCGACATGGTCGGGATGGGAATGCGTGACGATCAGCCGCGAGATGTGCACGCCCTTCAGCGGTCCGTCGAACAGTTTTGTCCAGGCCTCGATGGTCTCCTCATTGCCGAAGCCGGAGTCGATCATCGCATAGCCGTCGCCGTCGGCGAGCAGGTAGATGTTCACATGGTTGAGGCGGAACGGCAGCTTCAGCCGCACCCACAACACGCCGGGGCGCACCTCCACGACCTCTTCGGGGCCGGGATGCTGTTCCCAGGGATAACGCAGCGCCTCGGCCGAGGACTGCACGGAGTCGGTTTTCGAATTCATGGTCTATCGGTACCCGCAGCGGAGGCGGGATGCCAGCCGAAAAACGGGGCGGGGAGTTACGGCATACCCGTCATTCCCGGCCATTTTTCCGTAGCCCGGATGGAG
>NZ_PPPT01000188.1 GCF_006483445.1 Bradyrhizobium guangdongense | reverse complement strand
CCGACCGCGATCATGCCGTGGTTGGCGAGCAGGCAGCCCTGGCGTCCCTCCAGCGCCGACAGCGCCAGCTCCGAGAGTTCCGCGGTGCCGTACAGCGCATAGCCCGCGCAACGGATGTCGGTGCCGCCGAAGGCCGCGATCATGTAATGGCAGGCAGGGATCGGCCTCCGCGCGATCGCGAGAACGGTGGCGTAGGTGGAATGGGTGTGCACCACGCTTCCGACGTCCGGCCGAGCGCGCATGATATCAAGATGGAAGCGCCACTCGGTCGACGGCTTGAGCGGCCCCGTCCAGGCGCCGTACTCCCCGGCGATGGGCATCGATGCGATCATCTCCGGCTTCATCGCCTCATAGGGCGTCGCCGACGGCGTGATCAGCATTTTGTCCTTGTAGCGGGCGGAGATGTTGCCTGAGGTGCCCTGGTTCAGGCCCGAGGCATTCATCCACCGACATTTGGCGATGATCGCCTCGCGCAATTGTCGCTCGTCACGGGTCATTCCCGGCACCTCTCGTTCCCGGCGCGGATCGCCCGGTCAAGTCCGGTTCAATAGAGCGGATCGGGAGCGCTCGTCCAGCGTGAGAACCTCATTGTCTGCGCCGCAGCGCCTTTGTATAGGATTGCCGCAACGGAATTACTGGAGAGCCGGGATGAAAGCCTTCCTGCTGGCCTGTGTGGCGACGATCGCGATCACGGCCGTGTCCATTGGCGTGCTGAACCGCGTGCAGCAGCCGGTCGACCAGGCCTTTGCGACGACCGGCGTTCGCCTTTAGCGGGCTAAACCAAGCGCCCTACTCCGCCGGCGCCGCGGCGTGACCGGATTGCGAGGGGCTGGAGCCCTGCTCCCCCGTCTTCTGTGCAAGCCACAGACTGTGGTGCTCGCGTGCCCAGTTGACGTCGACCTCGCCCGATCCCATCGCCTCGAACGCTCCCTCCATACCGATCGTACCGATATAGATGTGCGCCATCATGGCAGCGACGAACAGCACGGCCACAATCGAGTGGACGATCTGGGCCATCTGCATGCCCTCGATCCCGGTGCCGTAGAACGGGAACATCAGCGCATAGCCGGTCGCCGCGACGAGCCCGCCGCCGATCACGACGATCCAGTAGATCATCTTCTGGCCGCCGTTGAAACGATTGGCCGGTGGATGGTCATGGCCGAACAGGCCGCCGCCGCGCTTGGCCCATTCGATGTCGACCTTGTTCGGGATATTGCCCGCGATCCACATCAGGAAGATCAGGACGACGCCGAGCGTGAACGGGAAGCTCAGATAGTTGTGGGCGTACTTCGCCCATTGCGACCATTCGGAGAAGGCTTCAAAGCCGATCAACGGCAGCAGCAGCGGCCGACCGAAGGTAATGTTGAGGCCTGAGATCGCCAGGATGATGAAGCATGTCGCCGTCATCCAGTGCACGAAACGTTCGAAGGCGTTGAAGCGAACGATGGTGCGGCCCGAGCGCCCGCTCTCCAGTTTGACCATGCCGCGGCTGAGATAGAAGATCACGAGCACCGCGAGCATGCCGAGAATCGCGATGCCGCCGATCCAGCGCAGCGTGACATTTCGGAACTCACGCCATTCGCGGCCTTGCGGCTGCTCCAGCATGCCCGAGCGCTGGTCGGGAATGGAGACACGGCCCTGGATCCGGTTCAGCTCCTGAAGGAGCTGCTGCTCCTTCACCGAGCTTGCGGTCGGGTTGACCTGCTGGGCACCGAGCGGCGCCGGCGCCGCCATCACGAGCAGGAGAAGCGCCCACGCGCCAAACGCGAGGCGAACAAACCTTCCAAACGACGCCATAGGCTCCTCCCGGATATCCATCCGCCCCAGACTGCTGCCCGCCCTCAGGATTCGATCGACTCGCGATAGGCCGTCTTCCAGCCCCACGCACCCGAGCCGTAGCCGCGCTTCGTCACCCGCTCCTTGTAGATCTGGGCGATGATCTCGCCGTCACCGGCGAGCAGCGATTTGGTCGAGCACATCTCGGCGCAGAGCGGCAGCTTGCCTTCGGCAAGGCGATTGGCGCCGTACTTCTCGTACTCCTCCTTGCTGCCGTCGGCTTCCGGGCCGCCGGCGCAATAGGTGCACTTGTCCATCTTGCCGCGCGAGCCGAAATTGCCGACCTTCGGGTATTGCGGCGCGCCGAACGGACAGGCGTAGAAGCAATAGCCGCAGCCGATGCAGAGGTCCTTGGAGTGCAGCACCACGGCGTCAGCCGTGGTGTAGAAGCAGTTCACCGGGCACACCGCCGCGCAGGGCGCGTCGGTGCAGTGCATGCAGGCCATCGAGATCGAGCGCTCGCCGGGCTTGCCGTCATTAATGGTGACGACGCGGCGCCGGTTGATGCCCCAGGGCACCTCGTGCTCGTTCTTGCACGCCGTGACGCAGGCGTTGCATTCGATGCAGCGGTCAGCGTCGCAGAGAAACTTCATTCGAGCCATGTTCGTTGCTCCCTCAAGCCGCGACGATCTGACAAAGCGTGACCTTCGGCTCCTGCATGCCCGTCGCCGGGTCGTAGCCGTAGCTCGTGATGGTATTGGCGCTTTCGCCGAGCACGATCGGGTCGGTGCCCGCCGGATAGTTCTTGCGCAGGTCCGCACCACCCAGCCAGCCGCCGAAGTGGAACGGCATCCAGGCCACGCCCTTGCCGACACGCTCGGTGACCAGCGCCTTCATCCTGGCACGCGAGTTGTTCTCGGCACCGCTCACCCAGACCCAGCCGCCGTCCTTGATGCCGCGATCGGCGGCATCGGCCACGCTGATCTCGATGAACATGTCCTGCTGCAATTCGGCGAGCCAGGGATTTGTGCGCGTCTCCTCGCCGCCGCCCTCGTACTCGACCAGGCGGCCCGAGGACAGGATCAGCGGGAACTGCTTGGCGATCCCCTTCTCCACCGCCGCCTTCTGTACGGAGAAGCCGATATTCGGCAGGCGGAACTGCTTGGCGTCGGGCAGCGTCGGGTATTTTTCGACGAGGTCGACGCGCGGCGTGTAGATCGGCTCGCGATGCACCGGGATCGGGTCCGGCAGGCCGAACGCGTTCATGCGCGCCTTGCCGTTGCCGAAGGGCACGCAGCCGTGCTTGAGCGCCACACGCTGGATGCCGCCGGAAAGATCGAGCGCCCACGACACCGCGTCCGGGTTGGCCGCGTTGACGCGCTTGATCGTGGCCATCTCGGCCTCGGTCAGTTCGCTGTCCCAGCCGAGCTTCTTCAGGCTCGCGAGCGTGAACTCGGGATAGCCGTCTTCGATGTCAGAGCCCTTGGAGAAGGACTTGTCGGCGAGCAGGCTCACCTTGCGCGTCGTGCCGTCGGCGAGCTTCTCCTCGCGTTCAATACCGAAGCGAGGGCGGAACGCGCCGCCGCCATCCATGACGTGCAGGTTGTTGTTGTAGAGCAGCGGCGAGCCGGGATGCTTGACCTCCGGCGAGCCCCAGCACGGCCATGGCAGGCCGTAATAGTCGCCGCCGACCTCCGGATCGTCCTTCGGCGCGCGCATGGTCACCAGGTCGAACTTGTTCTGGTTCTTCATGTGCGCCTTGATGCGCTCCGGCGACTGGCCGCAATAGCCGGTCGACCAGCTTCCCCGGTTGATCTCGCGCAGCACGTCCTCGGCAACCGGCAGATTGTTCTCGACCTTGATGTTCTTGAACATCTTGTCGGCAAAGCCGAACTTCTTCGCCATCAGATAGATGATCTCGAGATCGTCCTTGGATTCGAAGATCGGCTTCACGATCTGCTCGCCCCACTGCATCGAGCGGTTGGAGGCGACGCGCGATCCCGTGCATTCGAACTGCGTGGCCACGGGCAGGATGTAGACGCCGTCCTTGCGTCCCGCCTCCACCGAAAGCGAAGCCCAGGTGGTCGGATGCGGATCGGCAATCACGAGCAGATCCAGCGCCTTCAGGCCCTTTAGCGATTCCGGAATGCGCGTGATGCTGTTGCTGGCATGCCCCTGCACGAAGACCGCCTTGACGTTGTCCTTCTGGGCGACGTCGGCCTTCGGCAGCAGCGCGGCATCGAACCAGCGCGTCAGCGGGATGCCTGGGGTCTCCATCTGCTTCTTCTCGTCGAAGCGCGAGACCAGATAGTCGTAGTCGACCTCCCAGACCCGCGACCAATGCTTCCAGGCACCTTCGGCGAGGCCGTAGTAGAACGGCAGCGTCACGATATCGAGGCCGACGTCGGTTGCGCCCTGCACGTTGTCATGGCCGCGCAAAATGTTGGCGCCCCCGCCCGACCTGCCGATATTGCCGGTCATCAGAAGCGCGATGCAGCTTGCCCGCACGTTGGCGGTGCCGACCGTGTGCTGGGTCTGGCCCATGCACCAGATGATGGTCGCAGGCTTCACGGTCGCGAACATTTTTGCGACGCGCTCGAGCTGCTCGCCGGGCACGCCGGTGACGCGCTCGACTTCCTGCGGATTCCACTTCTCGACTTCTTTCCGCAGATCGTCGAAGCCATAGACGCGGGAGGCGATGAACTCCTTGTCCTCCCAGCCGTTCTTCAGGATGTGCCACATCATGCCGTAGAGCACGGGAATGTCGGTGCCGGGACGGATGCGGACATATTCGGTGGCGTGCGCCGCGGTGCGCGTCAACCGCGGGTCGAACACGATGAAGTTCGCCTTGTTGAGCTCCTTGGACTCCAGCAGATGCTGCATGCTGACCGGATGCGCTTCCGCCGCGTTGCTGCCGATGAACAGCATCGTCTTGGAATTGCGCATGTCGTTGATGCTGTTCGTCATGGCGCCATAGCCCCAGGTATTGGCGACGCCGGTGACGGTGGTGGAGTGGCAGATGCGGGCCTGGTGGTCGGTGTTGTTGGTGCCCCAGAACGCGCCGAACTTGCGGAACAGGTAGGCACCCTCGTTCGTCATCTTGGCAGAGCCCAGCCAATAGACTGAATCGCTGCCCGACTTCTCGCGGATCTGCAGCAGCTTGTCGCCGATCTCGTTGACCGCGGTGTCCCAGGACACCCGCGTCCACTGGCCGTTGACGAGCTTCATCGGGTAGCGCAGCCGGCGGTCGCTGTGCACGAGTTCGCGCACCGCGGCACCCTTCGCGCAATGCGAGCCGCGGTTGATCGGCGAATCCCAGCTCGGCTCCTGGCCGATCCAGACGCCGTTCAGCACTTCAGCGGTGACCGTGCAGCCGACGGCGCAATGGGTGCAGATGCTCTTCTTGATGGTGGCACCGGCCGTCAGCGGACCGGCGGCCGCGGCCTCCGCCTTGCGCACGCTGCCGACCGGCATGGTGCCGAGCGCTGCGAGCGCGCCGCCGGCGAGGCCGGACTTGCGCAGAAAGCTGCGGCGATCGAGGCCGCCGCCCTGGCCTGCGAGTGACTCGGCAACGGTGCCGCGGCGATCTGAACGCTGATGGGTTCGCTTGATAAGCACGGGCGGCCTCCCTCTCAAGCCGGATAGCGATTGACGCGGTAATAGGCCTTGACGTGGTCGGACTCCTTGTAGCGCGCCTTGCGCTTCTCGTCGTTGTTCTCGCTGTCGGCCTGAGCCGAGCCGACCAGCGGCGTCGCAAGCGTCGCACCGGCGCCGACCGTGCCGATGCCGACCTTGCGCAAGAAATCGCGGCGTCCCACTTTGGCTTTCGTCTCGTCACTCATCGCATCTCTCCCGGACCGACGCCCGTCGGTCAGTTGGCGAATGTGAATGCTTCCGTCTCGATCTCGATAAAGGCACGGCCGAGCGCGCCGACCGCTCGATAGAAGCGGGCGTTCTCGGTGCTCTCCATGTCTGCGAACAAACGCCCGATCCAGGGCGATACATGCTTTTCGAAGAAGGCGCGCTGAGCCGTGGGCGGCGCATCGAAGTTGCCATCGGCAAAACCCGACATGATCTCGCACAGGATTGCGGCATGATCCTCGGGCTCGGAATTGTTGGCGATTCGCTCGACACCGAGCGCGGCCATGTCAGCGCGCAGGCGCGACAACGGCCGCTCGTTGAGGAAGCCGGTGAGATAGTACGAGGCGTAGGGCAGCAATTCGCCGCGGCCGAGCCCGACGAACAGGTCGAAATATTCGCGCTCGACCTTCGCCGGAACCGCGTTCGCGGCGGCGTCCGCGAGCGCGGCATGCGCGCGCCCGAGCGGCGTCGGGTCACCGGTCAGTGCAGCAAGCTGGTCGAGCAGCCGCCGCGACGGCGGCGCCGAGAGAAGCGTTGCCAAGAGCGCGTATTCCTGGGCGCGCGCGGCATCGACGGGATCGATCGGCGCTGCGATTGACTGTTCGCTGTAGAGATCGGGCCGCAGATCGTTCCGGCGCACGCCGGTGGCGGCCTCGACTGCAATCACCCGTTGTGCGGGCACCTTGGTCCAGTTCGAGACCGATGGCTGGCTGATGCCTATTTTGCGCGCAAGCTCAGCGATGCCGCCCGCGGCATCGATTGCGCGATCAAGACCGTCATCCCGCACGTGGACCTCCCATCCAAGTCCCGTCTGCTTGATTATCGCTTTTGTTACAAAGCAGTAGTCAAAGCGTAGCCCCGGTTCCGCGGGTGGTCAATCGCCTGCCTATAGCTCAAGGCTATAGCCTTTGGTCGTGATGCTCAGCGCGGCAGCGCACCACCATGTGTGCGGGGCCTGACGGGTTCGGCAAAATCCGCATGTCTCTCGACCACTGTCGGTTGCGCTGCAACAGACATTGTGGGGACTTCTGGCGCTGGCTCTTGCTCGATGGTTCCGGAAGCGGCCGTCGTTTCGGCTTGATACAAATTTGCCGAAGAATCTGCCGTTTCAGTCGACGCGTCGGCTGCGGATTCGACCACCTCGCGCACGCCACCGATGACGCGATCGAGGAGCGCCGCCAGTTCCTCCGAGGTACAATCCAGCGGCCCGAAGCCAGGCATTGCGGTCGGGTCGTTGAAGTCCCATGCATTCTCCGCAAGTCCGACGAAGTCACGAATGGCGGGATCGGCAGACCAGGCGCGGCGAAGGGCCGCACGGCTCAACTCCTGTGGAATACCCTTGCGCAGGAACGCCGTGATGTCGGTCGCCGCGTTGATCTCGTCGATGGACGGCAGGCTCGCGAGGTCGAACGCGCCCTCGCCATCCATCGCACCATCCTTGGCCTCGGGCACCGACGGTGCGGGCGGCGTCTCGGCAAGCTTCGCTGGCGCAATGTCGGCTTGCGACTCGCGCTTGCGGCGGGACCAGCGTGCAAGGAACTCTTCCTCGCTCATTCCTGTCCACCTTCATGGTCGCGGCGCGCCAGCGCCTCCGGATCGGCGCGACGCCGCTTGCGCTTGACGAATTCCCGCTCGACATGGTGCTCGGCGACAAAACTTTCAATCGCCTCGCGCAGCACCTCCGGCATCGGTACCGCCTCCACGAGATTGTCGGCGGCCTCGGTAAAGCCCTCGCCTTCCGCGGGATCGGCGGTCACTGTGGTGACGGCATAGGGCCAGAAGCCTTCCGAAGGCGACAGCACGGTCCAGATGCTCGGGCTGCCCGAGGCGAGATTGTCGCGATAGCGCGCCGTCTCGGACGGATAGAGATCGACGGTGGCGCTTCCGGCATAGAACAGCGTCGTACCGTCCTGCTCGCGCAACACAGTCCAGGGCTGTGTGGCAGGTTCGTCCGGCAGCACGGCGATCCCGCGCCAGACGAAGTCGATCCAGGGTGAGTCGGCCTTGCGCCGCTCGACCACGACGCCGACCGGGATCGACACCAATGGCAGCGCAGCGGGGCTCATGTCACCATCTCCAGGCGCTTCACCGGCAGGCCCGTCAGCAGATTTTGCGGCTTCATGCGCAGCTTCTGGTCCGCCGTCATCGACAGGATCAGATAGACCGGCTCGTCTTCGACATCGTCGAGCGCGAGCGTTGAATCGACGAAGGTCAGGCGGAACAGCGCGAGCACGCGGTCGGCGCTGGGCTCGTCGAGCTCCTCGCCATGCCAGAGGCGGTCACCGAGCCTTGTGGCATCGGCATCGAGCCCGACATACCAGGTGAGTTTTGCGTCCTGCAGTGCGCGCAACGGCTCGATGGTCACATCGACGCCGAGCAGATGCGAGATCCAGCGCGTCATCACCTTCGCGAGTGCCGTTGGCCCCAGGCCGTCGGCCGTGAGGTCAAAGGCCATGTCGAACTGGTCGCTGCGCTGCCAATAGGTCTCGGCCGTTTCCGCGCTCAAGACGTCGACCACCGCATCGGTAGTGGCGCCCAGCATCGACATCAGGGAGAGCACCGGGGTCGGGCTGATTCCGCCAACGATCTCCTCGTCGCCGAGCAGCAGGGCCTGCTCATGCGGCAGGATACGCTGGATCCGGAAGAACAGCTCGGCGGCGCGCAGCACGAAAGGGTCGTCGCAGCCGTCGAGCGCATTGCGCAGAATGACGTGCACGAGTTGGTTGACGAACAGCGGCGGCAGATCGTTCGCGCCTGAACGTACCGATGCGAGATAGGCGGCCTCCAGCGTCGGATGCCGCAGCAGCAGGTCGCGAAACGCCAGCACGAACTGCCAGTTCTCGCGGGCATCGTCATCGGCGATCCCCGCGATCTCGTCGGCGCTGACCGGCTGACGCGGATCGGCGAGCAGTTCGCGGTGCAGCCGGCGCTCGACCGGACACGCATCCTCCGGCGGCATCAGCTCGGGACGGGCAAAATAGGCCTTGAGGAAATCGTCGGTGACACAGAGGCCGCCGCCCTCGTCACGATCGAGCAGATGGTGGCCGCAGGCGATCCAGAAATCGTTCATCTGACGCCAGGCTCCCGACCCAACTCCGCGAGATTGAGACCGTCATCGGGCTCGGCGTCGTCGACCACCTCCATGAAGGAGAATGCCTTGCTATGCCCCTGCCCTTCCCGCAGTTGCAGCCGGCGGAAGGATTCGCGGACCTCGCCGTCCTCGGCCACGCGATGGACCGCGATCAGCGAGGAGATCGGATGGGTGCAGAGCGATTGGGCGAAGGCGACCTCCTCTTCCGCGGCTGCACGTGCCGCGGCGATATCGGGCGCGCCGAGGCGATCGACGAGTTGCCGGGCCAAGAGCTCGACCAGGCTCTGGTAGTCAGCCGCCGTCGCCGGCACGATCTGCACCAGCGTCGACCAGCCCCAGGATTGCACGCCGAGAAACCCGCCGCGAAACGCCGCGCGCTCCTTGCCTTCGAGCTTGGCGCCATCGCGATCCCAGAAGCGGAAAGCCCCGGAGACGGCCCATTCGCCCGGCTCCGCCGCGACGTCGAATACGAAGGTGTCGGAGGGATCGAGCGCGATGGTGCGCAAGAGTTTCACAGAAGCGGCCCTCCCCGGGACGGATCGAGCCAGGACGGCGTCGCCAGCGCCAGCGCGAGGTCGCCGCGCTCGACAATTTCGGTCCCGATGCGACGCGTCAGGAGATCGCCGCGATCGTCGATGCGCTGCACGGTCTGCCGTTCGCGCGGCATGCGGGACAGATATTCGCGCGCAACGCCGTCAAATCCATCGGCCTGCCAGCCGTCGATTGCCAGCATCAAATGTCGGGCAAAGCTCTCCGTCACCTGCTCGGCGCCGGCCTCGCCAAACCCTTCCTGGTCGAGCGCCGAGGCAAGCGGGTGAACGCCCGGCTCGTCGTCACCCATGGCAACTGTCCGGATCATGGCGCCGAACACCAGCCAGGGCGGGGCTGCGTCTTCGTCGGCACCAACCGGCCAGCCCAAGCGTCCGCCGCCGACCAGTCCGCCATCGACCCTGACCGCGTCAGGCCAATCGATCGTGATCGGCCTGCTCGGCGGCGCATAGGCGCGGAGCGCATCCGACAGTGCGACCATCCCGGCATAAAAAGCGCGCCGCGCGCTGCGCAAGGGTTCGCCCGGCTCGAGGACCACGGCGAACTCCGCAAGATCGAAGCGGCCGACATAGACAAGCGTGCCCGCGCCACTTTCCGGTGCAATGCGGCATGCATGGGCAAACGCATCGCCACTCTCGCGCAACCGCACCAGGGTGAACGGCGGCGGCAGGCGGATCGGTTCCGTCGCGGAAAAATGTTTGACTGGGGTCGACGGCAGGCCGTCCTCCACTTTCCTTTTCTTCCCAATGGATAATGTCTATACGAGGCAAAGGGCCGGCGCGAGTCCGCAGTCGGCACCGTAATGGCGGAGGGGTTAACCTGGCGCAGCCGTCGAAGACCGTTTTGATCTGCTCGTGCGAAGACACGATGCGTCTCGACGTGGGTGCGATCCGGCGCGGATGCCCGAACAGCGAGATCAAGAGCTTTCGCCATCTCTGCGGTCCCGAGCTCGATCATTTCCGCGCAGCCGCGGCAGCCGAGGGCGCGCTGACGGTCGCCTGCACGCAGCAGGCCGCGCAGTTTTCGGACGAAGCCGGCGAACGGAGTGAGGCGATCAGCTTCGTCAACATCCGTGAGACCGCCGGCTGGTCGCACGAGGGCGCGCGCGCCGGTGCAAAAATGGCGGCCCTGCTGGCTGCAGCCTCGATCCCGACACCGGATTATCCGTTGGTCACCTTGTCGAGCGACGGCGTGGTTCTGATCTACGGGCGCGATGAGGCCGCGATCGAAGCCGGCCGGCTGCTCGCCGATCACCTCGACGTCACCGTCATGCTCAGGCAAATCGGTGCCACCGTGCCGCAGACGGCAACCGTCTTCCCGATCGTGAAGGGCACCATCCGCGCCGCGAAGGGACATTTTGGCGCCTTTGAGCTGGCAATCGACGACTACGCGCGTCCCCGCCCCTCCTCGCGCGACCGCTTCGTGCTCGACGCTCCCCGGAACGGGGTGACGTCGCGCTGCGATATCGTGCTCGACCTCACGGGAGGGACGCCGCTGTTTCCTGCGCACGATCTGCGCGACGGCTATCTCCGCGCCGATCCGAACGATCCGGCCGCAGTGCTGCGCGCGGTGCTGGCAGCGCGCGATCTCGTCGGCAGTTTTGACCGACCGAAATATGTCGAGGTCACGCCCGATCTCTGTGCGCATTCCCGCTCCAAGCGCACCGGCTGCCATCGCTGCCTCGATCTCTGCCCGACCGGCGCGATCACGCCCGCCGGCGATCATGTCGCCATCGATCCGAATATCTGCGCGGGCTGCGGGCAGTGCGCCGCCGCCTGCCCTACGGGCGCGGCGTCCTACACATTGCCGCCCGCGGATGCGCAGCTCCAAAAGCTCCGCGCCATGCTGCTTGCCTATCACGAGGCCGGCGGCGCCAACGCGGTGCTGCTGTTCCATGACAGCCCGCACGGCACGCCGCTGATCGATGCGCTGGCGCGGCATGGCGACGGCTTGCCGGCGAACGTGCTGCCCTTTGCCGTCAACGAGCTCACGCAAGTCGGGCTTGAAGCCATCATCGGCGCGTTCGCCTATGGCGTCTCAGCCGTCCGATTCCTGCTGCGCGCAAAGCCGCGCCATGATGTGACCGGGCTGTCGCAGACCATCGCCATGGCCGACGCGATCCTTGGCGGACTCGGGTTCGAGGGCCACCGCGTCGCCACCATCGAGACCGATGATCCCGATGCGCTCGGCGACCACTTGACCGGCATCGGCCCCCTCGCCGCGGTCGCGACATCGGCGACTTTCAAGACCGTCGGCAAGCGCCGCGACCTCTTGCGCTTCGGACTCAGCGAGCTCCATCGCCTCGCACCAAAGCCGGTGGACGTGATCGCCCTGCCCGCGGGCGCACCGATCGGCGCTGTCAGCGTCGACACCGGCGGCTGCACGCTGTGCCTGTCCTGCGTGTCGGCCTGCCCGACCGGCGCGCTGCGCGACGATCCGGACCGTCCGGTGCTGAAATTCATCGAGGACGCCTGCGTGCAATGCGGCCTGTGCCAGAGCACGTGTCCGGAAAAAGTCATCACGCTCACACCGCAGATCGATTTCCGCGCCGCGCGCGCGCCGGCGACCATCATCAAGGAAGAGGAGCCCGCGCTCTGCGTCCGCTGCGGCACCGCCTTCGGCGTCAAGAGCACGATCGACCGCATCGCGGCCAAGCTCGAGGGGCGGCACTGGATGTATCCGGCCGGCGACAAACGGGTCGAGGCGCTCAAGATGTGCGCCGACTGCCGCGTCATCGTCATGAGCGAGCAGCAGTTCAATCCGTTCAAGGGCGTGCCCGAACGCACGCCGCCGCGCACCACGGAGGATTATCTGCGCCAGCGCGACAAAGACAACAACGGATAAGTTTGCAGGGTCGGAAAACACCAAGGAAGCATCGCATGTCTCGTTTCGTCACGCTCTTGTCGGCATGCCTGATCTCGATTGCGCTTGCAGGCGGCGCGGCCCAGGCCGCGGCACCTCCGCTGACCAAGGCGCAAAAGGTCGCCGTCAAGCAGGCGATCGTTGCCTGCAAGGCCGAAGCCAAGGGCAAGAAGATCGCGTGGCTGCAGCGCCGCAAATACGTCAATGGCTGCGTCGCGCAGGCGCTGAAGGAGCATCCCAGCATCGACGTGATCCAGATCCTGAAGGCGCATCCCGAGATGCGGGACCTGCCGATGGATAATTGGGATTCAATCTAATTTACCGCGTCGTCGCGCGCGCCAAAAAGTCGGTCAGCGCGCGGCGATCCTCGGCCGAACCGATCCGCTGCTCCGGCATCTTCGTGCCGGGCGTGTAGGCGTTGGGTCCGACCTCGAACAGTCTTGCGACCGTCTCCGGCGTCCAGACGATGTCCATCGTCTTCAGCGCATCCGAGAAGCGATAATCCGGCAGCGACGCGATCCTGCGGCCAAACAGTCCCGCAAGCGTCGGGCCGGCGCGCTGCGTCTCCTTGTCCGACAGCGTGTGACAGGCCACGCAGGCCCGAAACACATCCGCGCCGTGATCGCCGGCATAGGCGGCGAGCGGATCGGACGGCGTTCCCAGTAGGTTCGAGCCGAGGGGATCGCCGTTCCTCGCATTCCAGCGCCTGATCTTGCCGTCGGCCCCGCCCGTCACCAGCGTCTCGCGATCCGGCAGGAAGGCCACCGACCACACCGGCAGGCCCGGCCCGACCAGCGTGCGCAACAGGCTGCGCGACTTGCGATCGACGATCGCCACCGTGCCGCCGATGCCGGCTGCCGCGATCAGCGCGCCGTCGGCGGTCAGCGCCAGCGACACGATGGGTGTCGGGCCGACCGCGACCTCGCCGGCCTGCTTGCCGTCCGGAGCGAGCATCCGCAGCTTGCCATCGGCAGCCCCCGTGACGATCTCGCCATCCGGCGCGATCGCCACCGCGTTCAGCGGCGCCGGCAACGTGACGACGTCCGAGGTGCCATCAGCTACGCGCCAGATCCGCACGGCGAGGTCATAGCCCACGCTGACCAACGATTTCCCATCTGGCGTGAACGCAACGCCATTGACGTTTTGCGAATGCCCTTCGAGCACGCGCGATTGTCCGTCCGCCGGCGACCACAGCCGCACCGTGCGATCCCATGATGCGGACGCGAGTTGCGATGCATCGGGCGAAATTGCGAGCGCGACGATCGGCCCGGCATGTCCCTCGAGCACGCTGTCCGGTTGCGCGCGGCCCACCGTCCAGACCGCGATGCGGCCATCGGCGCCGGCGGTCGCCATGCGCGCGGCACCGACGAACGCGACGGCATTCACCGCATCGCTGTGAAAGCGCAGCACCTGTTCGGCCGCCTCTGATGCCAGCGACCAACGGATCGCAGCCGTATCAAAACCACCAGACAGCACCGTCTTGCCGTCAACCGACACCGCGATGGCGCGCACGGGCCCGCCGTGCCCCGCCATCTGCGCGCGCGCAGGAGCAAGCGATGATAAAGCGAGCAGAAGAGCGAGGAGACACGCGCGGAATTGCATGAGCCGTCCGGGTCGGTGAACGTACCGGCCCATTCTGCCCGAACTTTCGCTCACCGCAAAAGCGCCGGGCGGCCTATTTCTCAGGCGCGACGACGGTCTTGTTGGAGCCTTCGGGAGCGGCCTGCATGCCGGGCGGGCTCTGGCCTTGTGGACTTTCCGCGGGCGCACCGCCGGATTGCGTGTTGATCGGTCCGGTCCAGCCCTGCGGCTGCAACTGCCCCTTGTCCTCCGGCGGCGTGCGTCCGGTCCCGACGGTCGCCGCCTCGGCCTTGCTCTTATCCGGCTCGGCAGCGGTGGCACCGGAGCCGAAGGCAGCGGTCAGGCAAAAGATCAGCGCAAGCGTTCGCACGGGGCGACCTCCGTTCGTTGATCCAACTCAACGACATCGGCCCGCCAACGTTCCCGATTGCGACAAAGCGGCACCTTATCGATCCGATGCTGCTGAGCCCCTAGGGGCGCAGCGGCTGCACGTCCCGCGGGAAGACCAGCGAGCGATCCTCGAAATCCTGCACGGGAAGCTGGCTGGTTTGCGTGACAGTCGCGGCGTCGCGCGATGCCATTCCGACGGTGCCACCGCCAGAGTGGGAATGCGAACGCAGTGCGCCGGTTGCAACGGCGAGCAGAGAGGCAGATACCAGACCCGAAATCATCAGACGCTTCATGCGAACCTCCATTGGTTCGCGCCCATCGAAAGCCTGATTAGCTGTTGACGCCGGGTTCCCCTGTGATCCCCTTCACACCTCTCTATTGGTTGATCGCAAGGTGATCAAAAACAAGCGCGGCGGAACCCGGGTTCCGCCGCGCCAACCACTCTAGTGAGTTCAAGCTATTCCCAGGACCAGGCCGAAAAATCGTTCTCGAACTGTGGGACGTCCTTCCAGACACCCTTCAGCTTCTTGCTGATGACGGTGGGCCATTGCGGCTGGTACATGAATCCGGCCACGGCGTCGGTGGCCAGCATCTTCTGCGCATCGCCCAGCAGTTTTGCGCGGCCGGCCTCATCCGGCGTAGCCACGATCTGCTGGTAGAGCTTGTTGAAGGCCTCGTTGTTGTAACCGAGATAGTAGTCCGGCTCGGTGATCTTCACGAGGTCGAACGGCTCGACATGGCTGACGATGGTGAGGTCGAAATTATGCGGGCTGTTGCCGGCAAAGACCTGCGACAGCCATTGCGCCCATTCCACGTTCTCGATCTTGGCGGTGATGCCGACCTTGGCGAGCTGGGCTGCAAGGATTTCGCCGCCCTGCCGCGCGTAAGGCGGCGGCGGCAGCTTCAAGCTCAGTTCGAGATTGGTGACGCCGGCTTCCGCGAGCAGCTTCTTGGCCTTCTCGGGATCGTAGGGATTGATGCCGGTCGTATCGACATAGCCGAGCGAGCCCGGCGTGTAGAAGCTGCCGATCGGCGTACCGAAACCCTCGGCAGCCCCCTCGATCATCGCCTTGCGGTCGATCGCCGCAAGAATGGCGCGACGAACGCGGACGTCGTCGAGCGGCTTCCTGCGCTCATTGATGGCGACGATGGTCTTGGCCTTGGAACCGCCAATCAGCACCGTGAAGCGCGGATCGCTCTTGAACTGCGCAACGACGCGGGTCGCGATGCGCGGAAATGCGTCCACGTCGCCCGACAGCAGCGCCGCGGCCTGCGAGGCCGGATCGGAGATGAAGCGGATCGTCACCTTGGACAGCTTGATCGCGGCGGCGTTGCGATAGTCGGCCCATTTGTTGAGCGTGATCGACGAGCCCTTCACCCACGCCCCAAGCTGATAGGGCCCGGTGCCGACCGGCTGCGTGACGTTGGTGCCAGCGCTCTTCGGCTCGACGATCGAGCCGCTCGCCTGGCCGAGCAAGAACGGCAGGTTCGGCTCGGAATATTTCATCGCGACGACGATGGTGTCGGCGTCGGGCGCCGTCACGGATTCCATCGCCTGGAACAGGCTTCGGTCCTTGTTGGTGCTGTCCTTCGCCGCGTTGCGGTCGAACGAGAATTTCACCGCCGCGGAATTGAACGGCTCGCCGTTCTGAAACTTGACGCCCTTGGCCAGCTTGAACGTGTAGGTCTTCAGATCGGGCGTGGCGGTCCAGCTCTCGGCGAGCAGCGGCCCGACGGTACCGTCCTCCTTGATCTTGGTCAGCGTCTCGTAGATGTTGTAAAGCGTGACCTCTGCAATTGCAGCGGCAGCCGCGTTGGTCGGATCGAGGCCCGGCGGCTCCAGCGTCATGCCCATGACGACGCTGTCCTTCTTCTGCGCGAGCGCGGGCAGCGGCGCCGCGGCAAAGGCGGCAGCGACTGCGACAATGACGAATTTCTTGAACATTCTTCTCTTCTCCCCGGCCATTTTCGAGAGCCAATCTACGTCATTTCGAGGCCTGGCGCTAACCCGCTTCGGCGACCAGAGCCGGCAGCGTCATGACCTCCTCGGCCTTGTGACAGGCCGCAAGATGCGTCGGACCGACCTTGCGTAGCAAGGGCGCAGTGTCGCGGCAATGCTGGTCGGCGAGCGGGCAGCGGGAGGCATAGGGGCACCCCGTCGCCGCCGCCGATTGCGAGGCGATCACCTGGGCGCCGCGGCGGCGGCGTTCACCCCCGGCCCGGGCCCGGGGCACGGCTTCCAGCAGCGCACGCGTATAGGGATGCGCGCAAGAGGCAAACAGGTCCTCCGGCCTGCCCTGCTCGACGATCCGGCCGAGATACATCACGGCGACCTCATCGCAGAGATAATCGACGACAGCGAGATCGTGGCTGATCAAAATATAGCTCAGGCCGAACTGCTCCTGCAGGTCCTGCAACAGGTTGAGCACCTGCGCCTGCACGGAGACGTCGAGCGCGGACACCGGCTCGTCGGCGACGATCAGTTTTGGCTGGGTGATGAGCGCACGCGCAATGGCGATGCGCTGGCGCTGGCCGCCGGAGAATTCGTGCGGATATTTGTCCATGTCCGCATCGCGCAAGCCCACCTGCTTCAGCACCGCGGCGACGCGCGCGCGCTGGGTGGCGCGATCGACCTGCTCCAGTGCCGTCAGCGGCTCCGCGACGATGCGCGAAATGGTCTGGCGCGGATCGAGCGAACCATACGGATCCTGGAACACCATCTGGAAATCGCGGCGAGCGCGGCGCAACTCATCCGCGGGCAGCTTGCTGAGATCGCGGCCGAGCAGCGACACGGTTCCTGATGTCGGCCGCTCCAGCGCCATCACCAGGCGGGCAAAGGTCGACTTGCCCGAGCCGGACTCGCCGACGACGCCAAGGCTCTTTCCGGCGGTCACGCGCGCGCTCACGCCGTTGAGCGCGCGCACCACGCCGGGCGGACGAAACAAGGATTCTCGCGGCAACGTGTAACGCTGCACGACGTCAGTCACCTCGAGAAGCGGCGGCGCTGCGTCGGTCATGCGGATACTCCGACGCGTTCCGCCATCGAGACGTCAGTCCTGATGCAGCGAACGCCGTGACCTGCTCCAACCTCCACCGCCGGCGGAAGCGCGGTCCGGCACGCATCGATCACCAGCGGGCAACGATCGGCGAAGGTGCAGCCGGCAGGCAGGTCGGCGAGCTCAGGCACCGTGCCGGTGATGGTCTGCAGTCGCGTCCCCTTGCGCGCGCCGAGGCGGGGGCGAGCGCGAAACAGGCCTTGTGTATAGGGATGGCCCATTCGCCTGAACACCTCGCCGGTCGGTCCGCTCTCGACCACCGTGCCGCCATACATCACCATCATCCGCTGCACGTTCTCGGCGATGACGCCGAGATCGTGCGAGATCAGGATCATGGACATGCCGCGCTCCTCGACGAGATCGGCGATGAGATCGAGGATCTGGCCCTGGATGGTGACGTCGAGCGCGGTGGTCGGCTCGTCCGCGATCAGGAGGTCCGGCTCGCAGGCGAGCGCCATGGCGATGGTGACGCGCTGGCGCTGCCCGCCGGAGAACTGGTGCGGATAGGCGTCGACGCGCTTCGCTGCGTCCGGAAGCCCGACGCGATCGAGCAGTGCGATGGCTTCGCGCCGCGCCTGCGCCGCCGAATAGTTCTTGTGTCGCCGCAGCGGCTCGGCCACCTGATGCCCGATCGTGTGCATCGGGTTGAGCGCCGTCATCGGCTCCTGAAAGATCATGCTGATGCGGTTGCCGCGCAGCTTGCAGTAGTCGGCATCGGACAGTTTTGCCAGCTCACGGCCGTCGAGCCGGATGCTGCCGCCGATCACGGCGCTATCGGGTAGCAGCCCCATCAGCGCGAGCGCGGTGACGGACTTTCCGCAGCCGGATTCGCCGACCAGCCCAAGCGTCTCGCCGCGCTTCAGCGCAAAGCTGACGCCGCGCACGGCCTGCGCCGGGCCGCGGCTGGTGTTGAGCCGGACGCCGAGGCCTTCGACCTCGATCAACGGTGTGTTGGCGGGACCGCTCATCTCACCGCTCCCGCGCCAGCCGGGGATCGAGCAGGTCGCGCAATCCGTCACCGAGAAGATTGAGGCCAAGCACGGCCACGGCGATCGCAGCACCGGGATAGACCGCGAGCATCGGCGACTGGAACAGCAGCGTCTGCGCATCGTTCAGCATGCGGCCCCAGGACGGCTGCGGCGGCTGGGTACCGAGCCCGAGATAGGACAGCGCCGCTTCAGCCAAAATCGCCAACGCGAACTGGATCGTCGCCTGCACGATCAGGATCGACAGAATATTCGGCAGCACGTGCTCGATGGTGATGCGGAACGCGCCCTTCCCCGACGCGCGCGCCGCAAGCACGAATTCGCGCGCCCAGATCGCATTGGCCGAGCCGCGCGTCACCCGGACGAAGGTCGGGATCTGGAAGATCCCGATGGCCGTGATCGAGGTCACCATGCCCGGCCCGACGACGGCGGCGAGCATGATCGCGGAGAGCACGGCTGGAAAAGCGAAGGTGAAGTCGCTCATGCGCATGATGAGCTCTTCCGTCCATCCTTTCCTGGCCGCTGCAATCAGCCCCAGGCAGACGCCAGAAGTCAACCCTATCCCGACCGCGATAATGCCGACCGCAATGGTCGAGCGCGCGCCCACCAGCAGCAGCGAGACGATGTCGCGGCCAAAGGAGTCGGTGCCGAGCCAGTGCGACCAGGTCGGCGGCCGCAGCTTCGAGGAGATGTCGATCTCGTAGGCCGACCACGGCGTCCACACCAGCGACAGCAGCGCGGAGCCGATCACGAGGCACACCAGTGCGCCGCCAAGCACAAAGCTGCGGTGCCGGAACGCGCGGCGCCAGAAGCCGGTCGCGGGCCGCGATGGCACTGTCGTGGTCGGCAAGCCGACGGCTGCGGCCAGAGGATCGCTCACAGATCGTGCACCTTGATACGGGGATCGATGAAGGCATAGAGCACATCGACCACGAAGTTGACGATGACCACCATGGCCGCGAGCAGCATCACGCAGTTGCGCACCACGATCAGGTCGCGATTGGCGATGGACTGGAAGATGAGACGGCCGAGGCCCGGAAGATAGAACACGTTCTCGATCACGATGGTGCCGGCGAGCAAATTGGCGAATTGCAGGCCCATCACGGTCATGACCGGGATCATCGCGTTGCGCAGCACATGGCTCCAGAGCACCTCGCGCTTGCCGAGCCCTTTTGCGCGTGCGGTGCGCACAAAGTCCTCACGCAGGACTTCCAGCACCGCCGAGCGCGTGACGCGGGCGAGGATCGCGGCCTGCACCACTGACAGTGAGAACGCCGGCAGCAGCAGCGACCTGACGCCGGGCCAGATGCCGTCCTCCCAGCCGGCGAACCCGCCGGCCGAGAGCCATTGCAGCCGCACCGAGAACAGCAGGATCAGCAAAATGGCGAACCAGAAGTTTGGCAGCGCGATGCCGATCTGGGTCAGCGACATGACGCCGACGTCGCCGAGCTTGTTGTGGTTGGCGGCGGTGTAGATGCCGGCTGACAGCGCCAGCGTCACGGTCACGGACATGGAGATGATGGCGAGCGGAATGGTCAGCGTCAGCCGCTCCGCAATCAGGCCGGCAACCGGCGTGCCGTAGGCATAGCTGTTGCCGAGATCGCCGACCGCCATGCCCTTGAGCCATTGCAGATAGCGAACCGCCAGCGGCTGATCGAGCCCGAGCTTGACCGTGAGCGCGCGCACCGCGTCGGGCGAGGCATCGGCGCCCATCAGCATCTGCGCGGCATTGCCCGGCAATGCGTCGAGCACCAGGAAAATGATCAGCGATGCGCCGACCAGCGTCGCCAGCAAGGTCACAAGCCGCCTCAGGACAAATACGCTCATGCGCTCACGGGCTCAGGGCTCACCAAATCAAGACTTCCGGTCTCAAAGCTTACTTTGGGCACGATCAACATGTCCGCGCGCCGGACGCAAGCCCCCGGCGCCACGCGCATCTCCTCACCCGGGCCAGCGGGACAACAGATCCTGCGACGCCTCGAACAGCGCGCTCACGCGCAACAGTTCGGCATCGGCGCGGAAGCGGCCGACGAGATGCAGGCCGATCGGCAAACCGTCCTTGCCGAACCCGCAGGGCAAGGTGATCGCGGGATGGCCGGTCATGTTGAACAGCATGGTCCAGGGGAACCAATGCGGCCGGACGCTGTCGAAATGCTGGCCGTCGATCTCGATGGTGCCGAACAAATCCTGGTCGATGGGGAGCGCCGTCCGCGTCAGGGTCGGCATCGCCAGAAAATTGCCCCGGGCGAGCAGCCCTTGCACCCGGCGGAACAGCGTGGTGCGGGCAAACATCGCCTCCTGGTAGTCGACGCCGGTCACCTTCGTCGCGAGCGCGAGCTGCTTGAGGAAGGCTTCGCTCAGCTCGCCCTTGTGTTCGGATGCCAGTTTCGAGAAGCGGGTACGCCAGACCGTGTGGTTGATGGCCCGCCAGATCGGCTCGATGTCATAACCCTCGCCGGAAAATTCCTCGAGCTCCGCGCCGAGACTCGCCAGCCGGTCGAGGCTCGCCTTGAAGGCGCCTGCGACATCGGCCGAGACGGGGCGCCCGGGGGGCGACAGGCAATACAGCACCTTTTGTCCACGCAGATCGCCGTGCGGCGCTGACGTGCCGATGAAGTCGGGCACGGGCACACCGATCGACCAGGGATCGCACGCGTCTTCGCCGGCCATCGCCTGCAGCATCAACGCGGTGTCGGCGACGCTTCGCGTGGTCGGCGTGACGTAGGTCTGGTTGCCGAAAGCATCCAGCGCCTGGCTGTGCGCGATGACGCCGTTGCTCTGCTTCAAGCCGACGAGGCCGTTGCAGGCGGCCGGAATGCGCGTCGAGCCGCCACCGTCGGTCGCGACCGCCAACGGCCCGATACCGCTTGCAACTGCGACGGCCGCGCCGCCGCTCGACCCGCCGCTGGAGCGCTCGGCACTCCAGGCGTTACGCGTGCGGCCAAACAGCGGCGAGTCCGTCAGGCATTTTGAGCCGAATTCGGGGGTCGTGGTCTTGCCGATCAGGATCGCGCCATGGGCCCGCAGTTTTGCCACGGCCACGGCGTCCTCGTCGGGGACATTGTCCTTGTAGGGCACTGCGCCAAAGGTCGTCTTCACGCCCCTGGTGTTGACGATGTCCTTGACGGTGAAGGGAATGCCGTGGAGCAGGCCGAGCGGCTCGCCGGCCATCAGCTTGCGCTCGGCCTCGCGCGCCTGCGCCATCGCCTCGTCGCCGCACAGCGTGATGAAGCAGTTCAGTTTGGGCTGCAGCGCCTCCGCGCGCGCGAGCACGGCACTGACAATTTCGACCGGCGACACCTGCTTGCGGCCGATGCGCTCGCGCAGCTCGACCGCGGAAAGAAAGCAGAGATCGCCGCTCGTCATCGGATCGTTCTTTCGCAAAAGGCGGCCGCCGTTGGCCGTCAGCATTGACAGCGAGAATGGCACCCATGTTTACTCGCCGTCCAATACGAATTTCACGCTCAACCCATACGATTTCGGTATGCCTATGGATCTACGCCGGCTTCGTTACTTCGTTGCGGTGGCCGAGGAGCGCAGCGTCGGCAAGGCCGCGGAGCGCTTGCGGATGGCGCAGCCGCCGCTCTCGGTCCAGATCCGCCGGCTGGAGGCCGAAATCGGCACGCCCCTGTTCCGCCGCGGCACGCGCGGCATGGATCTGACCGAGGCGGGCCAGGCGCTGCTGTCGCGCGCCAGCGAGGCGCTGGCGCTCGCCGCCGATGGTGTCGAAGCCGCGCGCGCGGTGGCGGCGGGACGGCATGGCCGGATCACCGTCGGCTACATGTTCGTGCTGGCGAATGCGGTGCTGCCGCGGCTGATCCCCGAACTGCGCCGCTCAATTCCCGGCGTCGACCTGGAATTCGCCGAGCTCAGCGCCTCGACACGCCGGACCCGCGTGCTCGACCGCAGCGTGACGGTTGCGCTGTGCATGCCGGCGATTGAACATCCGGAGATTCAGGTCGCCCGCATCGGCACGCAGCGTTTCGTGCTCGCCGTACCGGCCGGCTCGTCGCTCGCGCGCATGAACGCCGTGCCGATGAGCAGACTGCAGGGCCGTCCGCTCATTGCGCTGCCGAAGCCTGACGAGGAGCCCGCCTCCTCCGCCGTCGCCGCGCTGTTGCGGCGGCATCAGGTCGTCATGCCGGTCGCCGGCCGCGTCGAAACCGTGCATTCGGCACTGAGCCTCGTGCTGGCCGGCGAAGGTCTCGCGATCGTTCCCGCCTGTGCGAAGTTCGGCGCTCCCAAAGGCATCGTCTTCCGCCCGCTTCGCGACGCGACCGACTCGATCGAGATCGCCGTCTGCTGGCGAAGGGACTCCCAGAGCCCGCTGATCCGCGACTTTGTGAAATGCGCGGAGAAGGCGGTGGCGAAGTTGTGAGCCTTGAGAGATTGCGCCTAAACGCCTCCACATCGTCATGGC
>NZ_PPPT01000187.1 GCF_006483445.1 Bradyrhizobium guangdongense | reverse complement strand
TCGAAGAGGATACGCCGATCCGGCTGATCACCCAGATCCGGCCGAGCGTGCTGGTGAAGGGCGGCGACTACACCCGCGAGCAGGTCGTCGGCCATGACGTCGTCGAGGCCGCAGGCGGAATCGTCATGCTCGTGGACATTCTGCAAGGTTTCAGCACGACCACGCTGGTCGATCGCGCGCGGGGCGGCAAGTGACGGCACTGGCCCCGGAGACGACATCGGCGATGCTGCTGCGCCGGCTGCGCAGCCCCGCGGCATGGGCCGATACCGTCGACGTGTTCGCGATTTTGACCGCGGCCTCGCTGCCCTGGTCGACGTCGCTTGCCGCGATCTTCAATGCGGCGCTGCTCGTCTGCATGGTGCCGTTTCTCGATGTCAGGGCGTTCCTCGAATTCCTGAAGCGGCCGATCTGCCTCGCGCCGATCGCATTGGTCCTGCTCGCGCTCGCCGGCACGCTGTGGTCGGACGTAGCCTGGGGAGCGCGCCTCTATGCTGTCAATCCGACGGCCAAGCTGCTGGTGCTGCCGGTGCTGCTCTACCATTTCGAGCGGTCGTCGCGCGGACACCATGTGTTCATCGCCTTCCTCGTGTCCTGCGCGCTGTTGTCCGTCGTGTCGTGGCTCGTCGCCTTCTATCCGGGCCTGTCGCTGAAGCCGGATTTTGAGCACGGGATCTTCGTCAAGAACTACATCAACCAGAGCCAGGAGTTCACGCTCTGCGCGGTGGCGCTGGCTTATCCGACCGTGCTGCTGGTGCGCGAGAAGCGGTATTGGCTCGCGGGACTGCTGGTCGCGATCTCGCTGAGCTTCCTTGCCAACATGGCCTTTGTGGTGGTCTCGCGCACCGCGCTCGTCACCGTGCCGATCATGCTGGCGGTGTTTGCGGTGCTCCACCTGAAATGGCGCAGCATCCTTCTCATCGCCGCCGCGCTTTGCGCGATTTCGCTGCTGGCCTGGCAGACCTCGTCCGCGCTGCGCGACAAGGTGGAAACCTTCTCCAGCCAGTACCGGCTGTACAAGGAGCAGGGCGTCAAGACCTCGGTCGGGCTGCGGCTCGAATTCTGGCGGAAGTCGCTCGGCTTCTTCGCGGAGGCGCCAATCAAGGGCCACGGAACCGGATCGACCCGCAGGCTGTTCGAACTGGCTGCGACGGGCAGTCGCAACCTGGCCTCCAGCGAGGTCATCGGCAATCCACATAACCAGACCCTGTACGTCGCGGTGCAGTGGGGCGCCATCGGCGTCGTGATTCTCTATGCCATGTGGCTGTTGCACCTCCTGCTGTTTCGCGGCGACGGGCTCGGCAACTGGATCGGGCTTCTGGTGGTGGTCCAGAACGTCTTCACCTCGGTATTCAATTCCCATCTGTTCGATTTTCACGAGGGGTGGATGTACGTGATCGGGGTCGGGGTTGCCGGGGGAATGGTGTTGAGGGCGCAGCGCACCGGGCGCGCTGTGGGGAAGGCGGTTCCTGACGCCTGATTGCTGGCAAGTGGCGGCAAGATGGGCTATCAGCGCGGTCAGGTTGCGGGCTAACTGGATACATATCGATCGGCGAATGACGCGCTTTTCGCATCTCACCTTGCGCAATTTCATGATTGCGCTCCACGACCTGCTTGCGACGGCGGCGGCGCTGTTTGCTGCGTTCTATCTGCGTTTCGAGGGCGGCGACGGCTTCTTCGTCCGCCTGCCGCTGCTGCTCCAGATCCTGCCCTATTTCCTCGCCTTCAGCGTGGTCGTGTTCTTCATCTTCAACCTGACCACCACGAAGTGGCGATTCATCTCGCTGCCCGACGCGCTGAACATCATCCGCGTCTCGACGGTGCTGACCGTCGCGCTGCTGGTGCTGGACTACATCTTCGTCTCACCCAACGTGCACGGCACCTTCTTCCTCGGCAAGGTGACCATCATTCTCTATTGGTTCCTTGAAATCTCGTTCCTGAGCGCGCTGCGGTTCGCCTATCGCTATTTCCGCTATACGCGCGTGCGGCGCCACGCCAGGGCCGAGGAAGCCTCGCCGACGCTGCTGATCGGCCGCGCCGCGGATGCCGAGGTGCTGCTCCGCGGCATCGAGAGCGGTGCCATCAAGCGCATCTGGCCGGTCGGCGTGCTGTCGCCGTCCGCTGCCGATCGCGGGCAGTCGATCCGCAACGTGCCGGTGCTAGGCAACATCGACGACATCGAGGATGTCACCGCCGACTACGCCAAGCGCAACAAGCCGATCAAGCGCGCTGTGATGACGCCGTCGGCGTTCGCGCCGGAGGCGCATCCCGAATCCGTGCTGATGCGCGCGCGCCGGCTGGGCCTCATCGTCAGCCGCATGCCGTCGCTGGAGAGCGGGGACGCGCCGCGGCTGACCTCGGTCGCGGTCGAAGACCTCTTGCTGCGCCCGAGTGAGGCGATCGACCATGCGCGGCTCGAAGCCCTGATCAAGGGCAAGGCTGTCATCGTCACCGGCGGTGGCGGTTCGATCGGCTCGGAGATCTGCGAGCGCGTGGTCGCCTTCGGCGCGGACCGCCTGCTGATCCTCGAACATTCCGAGCCGGCGCTTTACGCGATCACCGAAGCGCTCGCCGAGCACGGCACCAGCGCGGCGGTCGAGGGCCGCATCGCCGACATCCGGGATCGCGAGCGCGTCATGCGGCTGATGGCCGAGTTCAAGCCGGACATCGTGTTTCATGCCGCAGCGCTCAAGCACGTGCCGATCCTGGAGCGCGACTGGAGCGAGGGCGTCAAGACCAACATCTTCGGCTCGATCAACGTCGCCGATGCGGCGCTCGCCGCCGGCGCCGAAGCCATGGTGATGATCTCGACCGACAAGGCGATCGAGCCGGTCTCGATGCTCGGGCTCACCAAGCGTTTCGCCGAGATGTATTGCCAGGCGCTCGACCACGATCTCTCGGTGCAGGCCGGCGGCAGCAAGCCGCCGATGCGGTTGATCTCGGTCCGGTTCGGCAACGTGCTGGCGTCCAACGGCTCGGTGGTGCCGAAATTCAAGGCGCAGATCGAGGCCGGCGGCCCGGTGACGGTGACGCATCCTGACATGGTCCGCTACTTCATGACCATCCGCGAAGCCTGCGACCTCGTGATCACGGCGGCGACGCACGCACTTGCCGCCGAGCGCTCCAACGTCTCGGTCTACGTGCTCAACATGGGTCAGCCCGTGAAGATCGTCGACCTCGCCGAGCGCATGATCCGGCTCTCCGGCCTGCAGCCCGGCTACGACATCGAGATCACCTTCACCGGCATGCGGCCGGGGGAGCGGTTGAACGAGATCTTGTTCGCGTCCGAAGAACCGACCGTCGAGATCGGCGTTGCCGGCATCATGGCCGCGCGGCCGAACGAGCCGCCGATGCTGACCCTGCGCAAATGGATCGCTGCGCTCGAGCATGCGATCGCGCGCGACGACCGGGCAACCATCAGGACCATTCTGAAGGACGCCGTTCCGGAATTCGGGTCGACCGCGGCTTGACGATGCTGTCCCTGAACAAGATCGTTGTTGCGAGCCAGCATTATCCGCCGGATCCGAGCACGACGGCGGCGATCATGGCGGAGATCGCCTGTCGTCTGGCCCGGGAGCATGACGTCCTGGTGCTGTCGGGCACGCCAGGTCCGGTCCCTGCGGGCGGGCCGGGCATGCCGCGCGTCGTTGCGGTCAGGAACAGGATGACGGAGAAGGCGGCGCTGGTCCGGCGCGCCTCGGCCGAGCTGTTGTTCGCGACACGTATTTTCTTCGCGCTGGCGCGCCAATTGCGGCGCGGCGACGTGGTGCTCACCGTGACCGCGCCCTTCATGCTGCCCTATGCCGTCGTCGCGGCCGCCTGGCTGAAGGGCGCGCGGTCGGCGCTGATCATGCACGATCTGTTTCCAGATGTGCTCGTCATGGCCGGAATCTTGAAGCCCCGATCGATCGTCACGCTGATGATACGCGCCGCTAACAGTCTCATGTTTCGCGCGCTCAGCGCCGTCATCACCATTGGCCGCGACGCCGAAGCGCCGATCATGCGCTATCGCGGCATGCAGCGGGACAAGATCCGCTTCATCCCGAACTGGGCCACGCTGGTCCCCGCGCTGCGCCCGTTGAGGTCAGATAATCCGTTCCGGCAGGCGATTGCCGCGCGCTTCGTGGTCGGGCTCTCGGGCAATCTCGGCTTCACCCACG